>JAQBFV010000165.1:0-2729 GCA_032123035.1 Betaproteobacteria bacterium | reverse complement strand
CCCGGAATCCGTATCCGGGCGAGGCGCATCCGTTTGAGCGCTTCGACGGCAAAGAGTGGAAGCATTACGGCTACCCGAAGCTCGATGCGGTGGTGCAGAAAGGCGAGCAGCCGGGCATTTACGAAGACCGTTTCTCGATCATGATCGACGACGGCTCGGTGCCGAACTTCGCCAACCAGGGCTGCTGGCTCACTTGCCACAACGGCGAACGCGACATGCCGAACAAACCGTCGAAAGCCACGGTTCAGGCAAATCCGTTGTTTAAGGCCCTCAAGAAGAAGGACGTGCGCAAGTACCTGCCCGCGACGCGCACCGACGCGATGGCATCCTGGGACCAGGGCAAGAGCATGGATGAAATCAAGAAGCTCAAGGCGGACGGCGCCTTTCTCGATCTGATGCAATGGCGCGGCCACCGCTCCAACCCGGTCGGCATGGCGGACGACTTCCATGTGCTTGAATACCGCAATGGCGACGCCGGCAAGAATCCATTCAGCTCGAACGTGGACAAGAAGAAGCACCAGCCGAAGTACATGTACGACGAGAAGAAGGTCGGCAAGAAGGCGCTTCGGGAAGAGGACATTCGCAAGGGCGCGACGGCCCTCATAAAAGAGCAGAACGCAGTTCCGTTCGATCCCAACGCGGGCTGGAAGGAAGGTGACCTGATTCCCGCCTACGTCGTGAGCAGGACCAGTGCCAAGGGTTCTGCGGCGGACAACAAACAGGCCAAAGGTACGTGGAAGGATGGCATGTGGACGGTCGTGTGGGCCCGCCCACGGAACCTGACTAACGCCGACGACAAGATGCTGAAGGACGGCAAAGTGTACAACTTCGCCTTCGCGGTGCACGATGACAACATCACCACCCGCGGCCATCAGGTTTCATTCCCGGTCACGGTGGGCTTCGGCGCTAAGGCTGCCATCGAGGCGACCAAGCTCAAGTAAACCTGAGCTGACACGAGGGGGCTGCGGGCTGTGAAGCCGCAGGACCATCCGCACGGGGACCCCGCTTCGGCGGGGTCTTTTTTTGCGCATCACGAGGTCGCATCGTGGTAAGGTTTCGCTCTCCAACGTACCCTCCAGAGGAGTTGAAATGCCGCGTCTTGCACCGCTTCCGGCCGGCGCGGTTCCCGAGCTGTATCGGCGTCCATCGGCGGCTAATAAAGCCCGTTTGGGGGTCGAGGGTCTGAGTTTTTGGTTTTCTGTTTGTTGTAGGTATTGATCTGTGTTTATCTGCGTTTATCTGCGGTTAATAATTAGCTATTGACTTTGCGATTCACGATTCACGTTTCACGATTCACGGAGCCAGAGTGCGGACTGAGCTGATTTCCATCCCCACACCGACGGCGCCGCTCGCGGGCCTCTATTGCGAGCCCGATGGCGGGGCGACGGCGGGTGCCGCCGTGTATTTCCACGGCAACACGATGAACTTCTACGTATGCGCCGCACGCTTTCTGCCGCCGGTTCTGACGAGGCTGGGGTTCGCTTTCCTCGCGTTCAACCGCCGCGGCCACGATATTCTCAGCACGCGCAACAGCCGCGTGGTGGAGGGCGGTGCCTTCCAGACCACGGGCGAGGCGATCGAGGACAATCGCATCGCGGCCGAATGGCTGGCGCAGCGCGGATTTCCGCGCCCGGTGGTGATCGGCCACAGCAACGGCGGCATGCTCGGCGTGCGGCACGTGGCGGATCACCCCGAGACGCCGGCGCTCGTGCTGCTTTCGGCCGGCCGTGGCGGGACACGCCAGGAGGCGGGCGGGACGGAGCGCCTGTTTGCCGCAGATCGATTCGACGAGCTGAAGGCGCGAGCGGAAGAGCTGGTCAAGGCCGGCCGCGGCAAGGAGCTGATGTTCATGCCGGGCTGGTGGTACGTGATCAGCGCGGAAAGTTTTCTCGACCGCATCGCCACCGTGCCGGACACGATCGCCCTCGCACCAAAAATCAAATGCCCGGTGCTCGCGATCCGCGGCGACAGGGAAGATGTCGATCGCTATCCTGCGGAGGAGTTCCAGCGCGCAGCCGGCGGGTCTTGCCGCGTCGAAATCGTGCCGGACTGCGATCACTTCTACAATGGCCGCGAGGACGCGATCGCCGAGATCGTTTCGTCGTTTCTCGCGCAGGCGCTCGGTTTGCGGCGGGCGGCGTGACCGGCGCAGGCAAAGAACACCGCGTCGGCGCATGATCCGACTGGATGGGCAAGGAGAACTCGCATGAGCAAGAACGCTGGCGCAGCGCCGACGCCCTCTGGCATTCCTGACCTCGGGTATCGGCCGGTTCCGGAGAGCTTCAAGCTTCCCAGGGGCGTCAACTTCGGACCGTGCTCGGGTGTGGCGGTCAATTCGAAGGGCAACCTCTTCGTGTTTCACCGCGGGCCGCGTTGCCTCATGGAGTTCGACCGCAACGGACGCTACCTCCGCTCGCTGGCCGAAGGCGTCTTCTCGCGGCCTCACGGTCTGCGCATCGACGCCGAGGACAACATCTGGGCGACCGACATCGGCTCGCATATCGTCGTGAAGTTCGACCCGCGCGGGCGGATCCTGATGATGCTGGGTCTCAAGGATACGGCTGGCGAGTGGCACGCGTATGGTCATCTGCGCGCCTTTGATGAGCCCAACGACATCGCGTTTGGCCCGGCGGGAGAGATCTACGTGAGCCAGGGCCATGGCAAAGGCGAATCCCGCGTTCTGAAGTTCGAGGCGGACGGCACCTTCGTCAAGACCTGGGGTGGAGAGG
>JAQBFV010000164.1:0-20570 GCA_032123035.1 Betaproteobacteria bacterium | reverse complement strand
GCTCGACAGGAAATAGCGGCCCGGGACCATGCCAGATGGCCAGGGAGCCGGGGGGGGCGCAGCCAGAGCATTTTGCAGCTTGACGGGCCCACGGGTCCCTTGTCTACTCTCACGCTGGACTCCGGGGGATCCCGACCATGGCGACAGCTGCTGAGCCCGCGAATGCCCTCCCGAACGGCTATGCATTGAATGAGTACCGTATCGAATCGGTGCTCGGCGCCGGCGGATTCGGCCTCACCTATCTTGCGACGGACGCCAACCTCAATCTCAAGGTCGCGTTAAAAGAATACCTCCCGGGCGAATTTGCCTCGCGCAATCCCGACAGCTCGGTGGAGCCCATGGTCGGCTCGGCCGGGGAGACCTTCCAGTGGGGTCTGCAGCGCTTTCTGGACGAGGCCCGCACGCTCGCTTCGTTCCGCCACTCGAATATCGTGCGCGTCATGCGCTTCTTCGAGGCGAACTGCACGGGCTACATGGTAATGGAGTTCGTCGACGGGAAGCCGCTCAGCAACTGGATCTCGGCACGCCGCCCGCTTTCCCGGCAGCCGCTGCTCATGATCATCGAGCCGCTCCTGGACGGTCTCGAGGTGATCCACAAGGCAGGGTATCTGCACCGCGATATCAAGCCTGCGAATATCTACATTCGCGGTGACGGAAGTCCGGTGCTGCTCGACTTTGGGTCGGCGCGGCACCTCTTGAGCGGCGACCAGGAACTGACCGCGATCGTAACGCCAGGCTACGCCCCGCTCGAGCAGTACCATAGCCACGGCAATCAGGGCCCCTGGAGCGATCTCTACTCCTTTGGTGGTGTGCTGTACTGGATGGTGACAGGAACCAAACCCGTAGAAGCTGCTGCGCGCGTGCACGAGGACGTCCTGGTTCCGGCTGTACGCGCCGGATTCGCGGGCGTGCACGGCCCTGAGCTGCTGATGGCAATCGATTGGGCGCTCAAACCGCGTGAGGCTGAGCGCCCACAGAGCGTTGCCGAGTTCCGGCGCGCGCTGGCGGGCGAGCCCCCGGCGGGCGCATTCGATCGGACAGTGCCGGCATCTGCCGTGTCGCGGACTGTGGCGTCCCAGACGCAGGCACCGTCGGGGCCCAGCGGTGTGGCGTTCGACGCAGGGCTGCTGAAATGGCTGGAGACGGCGCTGGCGAAACACATCGGGCCCATCTCGGCCATGGTGGTGAAGAACGCGGCCAAGAAAGCCGCCTCGATCGATGCCCTGTGCCGCGCCGTTGCCACGGAAATCAGCGACGAGAAGGAGCAGGCCGCCTTCATCAAGAGGTTCACGGCCGGCGACAGGTCAGGGTTGCCGAGCGGGCCGGTCGGGGCCCGAGATGAGTCGATCGCCCGGAAATTCGCCGACGAAACATTGCGGCAGGCGGAAACCTCGCTCGCGCAGCACATCGGCGCGATTGCCAGGCTGGTGGTCAAGCGGGCTGCGATAAAGGCGCGTGACGAGGCCGAGCTCTACCTGTTGATTGCCGACGAGATCAAGGACACCAACGAGCGGAAGACGTTCATCCGTAAGGCAATCTCCGCTTCGCGCAAACGCTGAACGGCCGTGATCCGTGAAACGTGAAACGTGAATCGTGAAACGTAAATCGAGCTTCGTTTAGAACCTAGAATTTAGCCGCAGATAAACGCAGATTCCTATATGCAAAAGGCACAAGAACCAAAAACGAGAGCAGAATTCTTTACCGTTCACCGTTCACCGTTCACCGTTCACCGTTCACCGTTCACCGTTCACCGTTCACCGTTCACCGTTCACCGTTCACCGTTCACCGACCTGACAGGAACTCGCGCACGATCCCGATCTGGTCAGGCGCCAACAGCATCGGCGCATGGCCGGCGCCGGCGAACTCCACCAGCCTGGGACGTGGGCCGCGCTGGGTCATTTGGAGCGCGACCTCCCGCGGCAGAAGATCGGAGTCCGCGCCCCGGATCAGCAGCGTGGGGCAGGCAATCTGGTCCCAGACACCCAGCAGATTCACGTCTTCGAGCGGGCCCTTCCGGAAAGGGATACCGATGCCGGGGTCATAGTTGAACCCCCATGTTCCATCAGCGTGTTTCATCGCGCTGTGGAGCGCAAGGTGGTGCCATTGCTCGTCCGTGAGCGGGCCGAATGGTGCGGATACCACACGCATATAGCCGGCAAGTTCCTCGAAGCTGGTGAAACGAGGGTCCTTGCCCACGTACGCCGCAAGGCGCTCCAGCGCGGATTTGGGTACGATCATGCCGACGTCATTGACGACGAGGCGCTCAATCGGGCTTTTTGGCCGCGAGGCGAGGAGCATGCCGATGATGCCGCCCATCGAGGTGCCGACCCAGTAGAGATGCCGGGGGCCATCCCCCGCGGTCACGCGCGCAATGAGCGCCGCCATGTCGGCACAGTATTGAGAGTTGCTGTAGTCTTCCTTGTCCTCGAGCCACTCGCTCTTGCCGCGGCCGATTACGTCGGGACACACCACGCGGAACTCCGGCAGCAGGGCCTGCGCGAGCGCATCAAAATCCCGGCTGCTGCGAGTGAGGCCATGGGCGCAGATCACGATTTTTCGCGCGTCCGGGTCTCCCCAGTCCACGTAATGCATGCGATGGAACCCGTCTTTTCCCAGGCACAGCAGATCCGCTTCGCGCATGGTCGCCCGTTTTCGATCCAGGATCAGCGTGGATTATAGAGTTTGGGGGGGCAGGCTGTAACTTGTGACTAGAACGTATATATCTTAAAAATCGAAAAAACTTCTTAACCGCAGATAAACGCAGATAAACGCGGACAGAAAACCCGCGTAAATCAATACACTTCTTCTTTATCGGCGTCTATCGGCGTTCATCGGCGGCCGCAATCCCGGTTTTTGAGACAGCTTCTGGCGACCAGTTGTCAGAAAAAGAGGAAGAGGGAGGTGATGCCGGTACCGAAGAAGACCAGCAGGTGGACGGCGCTCCAGAGAGCGAAACGGCGCCCGAGCTTCTCCGGCAGCTCGTTGGCGAGCAGGAACAGGCGCCCGTCGTGCGGCTTGCGCAGGAGGTGCACGCCGTCGCGCGCACGAGTCTCGGCATGCTGCTGGCGGACTTCGCGGCGGGCCTGAAGGCGGGCAAGCTCCCATTCCTTGAGGTTGATGGCACCGTCGCCGTCGAGGTCGAAGCGCTCGTGGAGGGTGGCGCGGTCCTGTTTCCAGTCGGCGAGGACGGCGCCGACATCAGCCTTTTCGTCGAGCTCGGCGTTGCCGCCGCCCCGCGTCACGAATTCGCCGACCGCGTAGAGCGGACCCTGCGGCAGGAGCAGCCACTCCGTGTAACGATAAGGGCCTTGCGTCCACACCTGCTTGCGATTGGAGAGGACTTCTGCGCCATCGGGGGAGACCACGCACCGCCCGCTGTCGTCGATCAGGGAAAAGTGCGCGATGCTCGTCCCGCTATCCTCGTGCTGCCACTTGTCATTGGAGCTTTTGCGCTCGATGTAGTAGCGGAACCAGCAGCACGGCAGCCCGGAAAGCTTGCTGACGAGGGGCTCCCCGTCGAGCCGGTCGGAGCGCCCGAAGAGTTCGACGTAGCCTTGCGCGGCAGACGCAACCTTGGAGGTGGGCAGATCATGGATCTGGCGGTAGCGGCGATAGGCCGAAACCCATGCGAAGAAGCTGATGAGCGCCATGATGCTGAGCGCATAGGGCCAAAGCCGGCCGGATTCATCCTGGACCGCAAAGACGAGGATGACCAGGTGGAAGCCGCTGGTCAGCCATTCCGATCGATTGAAACTGAACGCGCGGACCATCGCGATGCCCGGCGCCCCCGCGGCGATCAGGAGCCGAAGAGTTGCTTCATGTCGACGTCGGCCTTTTCTGCATCCCGGAACTCGAGCAGCGGCGCCGGCTTGAAGTTGAACATGCCGGCAATAATGGTGTCGGGAAACTGTTCGACGCGGACGTTGTTGATGTTGACGGACTCGTTGTAGAACTCGCGCCGGTCGGCGATCGCGTTCTCGAGGCCCGAGATGCGGGCCTGCAGCTGCTGGAAGATCTGGTTGGTCTTGAGGTCCGGGTAAGCCTCGGCCAGCGCGAAGAGATGGCCGAGCGTAGCGCGCAACGCGCCTTCAGCCTGTCCGAGTTCAGGGATGTTCTGCGCCTCGCGGGCGGCAAACACCCTGGAGCGCGCCTCCATCACCTTCTGCAACGTCTCTTGCTCGAACTTCATGTACTGCTTGCAGGTCTCCACCAGCTTGGGCAGCTCGTCGTGCCGCTGCTTCAGAAGCACGTCTATGTTGGCCCAAGCCTTGGCGACGTTATGCTTGAGCTGGACCAGGTTGTTGTAGAGCAGGGTCGTGTAGACCACGATTACCAGCAACGTGCCCAGCACGATAACGGTCCCGATACCCATTACGCTTCTCCCATCATGGAGTTGGCGCACATTCTAACTCAGCGCCATGACGTGGGCATGGAACTTCCTCACGGACCACCTTCATGTGGTCCATGTTCCATGTTCCGGGTTCAAAGTTCGATGTTCCAAGTTCAATGCGAGGAACTTCGCGTACAACAGTCGTCCAACTTCGCTTGAACCTTGAACCTTGAACCTTGAACCTTGAACCTTGAACCTTGAACCTTGAACCTTGAACCTTGAACCTTGAACCTGGAACCTGGAACGTTGAACGGGCCACCGCCGGTGGCCGGTCACCAGGAGTAGTGCACGGTGTACCGCAGCACCGTCTCTCCACCGGCCGCTACCCGGAGGGGGTAATGCACGGTGCGCGCATCCTGCTTCTCGAACGCGTGCGTTTTCTCGAGGATCTCCCAGTTGATCCAGCGGTAGAGGTTTTCCTTGACGATGACGGTCACCGCTTCCTTCTTGTGGTTGCGCAGCTTGACCTCGATCTCCTCGGTCATCATCCGGCGCGAGGTGTCGATGCTGAAGCTCATCTGGCGCCGTTCACCCACCACGTCGAACGCCGAGCCCAGTTTCACGCGGACGTTTTCATCCTCGGGCGTATGATCGACCGCGTCCTCCCCGATGAACTCAAGCGTGGCGTCGGCCGGATCCAGCTTCGACACGCGCATGCGCCCCGCCGGAAGGGGTCGGCCCATGTTGTTGCGCTTGGCGTTTTTGAAGCCAAGGTAGACATCCACCTTGCGGTTGGTCTGCGTGCCGTAGTTGCGGTCCGTCACCGGCCGGGGTCCGAACCCGTAGGCGGGCACCGCGCCGTAGTAGACCAGGGTTTTCTCGCACGGCACGCCGCGCGCGACCGGGAAAAGCTCGATCTGCTTCGTCGAGTTGTCGGGCAAGGTCGTCGGCCGGCCCAGCGTGTAAAGGTGATACTCAAAGAACGCCTTCTGCTCGAAACCGGCAGCGCGGTCCTCGGCCATCGCGCGCTTGGCGAGCCCCGCGCGCGGCGTGCGTCCCGGGCGCGTCGCCCGCTGCACGTCGCCTGCCACGAGTTTGAGTTTAGCCTCTGAATAACTCGCGCCAGATTGATTGAGGATGCTTACCCACGCGCCGATGTCGAGTTTGCAAGCGGCGGCGCTTGCACCTTCCGCATAGGTGAGGTTGTAGTCCGCCCACCACGTGATGCCCGTCGTTTGATAGGACACTCGTGCGCGATGCGTGCCGGCGCGCTTGGCGGCGATGTCCCAGACCAGGGTCGGTCGGGTGATCAGGCCGCCCGGCAACTCGGGCAGCTTGATGCCCGCATTATGCGGCAGCAACTGGATGCTGCCGTCCTCGCGCCGAAGCGTAATGCCGCCACGGGTCGAGAGCAACGTGCCGGCAAAGGATTCGACGCCGGTGCCCCGCACCTGGTCGACTGAAATCCTCCGGTCCACATAGCGCTGCAGCAGCTTTTGCGTGCTCACCAGGTCGAACTGGAAATTCTGCTCGACTACGCTGGTGCCCTTGGGATCAGTCAGGGATTCGAAGCTGACCGTCGTGGGGTCGATCAGTGCGGCGACGTCCGAAAAGCGCAGCAGATTGCGTCCCCGCTTGAGCGTGAGTTGGCGCCCGTGGCGTACCACTGCGTAGCCTGGAACGGCTCCGGCGCGGCCTCCATGGCGATAAAGCTCGGGCGACAGCGCGCCGGGCTGAGCGCTGCTGTAGATGGTCAATGCGTCGCCGCTCGCACCGGCGCTGGTGCCGTAGCCGAGAAACAGCGCCATGGTGATCGCCGAGATCCTGTTCGTAGGCATGTCGTCTCCTTTCGGGTTGAAAACGTTGCGTCCCTGTTGTAAACGGATGGTGGTCGCGGTTGGGGTTAAGTTGGGCCTGCCCCGTAACTGATTGATCCAGCGCAACGGATTCTTCGGCGGATCGCTTAATATCGCCTTTTTCCCGGGAGGTGGATTTGAAAAGCGTCTGCGTTTTCTGCGGTTCCAATACCGGCAAGGGAGAGGTCTATAGCGCGGCGGCGCGCGCGCTGGCCGAGGCCATCGCACGGCGCGGGGCCCGGCTCATCTACGGCGGTGGCAGCATCGGCCTGATGGGCGTGCTGGGCGAGGCCGCGCTCGCGGCGGGCGCCAACGTCATCGGCGTCACGCCGCGACGTCTGCTTGAACGGGAAGTCGTGCACAAGGGCCTGACAGAGCTGCGCGTCGTGGAAACCATGACCGAGCGCAAGGCACTCATGGCGGAGCTTTCCGACGCCTTTATCGCGCTCCCGGGGGGGTTGGGTACGCTCGACGAGTTGTTCGAGATGTTGACCTGGAACCAGCTCGGTTTCCACCGGAAGCCGTGCGGCCTGCTCGACGCCGGGACCTATTTCGAGCGGCTGATGGCTTTTCTCGATCACGCGGTCAACGAGCGATTCGTGACGCCAGAACACCGTTCGATGCTAATGGTCGAGCGCGATGCCGACAAGCTGCTAGGGCGCCTTTCGAATGAGCCGCCACCTCTCGTCAGCAAGTGGATGGATAGCGGCCCCGGATGATCCGGGCGGATTGATCACGACGACCGGCTCGGACGAGAGCATTTTCCGGGCCGTTACCGGCCTGAGCGCGGCCGCGTCACCGTGACCATTTCCCGCTGACCGCGCCGTTCCGTCTGGCGCGGCCTCCCGGTTTCCCTTAAGATTCCAACGACCTAAGACGCTCCCCGAGGGCGAGCGGTTACCAGGAGCTGGACGATGACGCACGCGGTGGACAGGGCTTACAACATTGCGGATCTGCGCGAAATTGCGCGCCGGAGACTGCCGAAAGGATTGTTCGAGTTCGTGGACCGGGGAACGGAAGACGAGGTGTCGTTGCGCAACAATCGGGCGGTGTTCGAGCGCATCCGTTTTCAGCCGCGCACGCTGGTCGACGTATCCGGACGCAGCCAGGAGATCACGCTGTTCGGCCAGAAGCAGAAAATGCCACTCATTATCGCGCCGACCGGTACAGCGGGGCTCATGTGGTATCACGGCGAGATCCACCTCGCACGCGCCGCGGCAGAGGCCGGCGTCCCCTTTACCCTGGCGACCGGCTCGACGACCGCCATGGAAAAGGTGGCCGAGGCCGTTTCAGGTATTCCGCTCTGGTTCCAACTCTACATGTGGCCGGACCGTAAGCTGTCGCACCAGTTGGTCGAGCGCGCACGTGCCGCCGGCTTTAAGGCGCTCGTCGTGACCGTCGACGGTGTTGCCTCGGGCAATCGCGAGTACAACCTGCGCAACGGTTTCACCATCCCGTTCAGCTTCACGCGCCGCAACATTACCGACGTGTTGATGCACCCGAAGTGGGTCGCCGAGGTGCTGGCTAAATACGTCCTGACGACCGGCATGCCGCGCTACGAGAACTATCCGAGCGAGATCAAATACCGCGTCACGGCGCGCCCCATGGGCCGCTCGCAGATGCGAAATGACTCCCTCAACTGGAACGACTTGCGCGACCTGCGTCGGATGTGGCCGCACATCCTTATCGTCAAGGGGATCCTGCACCCGCAGGATGCAACGCTGGCGGCGGACTGCGGTGCCGACGGCGTGGTGGTGTCCAATCATGGCGGACGCAATCTCGACGGGATTCTGTCGCCCATCGAGGTCCTGCCGGAGATCGTCGACGCGGTCGGCAAGCGTATGACGGTGCTGGTCGACAGTGGTTTCCGGCGCGGGTCCGATGTGGTCAAAGCGCTCGCCATGGGGGCGAACGCGGTGCAGATCGGGCGTCCTGCGCTCTATGGGGTTGCGTCGGGTGGCGGAACGGGAGCACGGCGGGCGCTTACGATTTTCCGGGAGGAAATCGACCGCGTGATGGCGCTCATTGGCGCTCGGGGCATTGCTGATCTTAATTCCGAAATTCTGCGCGCGCCGGATTTCCCGTTGCACACGGCAGATCCCGCGCGCCCGGGGCTGCGTTTGCTGGATACCGCCAAGGCGGTGGAGCGATAGTTGCTAATTTATTACCTGCTGGCGCTGGTTCCCTTTGCGCTGCTCGGTTACTTCCTCTGGGCATACCACCACAAGGCAGCCGAGAAGGAGGCCGCGAGACAGGATCGTCTGGTGCTCCTGATCGGCGGGACCCAGGGCAATGTGAGCCAGGGCGAGCCGGCAGCCGAGACGGCGCCGTCGGCGGAAGCTGTGCCGGCGCGCAAAGGACCAGCATGGGTTGCGCGCGAGCGTTTTCTCTCGCAACCCGAAGCCGTTGTGTATTACCTGCTCAAGACCGCGCTGCGTCGTGACCACGAGATTTACGTGCACGTGGCCTTGGCGGCGGTGGTGACAGTGGGTGAGACGATACCGGGTTTCGAGCGCGAACAACGCCTGCGGCGGCTGGCCCAGCACAAGCTGAGCTTTGTGGTGTGCGACAAGAGCTTGCACGTAGTCGCGGCGCTGGAGGTGAATCAGGAGGCCACGGCGTCGGACCGGGAACTGAAAGCTGAATGCCTGAAGAGCGCGGGCATCCGTCTGATTCAGGTTGATCCCACAGCATTGCCGCCACGCGACGCCATACACGCCCTCATTTACGGCGAGGCTCGCTGATCTGGCATCACCAGCCCGGGCGGCGCCGACCAGCAATGCACGGGTGGCGCCGCGAGGGCCGGCAGTTGCCAACTCCACTGAATACCGGTATCGTTCGCCCCGCAGTCGACTCAATCTGGTGTTTTGTTGATCCGTAGACTCTGCGCTTTCTGCCGGAGTGCCTTCAGTTCTCAACCACTTTCCTTGATTCGTATGCAGGCCGCGAGCATACGCTCGTGTTTCGTTTATTTTTTTGGAGAGAATTATGGCAACAGGAGTCGTTAAGTGGTTCAACGAGGCGAAGGGTTTCGGGTTCATCACGCCGGATGACGGCAGCGAGGACGTCTTCGCACATTTTTCGGAAATTCAAGGCAACGGCTATAAGTCGCTCAAGGAACAGCAGCGCGTGGAATTCGAGATGGCGCGCGGTCCCAAGGGCATGAAGGCCGCTACGATCAAGCCGCTCTAGGAAAGCGCGGAAGGAAAACGCCAAATCCGCGCTTTCCTTAACAAAAGAATACATTCGATCGACGCATTTGCAAGAAAATACGTTTGATCGAGGTATTTTATTAATAAAAAAACGGCCACCCAAGGGTGGCCGTTTTTTTATTGGTGGAGGCGGCGGGAATGTGTCCGGCTCGCGTTGCCTCCGCGATCCGGCCATCCTTCGGCGCGACGTTAAGTCGCCCCTCAGGACCGCCGCTCGCTTGATGCGATCGGCGTCCAACGCGATGTCCCCCGGACATCCCGTTGTCAAACCCGGGCGGGTTCTCATCCCGCCGCGCCAGCCAAAAAAGGACGGAGCCGGGCAGGCTCCGTCCGTTGCTTTTTGGTGGAGGCGGCGGGAATCGAACCCGCGTCCGCAAGCCCTCCACAGTCAGGACTACATGCTTAGCCTGGTCATTTGGGTCTCGCCTCGCGCCCGCCGGCCGGCAGGCTGGCGCTTGGCCAGTCGCTTCGACGGATCCGTGCGGCCAAGCGACCAGACCGCACAGAGGGGCTGATGTAAATGACGCTGCACCCACTGAGCAAGCTTGGCTTGCGCCTCGCTGCCCTGCGGGCCTAGCCCATCAGCAAGCTAGTGCAGCGTCTAGCCGGTGTTAGGCGGCTAGAGCGAAACGCTCGTCGTTGGCGTTTAAGTGTTTCCAGCGGTTTTACAAGGTGACTGGACCTTGGCATGCCCTGTGCTGCTTCGCGACCCACGTCGAAACCAAGTCGCCCCCAAATTTGGCTACCAGCCGCGAACGACAGGCTGGCCCCCAAATGATGAACCAACTCTATTGTCTCACATATGGGCAAGTTTAATGAATTCAAGCGGATGACTGTCTCTCGTTCTGCCGGGGCGCGTATCCCGAATGTTCAAAGAATCCGCAGGAGTTCCTGCGGATTCTTAAGGACCCAATCGCCGCCCCAGGTATCGGAATCGTTGCCATTCAAATAACCCCATCCGGCCACGGCCACCTTCATTCCTGCAGCGCGTCCGGCTTCGATATCCCGCCGGTCGTCACCGACGTAAACGCAGGCCTGTGGCTCGACGCCAATCACACGACTTGCTTCCAGTAGGGGTTCTGGGCGTGGCTTGCTCCAGGGCGTCGTGTCGCCGCTAATTATGCAAGCACTGCGGTCGCTCAATTTGAGAAGGTCGAGCAGCGGACGAGTAAACCGTTCCAGCTTGTTCGTGACGACGCCCCACGGCAGTCCGCGCTCTTCCAGCCCGGACAACAGTTTCGGCATGCCGGGAAACAGGGTCGTTGCGCGGCATAGATTCGCCGTGTATAGCGCCAGGAACTCATCACGCACTGCATCGTAATCCGGGTGGCCCGGCGCGATGTCGAAGCCGACACCGAGCAGGCCGCGCGCCCCGTGCGACGTGACCGGCCGCGTGGCTTCAAGGGGCAGCGGGGGCATCCCGCGGGAGCCTCGCAGCGTGTTGAGGGCGTATGCCAGATCGGGAGCCGTATCAGCGAGCGTCCCGTCGAGGTCGAACAAGACCGCTTTTATCATCGTGAATCGTTAATCGTAAATCGTGAATCGTAAACGCGGAACTTGAAACAGTCTTCTCGATTCACTACTCACCATTCACGGCTTTTGTAGCGTGAAGAATGTAGTTCACGTCCGAATCACTGCCCAGTGAATAGACCCGGGTGAGGGGGTTGTAGGCCATCCCGATGATGGCCGTCATCTGTAGTCCCGCGGTGCGGGTGAGCGCGGCGAGCTCGGATGGCTTGATGAACCGTGCATAGTCGTGCGTGCCACGCGGCAGGAGCCGTAGCACGTACTCCGCACCGAAAATCGCAAACAGGTAGGACTTGAGATTGCGGTTGATCGTTGAAAAGAACGCGTGACCATTCGGCTTGAGGAGTTCCGCGCAGGCGGTGACCGTTGCCGCCGGATCGGGCACGTGCTCGAGCATTTCCATGCACGTCACGACATCGAAAGATCCTGGCTTCTGTTGCGCGAGCGCTTCCGGCGCGACAAGGCGGTAGTCCACATGCAGTCCCGATTCGAGCAGATGCAGTTGCGCCACGTTGAGCGGTTTTTCTGCAAGGTCGATGCCGGTTACGGCCGCGCCCCGCGCAGCCATGCTTTCCGCCAGTATGCCTCCGCCGCAGCCGACGTCGAGCACCGCTTTGCCGCGCAATGACGCAATGCCGTCGATGTAGCCGAGCCGCAGGGGGTTGATGTCATGCAGCGGCCTGAATTCCGCGCGCGGGTCCCACCAGCGATGCGCAAGCTCGCTGAATTTTTCAATTTCGAGAGGGTCGACGTTGATCATCAGGATTCGGGCGCGGGAATCGGGCAGGCTGACGACAGGGATCCCTCGACAGGGATCCCTCGTGAATTCTAACCTAATCAGGAGGCCCGAATCCTAAACCTTGAACCTTGAACCTTGAACCTTGAACCTTGAACCTTGAACCTTGAACCTTGAACCTTGAACCTAGGCCCGGATCTTTTCCTGCCAGTATGCGGCCTTGGCCGTGAGCTGATTCGCATCCAGGCGCTGGAGTTGACCACCTTCGACCAATAGCTCCCCGTTGACCCATACATGGCTGACGTGCTCGCGGCCCGCTACGTAGACGAGATGGGAAAGAGGGTCGTAACACGGTGAAAGTTCCAGGCTGGACAGGTCGACAGCGGTCATGTCCGCGAACTTGCCGGGAGTGAGTGAGCCGATGGCATCATCCAGCCCCAGCGCGCGCGCGGCATTGAGGGTCGCCATCCTCAGCGAAGCATGGGCTGGCAGCGTGGTGGCTTTTCCACTGGCGCCTTTGGCGAGCAGGGCGG
The DNA here is from genome assembly GCA_032123035.1 of Betaproteobacteria bacterium. Taxonomy (GTDB): domain Bacteria; phylum Pseudomonadota; class Gammaproteobacteria; order Burkholderiales; family SG8-41; genus SG8-41. Next base: position 8,376 of record JAQBFV010000164.1, on the reverse strand, counting down.
CGAGGCGCATTTCCGTGAGTACGTCGAGGCGGTTATTACTCGCTGCGCCGTCCGTTCCGAGACCGATATTTATGCCGGCTTCCTGCAGCGCGGTCACCGGCGCGATACCGCTTGCCAGCTTCAGATTGGATGAGGGGCAGTGCGCAACGTGGCAGGCATGTTCAGCGAGCAACGCGATTTCGTCGTCCGCGAGATGCACCGCGTGCACGGCGATCAGATTGGGGCCCAGCAGGCCCAGGCGTTGCAGCCGCCGGAGCGGGCGAACCTGGTGGGTTGCGACGCTCTCGTGGATTTCATCGGTGGTCTCGTGCACGTGGATATGGACAGGGAGATCGAGCTCGTCCGCGTAGACCGCTACGCGCTCGAAGGTCGCGTCGCTGACGGTGAACGGGGCATGCGGCGCGAGACAGAACGAGAGCAGCGGCTCGTGCTTGAGCGCATCGCGCGCGCTGAGGCCCTTGCTCAGGTAGTCCGGGGCGTCGGTTGCATACGGCGAACGAAATTCCACGACGATGATCCCAAGCGCCGCGCGCATGCCCGCAGCGAGCGCCGCGCGGGCAGTGGCTTCGGGGAAGAAATACATGTCGTTGAAGCAGGTGACTCCTCCGCGCAGCATTTCCGCGCAGGCCAGCAGCGTGCCGTCGTGGACGAACTCTGGGGAGGCAAGGCGCATCTCAGCCGGCCAGATGTGCTGGTTCAGCCATTCCATGAGCCCGAGGTCGTCGCCGAGCCCGCGCATCAGCGCCATGGCGGCGTGGGTGTGCAGGTTGATGAGGCCCGGAATCAGGACATGGCCGGCCAGGTCCACGCGGTGGGCATCCGGATAGCGTTCCCGCGCTTGTCGGGACGGCAGGATCGCCTGGATGCGGTCGCCGGCAATGACGACGGCGTGATCGCGCAGGACGACTTCGGCTGGCTCGACCGGGATTACCCAGCCGGCCTCAACGACGGTTTCCTGGACTTGGCCCATACCCGGTTCGCGGGAAATAAAAAGGCCCTGCCGAAGCAGGGCCTTTCGTTACCGAGACGCTCGAATCAGCGCGACTACTACTATTTCTTGAGCGGTGGCGCGCGGCCAACAACCTCAACCGTGACGCGGCGGTTCGGCGCCAGACATTCGATGAGATCCTTGCGCTTCATCTTGTTGTCGCAGAACTTCGTCACCGGGATGGGCTGCTTGGAGGCTTTGCCTTCCCAGAAGATCAGTTTCTGGTCAACGCCTTTGCTGATCAGGTAGTCCTTGACGACCACCGCGCGGCGCTCGGACAGCTTCTGGTTATAGGCCGCGCCACCGATACGGTCGGTATGCCCGGTCACGACGACTGCGCCGATTTTGACCGGACCGCGTTTGGCGCGCTTGTTGGCCTTGGCCATGCCGCCCAGGAACTTATCGGCATCTTTCTTGTTATCGGCGGTCATCTGGGCCTTGCCGAACGGCTGGTTCTGCAGCTCGATTTTGAACTGAACGTTCTTCGGCTTTGATTTCTTCTTCTTGGCGGCCTTCTTCTTCGGCGCGGGCTTCATCGGTTCGGCTCGCGGCGCCGCCATCGGCTTTTTCACCAGGTCGGGATCGCACTCGGCGGTTGCCAGTGCCGGAGTCCATTGTGGGGTGCGTACGCACACACCGGAGGTTGGCGCCATGACCTCTGCGCCCCCCGTGTCCGTCAGGTACCCGCCCGTTGCCTGAGCGGCCGCCAATCCCGGCAGCAATACACCTGCCGCCGCGAGGCCAATGAGAGTTGACCGGATCGTTGAATTCATGATTTTTGATCCTCCTGTTATCGCAAGATAGATGTTAGGGTCCCGCCGGAATACGACCAAGCAGCTCTCAGTTCTCTCCCTGAGAACTAACTAATATCACAACCATTTGCGCAAGGCAAATTATGCAGGAATCATAACATGATTCTGAGCTAGAAGCGTATTTCCCTGTTGCACAAAAGGAACGCCGGCCCTTCGGATTGGCAGTTTCGTGCCTTGGAGCCCTGCAATTCCCTCCGGGGGGGGGCTGTCACATTCCGGGATACCAGCCTTCCACGAGCAGCGGCGTGGCCGCTTGCCGTCAGGTGACCGTTGGGACCACCCGGGTCGGGGGGCAGAAGGCTTGCGGACGCGCTGCCACGGTCGGCCGGCGCTGGCTGACGTGAAGAAGCGTGGGAGCGGTATGCACGGCGTGCGGTTCAGGGACGCAGATCGACCGCCTGCTTGAACCATTAGGAGACCGGCTCCGCGGGGCCGTGTGCCGGTGCCTGGCTCGAGTTCGACTTAACCGCAGACTTCTTGCGCCGCACGACGCATGGGTTGCGTCGTTCAATGGTTTGCAACGTACATCGCCTTGCGGGCGGCGCGGAGCCGCTCGTTACTGCGAAAATGACGGAGGGCATCGATCGATGCCGCGGTCGCGATGAGTGTGAGGATGATGGCCGCGCGCGTGGTAAAATCTTTTTTTCTGGTAACTGAACAAAGCCCCGTTTCCCCGCCTTTTCATGGATCAGATCGCCAAGGAAACTCTCTCCGTCAGTCTCGAAGAAGAGATGCGCCGCTCCTACCTCGATTACGCGATGAGCGTAATCGTGGGGCGCGCCCTCCCGGATGTTCGCGACGGGCTCAAGCCGGTGCATCGTCGCATCCTGTTCGCGATGCACGAGGCCAACAACGCCTGGAACCGTCCCTACGTCAAATGTGCGCGGGTGGTGGGTGACGTTCTGGGTAAGTATCACCCTCACGGCGACGCCGCGACCTACGAGGCGCTGGTGCGCATGGCGCAGAGCTTCTCCATGCGCTACATGCTGATCGACGGGCAGGGTAACTTCGGCTCGGTCGATGGTGACTCTCCCGCGGCGTATCGCTATACCGAGTGCCGGCTCGATCGGATCACGGCTGAACTCCTGGCCGATATCGACATGGAAACGGTCGATTTCGTGCCGAACTACGACGGTAAGGAGGAGGAGCCGGTCTGCTTGCCGACGCGGGTGCCGAACCTGATGGTCAACGGCTCGTCCGGCATTGCGGTGGGGATGGCGACCAATATTCCGCCTCACAATCTTTCGGAGGTGGTTGACGCCTGCCAGCTTCTGCTCAAGGAGCCGGATACCACGATTGACGATCTTATCAAAATCGTTCCCGCACCCGACTTTCCGACGCGCGGAATTATCTACGGGGTCGGAGGCGCCAGGGAAGGCTACCGCACCGGCCGCGGCCGGGTGGTGATGCGCGCCCGCACGCACTTCGAGGAGGCAGACAAGGGCGGACGATTCTCGATCGTGATCGACGAGCTGCCGTATCAGGTCAACAAGGCGAGCCTGCTCATGAGAATCGGCGAGTTGGTGCGCGACAAACGGATCGAGGGCATCTCTGACATTCGGGACGAATCCGACAAGACTGGCATGCGCGCGGTCATCGAACTCAAGCGCGGCGAAAACGCCGAGGTCATCCTCAACAATCTGTGGAAAGAAACCCAGATGGAGGAGGCGTTCGGCATGAACATGGTTGCGCTGGTGGACGGCCAGCCGCGGCTTCTCAATCTCAGGCAGCTGCTGGACTCGTTCCTGCGCCACCGGCGCGAAGTGGTAAACCGCCGCACGGTTTTCCAGCTGCGAAAGGCGCGCGAGCGCGGACACGTTCTCGAAGGTCTCGCCGTCGCACTCTCGAATGTCGATGACGTGATCGCGCTCATCAAGGGCTCGGCCACGCCGGCCGACGCCAAGCGCGAGCTGATGGGGCGCTTCTGGCGCTCCCAGCTGGTAGAGGACCTGCTCGCGCGCAGCGCGGGGGATGTGTCCCGGCCCGAGGGGCTTTCCGTAGAATTCGGTCTCCAGAACAAAGGCTACAGGCTCTCCGACGTCCAGGCGCAGCGCATCCTCGAGATGCGGCTGCAAAACCTCACGGCCCTGGAGCAGGACAAGATCGTGGCCGAGTATCGGGAAACGATGGATACGATCGTCGATCTGCTCGACGTACTGGCGAAGCCCGCGCGCGTGACGACGATCATCGAGCAGGAGCTGGCCGAAGTGAAGGAACGGTTCGGCGACGAGCGCAAGAGCGAGATCGTGACCCATACCCAGGACCTCAGCATGGAGGACCTGATTGCGCCTGAAGACGTCGTGGTGACGCTCTCGCACGGCGGCTATATGAAGTCTCAGCCGGTAGCCGATTACCGGGCGCAGAAACGTGGTGGCCGCGGCCGGCAGGCGACGACGACGAAGGACGACGACTTCGTCGAGAAGCTTTTCATCGCCAATACCCATGATTACATCCTGTGCTTCTCGAACCGCGGACGCGTCTACTGGCTGAGAGTCTTTGAGGTGCCTCAGGGCAGCCGCGCCTCACGCGGCAAGCCAATCGTCAACCTCGTGCCCCTCATGGAGCACGAAAAGATCACGGCGGTGCTGCCGGTGAAAGAGTTTGACGACGAGCACTTCGTGTTCATGGCCACCGCGCTCGGCACGGTAAAGAAGACCGCGCTGTCGGCCTTTTCCCGCCCGATGGCGAAGGGCATCATCGCCGTCAATCTCGACGACGAGGATTACCTGATCGGGGTCGCGCTCACTGACGGCAAACAGGACGCCATGTTGTTCTCCGACGCGGGCAAAGCGGTGCGCTTCGCGGAGGACGAGGTACGCCCGATGGGGCGGAGCGCGACGGGGGTGCGCGGGATGAGGCTGCAGAAGAGCCAGCGCGTAATCTCGCTCCTGATTTCAAGTGACGAGAGCCTGTCCGTCCTCACTGCGACGCAAAACGGGTACGGCAAGCGCACTCCGATGCCCGAGTACACCCGCCATGGGCGCGGCGCGCAAGGCATGATCGCCATACAGTGCAGCGAGCGCAACGGCGATCTCGTGGGCGCGCAGCTCGTCGGCGCGGAAGACGAGATCATGCTCATTACCACCGGCGGGGTGCTGATCCGCACGCGTGTCGGAGAGGTCCGGGAGCAGGGACGCACCACGCAGGGAGTGCGGTTGATCAACCTCGACGAAGGCGAGCGGCTGGCCGGGCTGGAAACGATCGTCGAGGCGGACGGGGATGACGAGACGCTAGCGGACGGGCAGCAGTAAGCGGTCGGGCGCCGTCTTGGCAGGACCTGCCGTTCCTCGCGCTCCGCTCACTACGGGAAGTTTTATGTCACGCGTTTATAATTTTGGCGCTGGCCCGGCCGCGCTCCCTGAGCCAGTGCTGCAGCAGGCTGCCGCGGAGATGCTCGACTGGCGCGGCAGCGGCGTGTCTGTGATGGAGATGAGCCACCGCGGCAAAGACTTCATCGGCATCCACGCGCAGGCCGAGGCCGACTTTCGCGAGCTGCTGGCGATCCCGAAGAATTACAAGGTACTGTTCCTACACGGTGGGGGGGCGGGGCAATTTTCGACCGTGCCGATGAACCTGCTGCGGGGGAAGGCGGTGGCGGGCTACGTGAATACCGGACACTGGTCGACCCGGGCGATCGCTGAAGCCAGGCGCTTTTGCAAGGTAAGCATCGCGGCGAGTTCGGAGGACGCCAAGTTCACCTATGCACCGAAACAGGAAAAATGGACGGTCGATCCCGGAGCGGCGTATCTTCATTACACGTCAAACGAGACGATCGGCGGCGTGGAGTTTCATTGGATTCCGGACACCGGCGATGTCCCTCTCGTCGCCGATGCGTCCTCCCATATCCTCTCGCGCCCGCTCGACGTCGCCCGTTTCGGGTTGATCTACGCCGGCGCGCAAAAGAACATCGGCCCGGCGGGCCTCGCCATCGTGATCGTTCGCGACGACTTGATCGGGCAAGCGGCCCCGTATACGCCCTCCATCTTCGACTACAAGATCCAGGCCGAGGCCGACTCGATGATCAACACGCCGCCGACTTACGCGATCTACATCGCCGGACTGGTATTCCAGTGGCTGAAGCAGCTGGGGGGGCTTGCCCGGATGGAGGAGATGAACGTTGCGAAGGCCAGGCTTATCTACGACTACCTGGACGAGACCGAGTTCTACCATTCACCGGTCGCCAAGGCGGACCGCTCGCGCATGAACATTCCGTTTCGCCTGCGTAACGACCGGCTTGACGCGGAGTTCCTGAAGCAGGCGGAGAGCGCGGGGCTGACCCAGCTCAAAGGTCATCGGGCGGTCGGCGGTATGCGCGCGTCGGTCTACAATGCGATGCCGCTGGCGGGCGTGCAGGCTCTCCTCGATTTCATGCGTCAGTTCGAGCGTAAGCATGGCTGAATCCCTCAAGATCCTGACACTGAACCAGATCTCCGAGCTGGGGCTCGGGCGCTTTCCCCCGGGACGCTACCTCGTGGGCGGCAAGGTCGCGGATCCGGATGCGATCCTGGTGCGCTCGCACGACATGCATTCAATGGAGGTCCCGGCGCGGGTCAAGACGATCGGCCGCGCCGGCGCTGGCGTGAACAACATTCCCGTCGACAGCATGAGCAAGCGCGGCGTGCCGGTGTTCAATGCGCCGGGCGCGAACGCCAATGCAGTGAAGGAGCTCGTCATCGCGGGATTGCTGATCGCTGCGCGGAACCTGCTGCCCGCGCTGAAGTTCGTGGACGGGCTGCAGGGCGACGATAAGGCGATCGACCGGCTGGTCGAGGACGGAAAGAAAGCGTTTGCCGGAATCGAGCTGCCGCGTCACACGCTGGGCGTGATCGGTCTGGGAAAGATTGGGAGCCTGGTGGCCGATGCGGCGATCAAACTCGGGATGGACGTGCTCGGCTACGACCCGGAGATCACGGTGGAGGCCGCATGGAGCCTGTCCTCGCGGGTGAGAAAGGCGCGCAGTATCGACGAAGTGTTCCGCGAAAGCGAGTTCGTCACCGTCCATGTGCCGCTGGGCGACGCCACGCGTGGCCTGATCAATGCAGACCGTATCGGGCTCATGAAACACGAGGCGATCCTGCTCAACTTCTCGCGCGACGGCGTGGTCGACAACGATGCCGTCCTCGAGGGGCTCGCTGCCAAGCGCCTCCGCGGCTACGTCTGCGACTTTCCGGCGCAAAAACTGGTCGGCCATCCGCTGGTGGTGGCGCTGCCGCACCTGGGCGCCTCGACGCGCGAAGCGGAGGACAACTGTGCGGTGATGGTCGTCGACCAAGTGCGCGATTTTCTCGAGAACGGTAACATTGTTAACGCGGTCAACTTCCCCGAGGTGGTGATGGGACGCGAGTCACCGTTCCGCCTGGCTATTGCCAACGCCAATGTGCCGAAGATGGTCGGGCAGATATCGGCTGCGGTCGGCAATGCACGATTGAACATTCATAATATGCTCAACAAATCCAAAGGGGGGATGGCGTACACGCTGGTCGACGTCGACAGCCCCGCGACCGCTGACGTGATCGCGGAGATTTCCAGGATCGAGGGCGTTCTGGCGGTGCGCTATGTGCCGGTGGAACAATGATGGCCGACGTTGAACGGAGCCCCAGCCACCGTTCCGGTGTAATGGGCGCTGCCGACGGCCCGTGGTCTGTTGCCCAAACTTATGTATGGCTGAGCCTTTAAGACAGCTGCGGAGCCGGATCGACGCGCTCGACGATCGTCTCGTCAAGCTGCTGTCGGCACGCGCCCGGCTGGCGCAACGCATCGGCTGGCTCAAGGCAGGGGGTGCTTACCGTCCTGAGCGTGAAGCGCAGGTGCTGCGGCGCATAATCAGGGCCAATCGTGGCCCCCTGGGCGATGCGGCGTTGGCCCGCCTCTTTACCGAGATCATTTCCGCGTGCCGGGCGCTCGAAGATTCGATGACGGTCGCCTACCTCGGCCCGCCGGGTACGTTCAGCCAGGAGGCGGTTTCCAAGCATTTTGGCGGGCTCACGGCCGCCATTCCGTGCGGATCGATTGATGAGGTGTTTCGCCAGGTCGAGACCGGAGCCGCCGGCTACGGTGTCGTGCCGGTCGAGAATTCCACCGAGGGCGCCATCGGCCGCACGCTCGATCTGTTGCTCTCTACGCCAGCGAAGGTCTGCAGCGAGGTCGTGCTGCCGATTCGCCAGTCCCTGATGAGCCGCGCGAAGCGGTTAAGTAGCGTGCGCAAGGTCTATTCGCATGCACAGAGTCTTGCACAGTGTCAGCAGTGGCTGGCACGCCATCTGCCGGCGGCCGAGCGCGTGGCAGTCGTCAGCAATGCGGAGGCGGCGCGGCTGGCGGCGCGCGAACGCGGCGCAGCCGCGATCGGGCCGATGTTGGCAGCGGCCCTATATCGACTCAATCTGCTGGCGCGCAACGTCGAGGACGGGCCCAGGAACACCACGCGTTTTCTGGTACTCGCCCCCGAGGATGCTGCTCCATCGGGCAGTGACAAGACCTCCCTCATCATGTCCACGCGCAACGCCCCGGGTGCCATGCACGATCTGCTGGCCCCGCTTGCGGCCAATCGTGTGAGCATGACGCGCCTCGAATCACGTC
>JAQBFV010000163.1:0-21007 GCA_032123035.1 Betaproteobacteria bacterium | reverse complement strand
CCTGCATGCACTCGAGGACAAACGCGGTTGCGTTTGGTTGATAGCCCAACTCCGGGTCGACGAACTCATCGTGCGTCAGCTGATGGTGCGCGGTATCGGTACCGCAGGCGCCGTGCGTGGTCGCCCGCGACATTACCGAAGCCGCCATTGGACGCACGCCAACCGTGACCGTCTCTTTCTTCGCAGCCACGCTTTCGGCCTGGCGCGCCGCGCACGTCGCGGTACCCGACCTGCGCGCGGACACGTTGTCGCTCGACGCGGTGGTGAAGCTCAGCATCAAGACCGTACCCGAGGCCCGCACCGCGGACAACCTGGGCGCCGAGCGCGAAGGCACCGGGGTCGTGATCGATGACAAGGGCCTCATCCTCACCATCGGTTATCTGATCCTGGAGGCGCACTCGATCCTCGTCGTCACCGGGGACGGGCGCGTATTTCCAGCGGGTGTGGTGGGCTACGACCATGCCACTGGTTTCGGTCTCCTGCGTGCGGGCCTGGACTGCCGCCCGGTCGAGCTCGGCGACTCCGGCGAGCTCGCGGAACTATCCACCGTCCTCATCGCCGCGCACGGCGCTGCCGGTGGGGCCTCGCGCGCTTGCGTTGTCGCGAAGCGTCGCTTCACGGGGTGGTGGGAGTACATGATCGAGGGCGGTATTTTTACCGCACCCCCGCGCTTCGAGCACAGCGGGGCGGCGTTGCTCGATGCGGAGGGGCGGCTCGTTGGCATCGGCTCGCTTTGGGTGAGTGATACGCTGGAGATCGGCGCAGCGTTTCCCGGCAACATGTTCGTTCCGATCGATCTGCTCAAGCCGCTGCTGGGTGACCTGCTGGCGAGCGGCCAACGGCGCGAGGGGCCGCGACCTTGGCTGGGCGTTTATTCCGAGGAAATCGAGGGTCACGTCGTGGTAACGCGCGTGCTGCCCGGGTCGCCCGCCGCCAAGGCGGGCCTGTCCCGCGGCGATGTCATTCTCGGTATCGGGGGCCAGGCGATCGGGCATCAAAGCGAGTTCTATCGGCGGTTGTGGGCCAGCGGGGAGGCGGGAGCGTCGGTGGTGCTGCATGTCCTGCAAAAGAAAATGGTGCGGCAGCTGAATGTGCGCTCTGCTGACCGGATGGAGTATCTGCGTCCTTGGCAGGCTTAAAGGCCGTGATTCGTGAGTGGTGATTCGTGAGCGGACTGAATCGTTACTGCGATTTCTTGCTTCTTCGCCCTTCCGCCTTCCGCCTTCCTCCCTCCTCCTTCGGGCTTAGGCGGCCCGGCGTATAGTCGTCCGGTGCGCCGGGCAGGATCGGCGGATGCTTCTTCAGACTGTCCTGAAACTCCTGAATCATGCGGCGGATGGGGGTGCGCGCCCAGCTCGCGACTGTATTGAGATCGGTCTCTTCCTTGGGATCCTGGACCAGATTGAACAGCAGCGGTGATTCGAGGTGATTCGCTCCCGCGTTGGGCTCGGTCTCCCACACCAGGTGCATCTTCCAGTTACGCCATTTCGCCGCGCGCAGTTCCTGTTTGATGTAGTAGGCGAATCCTTCCCGGTTCGATCCGTCCTGCGCGCCCAGGAAGAAATTCAGCTGGTCGACCCCGTCGATCGGCCGATCGGCCGGGACGCTGGCGCCGCCGATGACGGCGAGCGTCGTGAAGAGGTCGGTGACGTGCACGATCTCGTTCGACACGCGGCCGGCCGCAACGCGTTGCGGCCAGCGCAACAGGCAGGGTGCGCGCAGTCCGCCCTCCATCGCCGTGTGGTAGGTGCCGACCCATGGCCCCGCCGTGCCGCGCCACGGGCGGCGAAACTCCGGTCCATTGTCGCTTGCGAAGATGAGAAACGTATCGCCGGTAATGCCAAGCGCGTCGATCTCGTCCAGGATCTGGCCGACGCGATGGTCCATTTCCACCATCGAATCGGCAAAGTCGCCGTTTCCCGTCCTGCCGGCGAACTCGCGATGCGGCAGCGTCGGATAGTGCAGCTGGGTGACCGGCACATAGGCGAAGAAGCGGCGTCTTGCCTTAACCTGTGCGCGCATGAAATCGACGGCGCGTGCGCCCAGGTCGGAGTCAATCCGACGCCGCATTTCGAGGTCATAGACGGCGACGTTCCTCGCGGGCGCGCCTTTGCGGCCCTCCATCACGTAAGGCAATGGCACCACGTCCGGGTCGTAGCCAGGCGAACTCGTGAACAGGCTCTCGTTGGTGGTGCGCGGGATGCCGTACCACTCGTCGAAGCCACGATCGGTAGGGTAACGGCCGGGACGGTCGCCGAGGTGCCACTTGCCGAAGATTGCCGTCGCATAGCCCTGTCCGGACAGGAGTTGCGCGAGCGTAATTTCCCAGGGCGTGATTCCCTGGGGCAGACCCGCTGGCACGGACTGCAGCGCACCGGTGCGAATCGGATGCCGCCCCGTCATCAGCGCTGAGCGCGTCGGCACGCAGTCGCTCTCGACATTGAAGTTGAGCAGCTTCAGCCCTTCGGACGCAAGCCGGTCGATGCGCGGCGTCGGCGCACCACGCAGCTCGCCGCCGCCATAGCAGCCGAGCTCGCCCCACCCGAGGTTGTCGGCGAGGATCAAGACGATGTTTGGGGCGGAGGGATTCGCAGCTCGTGCCATCTTGATGATACGGTTGCTGGCCGTGCTTCATCCTAGCACGGTCACGGGGTTCCTCGCGCTGCGCATCGACGCGTTACGAAAGGCGCGGGTTTGCGGCCCTTTTTCTGAGATAATCATCGGCGGCTATATTTTGGGTTTTTGAATTAACTTCTAGTCACGCTTTTCCCGAAAATGCGCGTCGGTCTTTTTGTCACTTGTCTCGTTGACCTGATGCGGCCGCAGATCGGTTTCGCGGCCATCCGGTTGCTCGAGGCCGCTGGCTGCGAGGTCGTCGTGCCGCAAACCCAGACCTGTTGCGGCCAGCCGGGCTACAACGCCGGCGCGCGCGACGCCGCAAAGGCGCTCGCGCGCAAGGTGCTCGATGAATTCGAGGCTTTCGAGTACGTGGTCGCGCCCTCCGGTTCATGTGCCGGCATGATTCGCACGCATTATCCGGAGCTGCTTCGCGACGCTCCGGATGAACTGGAGCGAGTACGGAACCTGTGCGAGCGTACGTACGAACTGACAGATTTCCTGGTAAACGTCGCCAGGTTGGGCGCCGTCCCAGGAAATCTAAAAGGAACCATTACTTATCATGACTCCTGCTCCGGGTTGCGGGAACTGGGTATCAAGAGTCAGCCGCGTCAGCTCCTCGCCAAAGTACCGGGCTTGAAGCTGATCGAGATGGACGAGGCGGAGACCTGCTGTGGCTTCGGTGGCACGTTCGCGCTCAAGTTCGGCGAGATCTCCGCGCACATCGCGGAGCGGAAATGCGTAAACGTAACGGCAAGCGGTGCGGACGCGGTGGTGCTCGGCGATCTGGGCTGCATGCTCAATATCGAAGGACGGCTGCGCCGCCGGGGCGACATGAAAACGAAGGTGCTTCACGTTGCCGAAGTTCTCGCCGGATCGGAAATTGAACCGCCGATGAACGCCGATCGACACAAATGAATCTCGGAACTGAAGAAAAACAGGATGCGGAAGTGCGACGCGCTGTTTTTTCCATTCACCATTCACCATTCACCATTCACGCATTATGAAGATCCTGGTAATGGGCTCTGGCGGTGTCGGCGGCTTCTACGGCGGGCGCCTCGCGCACGCGGGTTGCGACGTTACCTTTGTCGCCCGCGGGGCGCACCTCGAAGCCATGCGCAAGCACGGACTCGTCATCGAGAACGAGCCGCAGGGCGACATCCGGCTGCCGCAGGTCAAGGTGACCGATGATCCCGCCGTGATCGGCCCGGTCGACCTGGTGCTCATCGCCGTCAAGCTGTGGGACACCGAGGCGGCTGCGCGCGCCGTGAAGTCCAATGTTCGCCCGAATACCGCCGTGCTTTCCCTGCAAAATGGCGTGATCAAGGACGACATCCTGCGCCGCGAACTGGGCGACGAGGCGGTCATTGGCGGCGTGGGCTACGTCGCGACCCGTATCTCGCGCCCCGGAGTCATTCACCAGACCGGCACTATGCAGCGGGCGATGATCGGTGAATACGACGGTCGCCGCACGCCTCGCGTCGAGGCGCTTCTGGAGGCCTTGCTGCGCGCCGGCATTCAGGCCGAGATCGCGCCGGACATCCGGCGCACTCTATGGGAGAAATACACCTTTCTCGTTGGTCTGTCGGCGACCACCACGACGATGCGCATGCCGATCGGCCCGATTCGCTCGAACCTGCAGACGCGGGCATTCCTGTTCGCGATCATGAAGGAGACAGTCGCGGTCGGTCGTGCGCTCGATGTAGCGCTTCCCGAAAACTATGCCGAGGACCGTCTGCGATTCGCGGACAGCGTTCCGGCCGACATGACGTCCTCAATGCATCACGATCTGGACAGCGGCAACCGCCTGGAGGTCGAGTGGCTCTCCGGCGGCGTCGTTCAGCTCGGCGCTGAGGCCGGGGTGCCTACGCCGGCCAACCGTGCCGTCTGGGACATCCTCGCATTGCACGCACAAGGCCGCCGTGAGCACTAGGACGGATCTCAAAAACAGAAACATCGTGCAACCGCAGATAAACGCAGATAAACGCGGATAAATTCAAAAAAAAATAGCCACAGAGGACACAGAGATCACAGAGTAAAAGCCAAGAAAATTAGCCGCCGATGAACGCCGATGAACGCCGATAAGATCAACAACTGAAGAGACAGGGACAGACCCCATTAAGAGAGATTTAACATCATTGAGTTGACGTTGCTCTCATCCCCGCGCTGTCTACTTGCTGTAAATTCTGTCTATTGTTGTTCTGTTGTTATCGGCGTCTATCGGCGTTCATCGGCGGCTCAAATTCTTGTTCTGATCTTCCTTGGCGTCTTGGCGGTGAAATTGTTTTTCGGATAGGTTCATGACGCAGCCTAGACTCACCGTGCGTGGCATTCGCGCCGTCGGGGTGCTGGTTCCGATGACTTATGTGCTCGGCACCAGCGCGGCAGCGGTTCGCGTCGCCCCGCTGCTCCTCATCGATCTCGAGACCGAAGAGGGCATCACGGGGCGCTCGTACCTATTCTGTTATTTGCCGGCTGCTGCACCCGCAATCGAGACATTCCTGAAAGAAGTGTTGAGTACCGTAAAGGGCGACCGAGTGGAACCGGTCGCCCTTTGGGCGAAGCTCTACAAGCGTTTCACGCTGATTGGTGTGCAGGGCATTGTGCGCATGGCGATGGCGGCGTTCGATGTCGCCTGTTGGGACGCGCTCGCGATCGCTGCGGGCCAGCCGCTTGCGGTTTATCTCGGTGCCGCGCCCCAGCCGGTACGGGCGTACAACAGCTGTGGCCTGGGACTGATGGCACCAGAAGCGGTCGCCGATGAGGCGGAGAAGCTACTGGCAGGCGGGTTTCGCGCAGTCAAGCTGCGTCTCGGGTATCCGACGATGGAGGCCGACCTTGCGGCGCTGCGAGCGGTTCGCGGGAGAATTCCCGGCGAAATCGAGATCATGGTCGATTTCAACCAGGCGCTTTCAGTGGAGGAAGCATTGAGACGCGGGCGCGCGCTCGATGCAGAGGGCGGCGTTTCCTGGATCGAGGAGCCGGTTCGGCACGACGACTACGCTGGCTGCGCGGTGCTCGCGCGCGAGCTCACGACGCCGATTCAGATCGGGGAGAATTTTTCGCTTCCCTTCGGGATGGAGCAGGCGCTGGCAGCCGAGGCGTGCGACTACGTCATGCCGGATCTCGAGCGCATCGGAGGCGTGACTGGCTGGTTGCGCGCGGCCCAGCTTGCCTCCGCGCGGGGCCTGCAAATGTCCTCGCACCTGTTCCCGGAAGTCAGCGCCCACCTCCTTGCGGCGACGCCGACCCGGCACTGGCTCGAGTACGTGGATTGGGCCAGCGTGCTTCTGCAGGAGCCGCTGCGGATCGCGGACGGCCTGGCTCATCCATCCGCGCGCCCCGGCAACGGGCTCGCGTGGAACGAAGACGCCGTGCGGCGTTTCCGCATTTAAAGCAGTCGAAGAACCCGCGAGTCCGGGCGCAAGATGAAAGAGCCGTCGGTGCTGCGCGGGGTGCTCGCGATGGTGGCGGGTGCCGGACTCCTTACGCTCAGCGACGCCGTTTCCAAGCACCTGACCCAGAACTACCCGATCGGCCAGGTGATCTGTCTGCGGCAGCTGGCTGGTTTCATGTTCATCCTGCCGTATGCGGTGAGCGTGACCGGGCTGGGTGCTTTACGGGTCGTCAACCGGGGTGGGCAGTTTCTGCGGGCGCTGCTCTTTGCCGCCAGCGCGGGCCTTATCGTGTGGAGCTTGAGCTTGCTGCCGATCTCGCTCGTGACGGTCGTGCTCTTCTCCACCCCGGTTTTCGTCGCCCTGTTCTCGGTGCCGCTGCTCGGGGAGCGTGTGGACGGGCGCCAATGGCTGGCGATCGGAGGCGGCTTCGTGGGCGTGATGCTGATCGTGCGGCCCGCCGGCGGTGGATTCGAATGGGCCGCATTGCTCCCCTTGATCGCCGCATTGATCAACGCTTTTCGGGACGCATACACGCGGCGTCTGTCGCGCACCGAGAGTTCGATTTCGGTGCTCTTCTGGTCCGGGTTGATGGTCATGGTGGCAGGACTCGTGACGAGCCCGCTTGGCTGGCAGCGTGTCGACGCGGAGGGGATCGCATGGTTCCTCGCCGCGGGCTTCTTCAACGCCAGCGCACACTTCATGGTGATAGAAGCCTTGCGTCTGGGGCGCGCGGCGGTCGTCGTGCCATTCCGGTATACCGGGCTCTTGTGGGCGATGCTGGTCGGTTTCCTCGTCTGGGGCGAAACGCCGGACGCCTGGATGCTGGCCGGCGCAGCAGTCGTGGTCGCCAGCGGCATCTACATGATTCGACTCGTGGCGCCGCGAGGCTGAACCGCGGCCCGCGCTATAATCGCATGCTCGGGTTTCCTTCCGCCAGACTCTCCAGACACACGCATGCAAGTCACCTCCATGCATTTCAAAGCGCGGGCTGGCGAGAAGCTCGCAGACCGCAACCTGCAGAATGCGCTCAACAAACTGCAGGGTAATTTCGTGCGTGGTCGCGCCCAGCGTGTCGCGGCGATGGACAACTTCGATGCCATTCGCGACGCGGCGGCCGCGATCCGCGATCGCGTGCTCGCGGACCTGGATGTTTATCTCGAGACGTTCGAGCGCAATGCGACCGCACGCGGTGCGCAGGTGCACTGGGCCGAGACGCACGAGGAAGCCAATCGGATCGTCTGTGAGCTCGCGCGGCGCCACGGCGTGCGCAAGGCGGTCAAGTCGAAGTCGATGGTGACCGAGGAGTGCGCGTTGAACGACGCGCTCGAGGCCGCGGGGGTCGAAGTGCTGGAGACGGACCTCGGCGAGTACATCCTGCAACTCGCGAAGGAGCCACCCTCGCATATTGTCGCGCCTGTCGTGCACAAAACGCGCGATGAGGTCTCTGACCTGTTCGCGGAAAAGCACGGCACGCCGCGCAAGACCGACATTGCGGAGCTCACGCGCGAAGCGCGCGATCGGCTTCGCGGTCATTTCATCACGGCGGACATGGGCATCTCGGGCGCGAACTTCGCGATTGCCGAGACGGGCTCGACGCTGATCGTCACCAACGAAGGCAACGGCCGCATGGTGACGACGCTCCCGCGCGTGCACGTTGCGATCACCGGGATCGAGAAGATTCTGCCCACGCTCGAAGACGTCGCGACGCTGATGCGGCTGCTGCCGCCGAACGGCACTGGCCAGTCGATCTCGAACTACATCTCGGTGACGACTGGCGTGAAGGGCAAAGGCGAGCACGACGGCCCCGAGCATTTTCACGTCATTCTGGTCGATGGCGGCCGCACGAGCCTCATCGGATCCGAGCTGCAGTCAATTCTGCGCTGCATACGCTGCGGTGCCTGCATGAATCACTGCCCGGTATATCAGAGCGTCGGCGGGCATGCGTATGGTTGGGTCTACCCGGGCCCGATGGGCTCGGTATTGACGCCGGCCTACGTCGGGATCGAGAACGCGCTCGATCTGCCGAATGCTGCAACCATGTGCAACCAGTGCGGGGTTGTCTGTCCCGTGAAGATCCCGCTTCCTGACCTCATGCGCAAACTGCGCGAGCAGCAGTTCAAGCGCAAGCTGAAGCCTTGGACCGAGCGAGCCGCTTTCGGTCTTTGGCGCTGGGCGGCCCAGCGGCCGGCGCTCTATGCGCTAGGGGCGGCAATGGGTGCGCGGCTCCTTGCCTTGATGGGCGGCCGCGACCGTCTCATCCATCGCATTCCAATGGCGGGCGGCTGGACCGCCACCCGTGACATGCCGGCGCCGCAAGGCGTCACCTTCCGCGAGCTGTACAGGAGAAAACGATGAACAAGCCAGTTGAAGCACGCAGCGCGGCGACCGTCGAGTTGTGGATCGGGGGCAGGCGCGAGCGCGCCACGACCGCTCGTTTCGGTGACGTCGCCAATCCCGCAACCGGCGCCGTCACGCGCCACGTGCCGTTCTGCAATGCGGCCGACATCGATGCGGCGGTAAAGGCCGCGGAAAGGGCTTACCCGGAATGGCGCGATACGCCCCCGCTGCGGCGCGCCCGGGTGATGCAGAAGTTCCTGCAGTTGCTGCAGGCGAACCAGCAGGAACTCGCGCGCCTCGTCAGCGAGGAGCACGGCAAGACGCTGCCCGATGCGATGGGCTCGGTGCAGCGCGGTCTCGAGGTGGTGGAGTTCGCCTGCGGCATTCCGCATCTGCTCAAAGGCGAGCACTCGGAGAACGTCGGCACGGGCGTCGATTGCCACACGGTGCGACAGGGCGTCGGGGTGTGCGCCGGTATCACGCCATTCAACTTCCCGGTGATGGTGCCGCTCTGGATGTTCCCAGTGGCGATCGCGTGCGGCAACACATTTTTGCTCAAGCCCTCCGAGAAGGTGCCGTCGGCCTCGATGCGAATGGCGGAACTGTTCAAAGAGGCCGGGCTCCCCGACGGCGTCTTCAACGTGGTGCACGGCGACAAGGAAGCGGTGGACGCGATTCTCAGCCATCCCGGCATCCACGCGGTCAGTTTCGTTGGCTCGACGCCGATCGCGAAGTACATTTACGAGACCTGCGCGAAGAATGGGAAGCGCGTGCAGGCGCTCGGCGGCGCCAAAAATCACGCGGTGGTGCTGCCGGACGCAGACCTCGAGTTCGCGGCAGACGCATTGATCGGCGCGGCCTACGGCTCCGCGGGAGAACGCTGCATGGCGATCTCGGCGGTGGTCGCGGTCGGCGCGGCGGCGGATCCATTGGTGGCGCTGGTCAAGAAGAAAGCCGAGGCGATCATGGTTGGCCCGGGCAACAAGGAGGGCGTCGAGATGGGGCCGCTCGTCACCCGCCAGCACCGGGACAAGGTCGCGGGCTACGTCGATCAGGGCGTGAAGGAGGGCGCGAAGCTCGTGGTGGACGGCCGTGGCCTGAAGGTCCCGGGGCACGAGGGCGGCTTTTTCCTTGGTGCGACGCTCTTCGATAACGTGAAGCCCGACATGAAGATCTACCAGGACGAGATCTTCGGGCCGGTGCTCATCGTGCTTCGAAGCGACACGCTCGAGGGCGCGATCGATCTCATCAATCGTAATCCCTACGCCAACGGCACTGCGATTTTCACGGAATCAGGAGGCGCGGCGCGGCGCTTCGAGAACGAGATTCAGGTCGGCATGGTGGGCATCAACGTGCCGATTCCGGTGCCGGTCGCGTTCTATTCGTTTGGCGGCTGGAAGAACTCGCTCTTCGGCGATCTTCACGTGCACGGCATGGAGGGCGTGAAGTTCTATACGCGCACCAAGGTGGTGACGACGCGTTGGCCGCACCAGGACACGCCCGCGCCGGGACTCAACATGCCCACGCTCGGCTAAAAGCCGAAAGCCAAACAAGACACGAAGGACACGAAGGACACAAAGAAAATCGAGAGCGTAGGGTTCTTTGAATAGAACCTTGGTGCCCTTTGTGTTTTAGGATCTCTAGTCAAAGTGAGCGCACGTGAAAACATTCTGGCGCGGATTCGCGCGCGGCAGGCGAAAAGCGCGCTGCCCGATGCGGCCGAGCGTGAAGCAGTGCTTGCCCACATCGCGGCGCACCCGCAGAACCCGCGCCCCGCCACGAACTGGGATCCCGTCGCACGTTTTCGCGCGGAGGCGCTTGAGCTCGCCAGCACCGTTGACGAGGTGGAATCGCTTGCCGCGGCGCCGGCGGCGATCGCGCGCTACCTCGAGGCGCAGCACTTGCCACGAGAGGCGGTATGCTGGGAGGCCTTTGCAGCTTTGAACTGGCGCGCGGCTGGAATCGAGATTGCAGTGCGCGCGGCGCGCGAGACCGATCTCGTGGGCATTACGGGCGCGTTCTGCGCCGTCGCCGAGACCGGCACGTTGATGACGCTGTCGGGCCCGCAAACGCCGGCTGCTGTGAGCCTGCTGCCGGAGACGCACGTTGCCATCGTCGAGAAATCCCGCATCGTTCGCGGCATGGAAGAAGCGTGGCAGCTCATGCGCAACGAGCGGCGAGAGCCGCCCCGGGCGGTGAGTTTTATCTCCGGGCCTTCGCGCACGGCCGACATCGAGCAGACCGTGACGCTCGGGGCGCACGGACCCTACCGTGTGCACATCATTCTCCTCGGCAACGAATTGTGACCAATACGGTATTGATGACTGCCAAGAAGGCTCGATGCAGATACTGACGCCGACTTTCGATCTTGATGCTTACTACGCAGCGCTGTCCGCCGCGAGCGAGCGGGTATTAATGCTGGACTACGACGGGACACTGGCGCCGTTCAAGATCCGGCCCGACCAGGCGGTACCGTATCCCGGTGTCGTCCAGCTGCTCGACGCGGTAATGGCACAGTCCGACACGCGCGTTGTGATCGTGAGCGGCCGGCGCGCATCCGAGGTTGCCGCGCTGCTGTCGTTGCAGCGCTCACCAGAGATCTGGGGTGCGCACGGCTGGGAACGCATGTCTGCCGACGGCGTCGTGCGCGTGCAGGAAACCGCTGAGGAAACGCGACAGGCGCTTTCCTCGGCCGAAGCATCCGCCGAGGGGTTCCACCGTGTAGGGGCGCGAATTGAGTGCAAGCCAGCGAGCGTTGCGCTGCACTGGCGGGGCCTGCCGGTGATCAAGATCGCGCGGCTGAGAGAGCAGGTGAAGTCCGCCTGGCAGCCGTTCGCCGCGGACGGCCTGCTCGAGCTGATCGCTTTTGACGGCGGTCTCGAGCTGCGTGCGCGCGGCACCAATAAGGAGCACGCTGTTAAGACCGTGCTCGCGGAAAGCGGCGCCGCGTGCGTCGCGGCCTATCTCGGGGACGACATTACGGATGAAGACGCGTTTCGCGCAATCAAAGGCCGCGGCCTTGCCGTGCTCGTGCGTTCGGAGCTGCGGGAGACGCTCGCTGATCTTTGGCTCAGGCCGCCGCGCGAGCTGATCGCTTTCCTGCAGCATTGGCTTCGCCCGGGAAGCAAGGCGACTCGGCATGCGCGTGCGTAAGCGCCCGGACAGGGCCGCATCAAGACGCGCCGATCGATAGCGGCAGGAAATATTTTGGACGGATTGATGGAGTATTGAAGAGATGCGAGCGAAAACCAGATCGACGCCGAAACCGGCAGCGCCGCCGGGAGCGGCAGGCGGCGAGCGGCGGGGGGCAAGCTCCATCCTGACCGAGCACGACGTCTATCTCTTCAAGGAGGGGAGCCACGTCCGGCTGTACGAGAAGCTGGGCGCGCACCCCGTGCAGCTCGATGGCGAGCCCGCGACGCGCTTCGCCGTGTGGGCCCCCCAACGCGGCGGCGGTCGCGGTGATTGGCGACTTCAACGGCTGGGATTCAGGCCGCAATGTGCTGCGGGCGCGCCCGGACGGCTCCGGTATCTGGGAGGGGGTCGTGCCCGGGGTGCAACAAGGCGCCCACTACAAGTACCGTATCCGCTCCCAAGTGCACGGGCACGAGGCGGACAAAGGCGATCCTTTCGCGTTCTACTGGCAGCTTCCGCCCGCGACCGCGTCACGCGTCTGGAGCCTCGACTACGAATGGGGCGACAGCGAGTGGATGACGCGCCGCGCGGCGACCTCGGCGCGCAATGCGCCGATGTCCATTTACGAGGTGCATATCGGTTCGTGGCGCCGCATCCCCGAGGAGGGCAACCGCTCCCTCACGTATCGCGAACTGGCCGAGCCGCTCGCGAGCTACGTGCGGCACATGGGCTTCACGCACGTCGAGTTGATGCCGGTGATGGAGCATCCGTTCTATGGCTCGTGGGGCTACCAGACGACGGGTTATTTCGCGCCGACCTCGCGCTACGGCACGCCGCAGGACTTAATGTATCTGGTCGATTACCTGCACGGCCAGGGCATCGGCGTGATTCTGGACTGGGTGCCATCGCATTTCCCGAACGACGGCTTCGCGCTCGTGTACTTCGATGGCACGCATCTGTTCGAGCACGCGGATCCGCGCCTGGGTTATCACCCCGAATGGAACAGCTGCATCTACAACTACGGGCGGCACGAGGTGCGCGCGTTCCTTGAGAGCAGCGCGCTCTTCTGGCTCGACAAGTATCACATTGACGGTCTGCGCGTGGATGCGGTGGCTTCCATGCTGTACCTCGACTATGCCCGCAAGGCCGGTGAGTGGGTGCCGAACGAATACGGCGGTCGTGAGAACCTTCCAGCGGTGAGCTTTCTGCGGCATATGAACGAAGCGGTCTACCGCGATTTCCCCGACGTGCAGACGATCGCGGAGGAATCCACCGCGTGGCCGATGGTCTCGCGCCCGGTCTCGGGCGGGGGGCTGGGTTTCGGCTACAAGTGGAACATGGGCTGGATGCATGACACGCTCAAGTACCTGTCCCGGGACCCGATCTACCGCAAGAATCAACACGACCAGCTCACCTTCAGCCTCTGGTACGCCTTTGACGAGAATTTCGTGCTGGCGTTGTCGCACGACGAGGTCGTGCACGGCAAAGGCTCGCTGATCGGCAAGATGCCGGGCGACGAATGGCAGCAGTTCGCCAACCTGCGGTTGCTCTTCGGCTACATGTGGGCGCATCCGGGAAAGAAGCTGCTCTTCATGGGCTGCGAGTTCGGCCAGCGGCGCGAGTGGCAGCACGACGAGAGCCTGGAGTGGCGCGTGCTGGGCTTCCCGCTGCACGAGGGCGTGCGCGAGTGGGTGGCCGATCTCAATCGCTGCTACCGCGCCGAATCCGCGCTATGCGATTTCGATTGCGAGCGCGGCGGCTTCGAGTGGATCGACAGCAACGACCGCGAAAATAGCGTGCTAAGCTTCATCCGCCGCAACGCGCGCGGCGATGAAGTCGTGCTGGTCGTGCTCAACTATACGCCGGTCTTGCGTTCCGGCTACGTGCTCGGCGTGCCGCGGGGCGGCCGCTGGGAGGAGCTTCTCAACAGCGACGCGGCGCGTTACGGCGGCTCGGGCGTCGGCAACCTGGGCGGCCTCGAGGCGCAGCCCCACGCGGCGCATGGCCGTGATTGGTCGTTGCGGCTCACGCTGCCGCCGCTCGGTGCGCTATTCTTCAAGAGCACGGGGCACTCTTAAGGGGCCGCTCCGGACGGAGGAAACAAGGATGACGAAAAAAAGCATGCCGGACGAAGGACGCCGCCGCGCGGTCATCGAGGGTCTCTACCCCGCGGTTGACGGCGGGCGATTTTCCGCCAAGCGCGCCGCCGGCGACCGGCTGCTAGTTGAAGCAGATGTGTTCGGCGATGGCCACGACACCCTGCGTTGCATGCTGCGCTATCGCAGGGAGGAAGCGGCGGCGTGGACCGAGACCGAGATGCAGTTTGCGGACAATGACCGGTGGCGCGGCGAGTTCCAGGTCGGAGCGCCGGGACGTTGCCGCTACACCGTGAGCGCCTGGGTCGACGGTTTTCTCTCCTGGCGAAAGGACTTTGCGAAGCGCGTCGAGGCGCCTGACGTGGCGCTCGCGCTGCAGACCGGCGCAGAGCTCGTGGCAAAGGCCGCGGCGCGGGCCAAGGGCGCCGATGCGCGGACGCTGTCGGGCATTGCGGACAAGCTGAAGGGCATGGGCAAGCTCGAGGCGCGCCAGGCGCTTGCCCTCGGCGACGAATTACTGACGCTGATGACCCGCTATCCGGACCGCAGCCTGGACGAGACCTATACGCCCGAGCTGCGGCTCACGGTTGATCCGCCACTGGCACGCTGCAGTGCCTGGTACGAAATGTTTCCGCACTCGACGGCCGATGTGCCCGGGCGGCACGGCACCTTCCGTGATTGCGAGATGCGGCTGGCGTATGTGGCCGAGCTCGGCTTCGATGTACTCTATCTGCCGCCGGTTCACCCCATCGGACGGGTAAACCGCAAGGGCCGAAACAACACGCTCAAGGCGACGCCGGACGATCCCGGCAGCCCGTGGGCGATCGGCTCTCACGAGGGCGGGCACAAGGCGGTGAACCCCGCGCTGGGCACGCTCGACGATTTTCGGCACCTGGTTCGAGCTGCGCGCGAGCTCGGCATCGAGGTCGCGATCGACATCGCCTTCCAGTGCGCACCGGATCATCCCTACGTCCAGCAGCATCCGCAGTGGTTCCGCTGGCGCCCGGATGGAACCGTGCAGTACGCCGAGAACCCGCCCAAGAAGTACGAGGACATCTATCCCTTCAATTTCGAGTGTGACGACTGGCCGGCACTGTGGGAGGAATTGAAGAGCGTGTTCACGTTCTGGGTGGAGCAGGGGGTCACGATCTTCCGGGTCGATAATCCGCACACCAAGCCGTTCGCGTTCTGGGAATGGCTCATCGCGGAAGTCCAGCGCGATCACCCGGAAGTGATGTTCCTGTCGGAGGCGTTCACCCGGCCCAAGGTGATGCACCGGCTGGCGAAGCTTGGTTTCACGCAGTCGTACACCTACTTTCCATGGCGCAACACGAAGTCGGAGCTGACGGAGTATTTTAGCGAGCTCTCGAGCCACGCTTCGCGCGAGTACTTCAGGCCCAATCACTGGCCCAACACGCCCGACATTCTCACCGCCTATCTCCAGCACGGCGGTCGTCCGGCCTTCATGACGCGCCTCGTGCTCGCCGCCACGCTCGGCGCGAACTACGGCATCTACGGTCCGGCGTTCGAGCATTGCGAGAACGTGCCACGCGACCCCGGCGGCGAGGAGTACCGCAACTCCGAAAAGTACGAGGTGCGATTCTGGGATCTGGACAAGCCCGACAGCCTGCGCAAGCTCGTCGCCGCGGTGAACCGCGCCCGGCGGGAGAACCCGGCGCTGCAGCAGGAATGGAACATCCGGTTCATGGAAATCGACAACGACGAGCTGCTTTGTTACGGCAAATATACTGATGACCGCTCGAACGTCGTCATTACGATCGTCAATCTCGATCCGCATTACCCGCAGTCGGGCTGGCTCGAGGTGCCGCTTGACGAGCTCGGCATCGATCGCGATCGGTCCTATGAGGTCGAGGACCTGCTCGGTGGAACGAGCTACCTGTGGCAGGGCGCGCGCAACTATGTGGAGCTCAATCCGCAGGTCTGCCAGACGCACGTCTTCCGGGTGAAGAAGCGCCTGCGCTCCGAGCGCGATTTCGAGAATTTCGCCTGAGCGACGTCATGGCTGAGTCCATACGCAACCGCAAGAGCGAGCTGGAGGACGATCCGCTCTGGCACAAGGACGCGGTCATCTATCAGGTGCACGTTCGCGCCTTCAACGACAGCAACCGGGACGGCATCGGCGACTTCCAGGGGCTGACGGAAAAGCTCGAGTACGTTCGCGACCTGGGCGCCACCGCCATCTGGCTGCTGCCGTTTTACCCTTCGCCGCTCAAGGATGACGGCTACGACATCTCCGACTACCACAACGTGCATCCGGACTATGGCACGCGTGCCGACTTCGGGCAGTTCATGCGGGAGGCGCACAGACTCGGACTGCGCGTGATCACCGAGCTGGTGATAAACCACACCTCGGACCAGAATCCCTGGTTCCAGGCGGCGCGGCGGGCGCCGGTCGATTCGAGCAAGCGCAATTTCTACGTCTGGAGCAACACGGACCAGAAGTGGCCGGAGACGCGCATCATCTTCACCGATACCGAGAGCTCCAACTGGGCCTGGGATCCGGTGGCCAAGGCCTACTATTGGCACCGCTTCTTCTCGCACCAGCCGGATCTGAACTTCGACAACCCGAGTGTGGTGAAAGCGGTACTGCGCGTGATGCGGCACTGGTTTGACATGGGCGTCGACGGGGTTCGGCTCGACGCGATTCCTTATCTCATCGAGCGCGACGGCACGAACAACGAGAACCTGCCCGAAACGCATCAGCTCCTCAAGCACCTGCGGGCCGAGCTCGACCGGGATTACAAGAACCGCGTGTTCCTCGCTGAAGCCAACCAGTGGCCGGAGGACGTGTCGGAATACTTCGGCCAGGGTGACGAGTGCCACATGGCCTATCATTTTCCCCTGATGCCGCGTATTTACATGGCGATCGCGCAGGAGGACCGCCACCCCGTGGTCGACATCATGCGGCAGACGCCGGATATTCCCGAGAGCTGCCAGTGGGCGATCTTCCTCAGGAACCACGACGAGCTGACGCTCGAGATGGTGACGAGCAAGGAGCGTGACTACATGTACCAGACGTACGCGGCCGATTCGCGTGCGCGCATCAATCTCGGCATCCGCCGCCGGCTCGCGCCGCTGATGCAGAACGACTCGGACTGCATCAAGCTCATGAACAGCCTGCTCTTTTCGATGCCCGGCTCCCCGATCATCTATTACGGGGACGAGATCGGCATGGGGGACAACATTTATCTCGGCGACCGCAATGCGGTGCGCACGCCCATGCAGTGGAGTCCCGACCGCAACGCGGGCTTCTCACGCGCCGATCCGCAGCGGCTGTTCCTGCCGCCCATCATGGACTCGATCTACGGCTACGAGGCGGTCAATGTCGAGTCGCAGTTGCGGGATCCTTCCTCGCTGCTGCACTGGATGCGGCGCATCCTGGCGGTGCGCAAGACGAGCCAGGCGTTCGGGCGCGGCAGGATCACGTTCCTGAGACCGGGCAACCGCAAGGTGCTCGCGTACCTGCGGGAGTACGGCGAGGAGGTGATCCTGTGCGTGGCCAACGTGTCGCGATCGGCGCAACCGGTCGAGCTTGACCTCGCGCGCTACCGCGGCCGCGTGCCGGTCGAGCTGTTAGGCCGAAACCCGTTCCCGCCGGTCGGCGAGCTGCCGTACCTGCTCACGCTGCCCGCGCACGGTTTCTTCTGGTTCCGGCTGGCGGTGGACGTGGAGGTGCCGCAGTGGCACGCGGAGCGCCTCGCGCGCGAGGATCTGCCCGTGCTGGTGCTGTTCGATGGCTGGACGAGCTTTTTCCGCGATCGCGTCGTGCCGTGGCGCATTCGCATGGCCGAGAAGATCCGCGCGCAGTTCGAGCAGGAAGTGCTGCCGCGCCATCTCGAATCGCAACGCTGGTACGCAGCGAAGGGCGAGGTCATCAAGCGGGCCAAGCTGACCGATTACGTGCAGTGGAGCGTCGGGCGCCAGAGCTGGCTGTTGCCCCTCGTCGAAACGGAGGGCGGCACCGAGGCCGCGACCTACTTCGTGCCGCTCGCCCTCGCGTGGGAGTCGACCGACGAGGAGCGATTGCGCGCGCTGGCGCCGGCAACGATAGCCAAGGTGCGCCAGCAGGCAAACGTAGGCGCCATGGCCGATGCGCTCGCCGACGAACCGTTCTGCCGCGCCGTGGTCCAGGCCATTGCAAAGCGCGTCGAGCTGTCGACGGCAAATGGAAAGCTGCGTTTCGTTCCGACCGAAGCGTTTACGGGGCTGGCCGGCGAGTCGATGGCCGAACTCGCCGTGGGCCGTCCGCAGGCGCAAAGCAGCAATACCGTCGTGACGCTGGGTGACCGCCTGTTCCTAAAGGGCTATCGCCGCATCCGCGCGGGCGTGAACCCGGAACTCGAGATCGGTCGCTATCTGACGGAGGTTGCGCGCTTTGCGAATTGCGCGCCGGTCGCGGGCGCGCTCGAGTATGTCGGCAATGACGGCACGCCGATGACGCTCGCGCTGCTGCAGGGGTACGTCGCGAATCAGGGCGACGGCTGGACCTACACGGTCGCCTATCTGGAGCGCTTTTTCGAAAACAACCGAATGGCGGCGGAGCCGGTCGACGCGGACGCGCACGGCGCCTATCTCGCACTCGTGCGCACGCTCGGCCAGCGCACGGCGGAACTGCACCGGGCATTCGCATTGCAATCTGGCGACCCCGCGTTCGAACCCGAGCCCGTTACGCCCGATGATCTGATGAAATTCAAACGCTCGGTGCGCGAGGAAGCGGTTGCGACGTTAAAATTCCTGGAGCGCCAGATAGGCCAGCTCGTGCTGACATCCCGCCAGCAGGCGCAGGTGCTGCTCGACGGGCAGAAGCAGTTGCTTGCCCGCATCGATGGCTGCGCCATGCCGACCGGGCCGACGCTCAAGACGCGTTACCACGGTGATTACCATCTGGGACAGGTCCTGCTCACGAACAACGATTTCCTCATCATCGATTTCGAGGGCGAGCCGGCGCGGCCCCTGACCGAGCGCACCGTGAAACACTCGCCGCTGCGCGACGTGGCCGGCATGCTGCGCTCGTTCAACTACGCGCGCTGGACCGCGCTGCGGAAGGTGATGCAGGCGCCGGAGGACGGCGCGCGGCTCGCGCCGCTGGCCACGACCTGGGAACCGCAGGCGCGCGGAGCGTTTCTCGAAGCCTACGACGAAGCGACCCGGGGCAGCGACCTCTACGCATCGTTCGAGGAAGTGCAGGGGCTGCTGCAGCTCTTCGAGTTGGAAAAGGCGCTCTACGAGTTGCGCTACGAGATCAACAACCGCCCGGGGTGGGCGCGGATTCCGCTGGAAGGCATACTCGCGCTGACCGGCCTGATTCAGGCCGGCTGACGCGCACGCCACAAAACGTATCGGAGGAGGTGCACATGGAAAAGGTCGATATGCTTCTTGAACCGCTCAAGGCTTTTCTCGCACAAGTCGGCATATTCCTGCCGCGGCTTGCGCTCGCGTTCGTCGTGCTCATCGCGGGCTGGCTGCTGGCGAAGGTCATCCGATTCGCGGCCGTGAAAGCGCTGCGGGCAGTCAACTTCAACGTGCTGACCGAGCATGCCGGGATGGACGCCTTTCTGCGGCAAGGCGGCATCGAAAGCGATACGACGGATATTTTCGGCGCGCTCATCTACTGGCTCGTGATTTTCGCGACGCTGGTGATCGCATTCAACAGTCTGGGGTTGAGCTACGTCACCGATCTGTTCGGTCAGGTGGTCACGTTCGTGCCGAAAGTGATCGTGGCGCTGCTGATTCTCGCGTTCGGCGCGTACTTTGCGCGTTTCATCTACAACAGCGTTGTCGCCTACTGCAGCAACGTCGGGATCCAGGATGCCGAGCTGCTCGGCAAGCTCTCCCAGTACGCGATCGTCGTGTTCGTCGTGCTGATCTCGCTTGACCAGATGAACGTCGGCGGCGACATCATTCGCCAGAGTTTCCTCATCATCTTGGCCGGTGTGGTGTTCGCGCTCGCGCTGGCGTTCGGTATCGGCGGACAGCGGTGGGCTGCCGGCTTGCTCGAGCGCTGGTTGCCGCGGCAGAACAAAGACGGCGAATGATGCTGCTTCGCGTGCGGGGAGCGGCAGCGCCGCTCGAGGCCGCCCGCTTGCACGATAAAAGGAAATCCGCTTGAGCGTACCCATTTCCGCCGTATGGCCCGGAAAATCCTACCCGCGTGGCGCGACGTGGGACGGCGAGGGCGTCAACTTCGCGGTGTTCTCCGAGCACGCGGAGAAAGTGGAGCTGTGCATCTTCGACGAAAAGGGCCGGCGCGAGGTGCAGCGCATACCGTTCCCCGAGAAAACCGACCAGGTCTGGCACTGCTACCTGCCTGAAGCGCGGCCCGGCATGCTCTACGGCTACCGGGTGTACGGGCCGTACGAGCCGGAAAAGGGCCACCGCTTCAATCCCAGCAAGCTGTTACTCGATCCGTACGCCAAGGCGTTGACCGGGTTGATCAGCTGGAGCGATGCCAATTTTGGCTACCGCGTCGGGCATGAGCGTGCCGATCTGTCATTCGACCGTCGCGATTCCGCCCCGGGCATGCCCAAATGCCGGGTGATCGATCCGGCCTTCACCTGGGGCGACGACCGGCGGCCGAACATCGCGTGGCACGACACCGTGATCTACGAGCTGCACGTGAAAGGCTTCACGATGCAGCACCCGGACGTGCCGCCGTCACTGCGCGGCACCTATGCCGGCCTTGCCGCCGGTCCCGTGATCGAATACCTGAAGCGTCTCGGCGTCACGACAGTGGAATTGATGCCGGTGCACGACTTCATCGACGACCGGCACCTCGTGGAAAAAGGGCTGCGCAACTACTGGGGCTACAACTCCATCGGCTTCTTTGCGCCCGACAGCCGCTATGGCGGGGACCGTCTGGTTGCGGAGTTCAAGACCATGGTCAAAACACTGCACTCGGCCGGCATCGAGGTGATCCTGGACGTGGTCTACAACCACACGGGCGAGGGCGACCAACTCGGGCCGACGCTTTGTTTCCGCGGCATGGACAACGCGTCCTACTATCGGCTCAATCCGGACGAGCCGCGCTACTACATGGACTACACCGGCTGCGGCAATACCCTCAACATGGTGCACCCGCGCGTGCTGCAGCTCATCATGGATTCGCTGCGCTACTGGGTGACCGAGATGCACGTGGACGGATTTCGCTTCGATCTTGCCTCGACGCTGGCGCGCGAGCTGCACGAGGTCGATCGCCTCGGCGCGTTCTTCGACATCGTCCGCCAGGATCCGGTGCTCTCGCAGGTGAAGCTCATCGCAGAGCCGTGGGACCTCGGCGAGGGCGGCTACCAGGTCGGCAATTTCCCCGGCGGCTGGACCGAGTGGAACGACAAGTACCGCGACACGATGCGCGGCTACTGGAAGGGCGACGAGGGCCTGATCGGCGACTTCGCGCGCCGGCTGACC
>JAQBFV010000162.1:0-8793 GCA_032123035.1 Betaproteobacteria bacterium | reverse complement strand
ATGCAAGCGATGAAAGCGCTGGAGTCATAGCCTTTGTCCGCAATCACCTGTTGAACCCGAAACCCTGCAATGAGCGCAGGGCCCTGCGTAATGTCATGTTCTTCACCGCCCGTAAGCTGCCAGCGCAGCGGATTGCCCAGTGCATCGACCACCATATGAATCTTGGTGCTCAACCCGCCGCGCGAGCGCCCGATCGCTTGCGCGCCCTGTTTTTTTGGGCACCGGCGGCATGTTGATGAGCCCGAACAATGGTGCTGTCCAGAAGAAGAGCTTGCAAGTCTGCATCCCTGCTCACCGCTTCGATGATACGTTGCCAAACGCCCGCCTTACCCCAACGCGAGAATCGGGTATACACGTTGTGCCAGTTGCCCAGCTGGGGCGGCAGATCACGCCAGGGAACGCCCGTGCGCGCAATCCACAACACGGCCTCCACGAACTGCCGGTTGTCCTTCGCCGTAACCCCTCGGTCGCTCGCCTTGCCCGGCAACAAGTGCTCAATGCGTTCCCACTGGTCATTGCGCAGCATCTTTCGCATGGATCCTGGCCTCCACTGAAAGACCAGAATGTACCGACTTCAACCAATTGTGTACAGGCCCTAGTCACTTAGTCACGAGC
Source organism: Betaproteobacteria bacterium (assembly GCA_032123035.1). Classification (GTDB taxonomy): domain Bacteria; phylum Pseudomonadota; class Gammaproteobacteria; order Burkholderiales; family SG8-41; genus SG8-41. The sequence continues at coordinate 8,178 of JAQBFV010000162.1, read as the reverse complement.
CTCAAGCAACGCCGGCCGTCTCGCCCGGATCCTCCAGTTCGGAGAAGCGCACCGGCAGGATCTCGCGCGCCGCGAGACCGCGCGTGGCAGATTTTTCGACCAGGGTCAGTGCCTGCTTTTCGGGAATGCCGGTGGGAACCACCAGACGGCCGCCAGGTTTCAATTGCGCGAGCAGCGGCGACGGGATCAGCTCGGTGGCAGCCGTTACCATGATCTTGTCGTAAGGCGCATGCTCCGGCCAGCCGTAATAGCCATTCATGACGTTGAACTGCACGTTCTCATAGCCGAGCCGCTTAAGCCTGCGGTCGGCGCCCATCGCGAGCTCTTCGATGATGTCCACGCTATAGACGCGTTGCGCAAGCTCGGCCAGTATCGCCGCCTGGTAGCCGGCGCCGGCACCGATTTCCAGGACCACGTCATCGGCCTGCAGATCGAGTAATTCGGTCATCAACGCCACGATGAATGGCTGCGACACCGTCTTCTCGTAACCGATCGGGAGCGGGCGGTTGAGGTACGCGTAGGGCTGGAGCTCGACCGGGATAAACTCATGCCGAGGCATGTTTCCAATCACGCGCATCACACGCTCGCTAAAGACAGCGATTCCGGTGTGCTCCGCGGTGAGCGCTGCCTCCGCCGCGATTTCCGCCATCATTCGGTTGCGCAGGCTCTCGAACGCCTCGTCGCTCATGGGTCATAGTATCCTTGTCACCAACCGGGACCGCAAGGTTTTGGCGCAGCAAGCCGATGGAAAAACACATTCACTCCTGGGACGTTACGCCGCGAGAAGCCATCGCCCTACAGTCGCGTCTGCGAACAAAGGTCGTCACCAGAAATCGCCTGGGCCGCGTGCACCACGTCGCCGGCACCGACGTCGGATTTGAAGGTGAGGGCCGTGTCACACGCGCCGCCGTGGCCGTGCTGACATTTCCGGCGCTCGAGCTTGCCGACTGGGCGGTGATACGGCAGCCCACCCGCTTTCCCTACGTACCGGGCCTCCTCTCATTCCGGGAGATTCCCGCGCTCCTCATCGCGCTCTCCCGGCTGACGGTGCGCCCCGACCTCGTGCTTTGCGATGGGCAGGGTCTTGCGCACCCGCGCCGCTGCGGCCTGGCGAGCCATCTGGGTCTTGTGGCCGGTGTTCCCACGATCGGAGTCGCCAAGAGCCGGCTCATCGGCACCTCCCGCGAACCACCGCAGCGCCGGGGTGCGTGGACGCCGCTCCGGGACGACGGCGAGATCATTGGCGCTGTGCTACGCTCGCGCGCACACGTCAAGCCGATCTTCGTATCCGTCGGGCACTGCGTAAGCCTCGACACTGCGGTGGCGTGCGCCATGGCGTGCGTGACGCGCTATCGCCTGCCGGAGACCACGCGCTGGGCCCATCGCCTCGCATCCGGCCCGGAAATCGACAGATCCCCGCCGCGGCGTCACAATGCCGGGTGAAAGCACTTGAGGCCACACGGCCGGTGCCACAGCCACCGTGCGCGGCCCGGCTGACCTCCACATGACTCATGACTCATTACCGATACTGACAGGAAAAGAAACATGGCCGCCAAACTGGACACCGAGAACATGGCGCTGTTCTGCGACTTCGAGAACGTTGCCCTCGGAGTACGCGAGGCGCGCTACGCCGACTTCGACATCCGAAAGGTGCTCGAGCGATTGCTGCTCAAGGGCGACATCGTGGTCAAGAAGGCCTATTGCGACTGGGACCGTTACCGTGACTTCAAGAAGGCCATGCACGAGGCCGCCTTCGAACTCATCGAGATCCCGCACCGCCGCCTGTCGGGCAAGAACTCCGCCGACATCCGCATGGTGGTAGATGCCCTCGACCTCTGCTATACCAAATCGCACGTCGACACCTTCGTCATCATCAGCGGCGATTCCGATTTCTCCCCCCTCGTGAGCAAGCTGCGCGAGAACAACAAGACGGTCATCGGCGTCGGCGTCAAAAAATCTTCCTCCGATCTGCTCGTCTCCAACTGCGACGAGTTCATCTACTACGACGACCTCGTACGCGAGAAGCCGAAGAAACAGGTCCGCCGGAAGGAAACCGCTGGCCACACGGAATCCGCCAAGGCTCCAGCGGGCAGCGCCGACAAGAAACAGGAGGCGCTCGACTTGGTGATGGAAACCGTGGAAGCGCTATCGACAGAACGCGGCGCGGAGGACCGGATCTGGGGCTCGATGGTCAAGCAGGCGCTCAAACGCCGAAAGCCGGGCTTCAACGAGTCCTACTATGGCTTCCGATCCTTCAGCAAGCTGCTCGACGAAGCCGAGGCGCGCAAGCTGCTCACGCTCGAGCACGATGAAAAGTCGGGCGGTGTCATCATCAAAAGCTCCGGCGTCGAATCCTGAACCCAGCTCCGGGAATCTTGTCCAACCCTCGATTTCACCCTGACACGACCTCGACATGCCCACCGTCTACTTCAACGTACGTCAGCGCAGCCTGCCAGAGCGCATCCTTTATGCGATATTGGCACTTGCGCTCGTGGTGCTGGGTTTCTTTTTCCTGGCTGCCGCGGTCGTGGCGGGTGCCATCGTTGCCGGCGTGGTATTGCTGCGCTTGTGGTGGTTCAAGCGGCAGTTGAAAAAGGCAGCCGACGACGAATTCGTGAACGCTGAATACACCGTGATCGAACGCGAGGCCCTGCCCGAGTCGCCGCTTGATGCCAGTCAGACGATAAATAAGCAGCCCTGAACGGCGGCGTCGCTCTCTCAGCCTCGTCACCACCGTCGAGCGAGTCGGAGGCCTAGCAGCCTGTCGGACTTAACAGTCCGTAGGAGTTTGTCGGGGCCAAGTCCGACAAACTCCTAGCCGGTCATCGGCTGCTCTTCGACAATCACTGCAGCGCTGCGGGTGGCTCAGGTGGACGGATCTCGCCGCGGGCTTTCTCCTCGCGCCCGCTCTCGACGCGTTGCTGCAGCTCCGAGTCGAAACGATGCAGCTGCTGCTCGCTCTGCCGTTGGGCCCGCTGTCGCTCCAGCCCCGCTTTCGCGCGCCGCGCACCCGCATCATCGTCGGGATGGGCCGTTGGCGGCTCGATGTCCAGCCGGTAATGGAGCTGCTGCTGCCGCTGCTCCTGGTTGATCTGCAGCCGCTCGAGCTCCTCGCTTTCTCGCGCACCGGCCGGCGGAGATTGCAGGCTGCGTTGCTGCTGCTGCATGCGAAGGTGCAGGGTCTCCTGCTGCTGCTGCCGCATGATCTGATGCTCCTGCAGCGCCCGCGCTCCGGGCTCGTCCGCGCCCCACGCCAGTCCCGCTGAGGCTGCCGACAGAACCACCAATGAAAAGAAAAACAATAAACGAACCACGGAGCACACGGAGAACAACATAACACAAACTTGAACCGCCGAGACGCCGAGAGAACCAAGGTTGAAACTGAAATCGGCGTTGTTCAGCAGCTAAAACAATCTGGTGTTGCTTTCGGTTCTCGTCGTTTTGTATATAAGCATCTGCGTTTATCTGCGTTTACCTGCGGCTAATTCTTGATGTTAAACAGGGCACGATTTACGGTAGGTTCAGGCAACTCACGAATCACCACTCACGTTTTCGAGAGCTTGCGCTGCATGCGCTGGTCAAAGCGCTCGACGTTGATGATAAGGCGTTCGTGATCGCCTTCCCCGATTGGCTCGCGATCGTCCACGGCCTGGATCCGGAATGTGAGCGTGCGCCCGTCCACCTTGACGAGCTTCGCCTCCGCCCGTACCCGGAGACCAACGGGTGTCGCCGCAAAATGCTTCACATCCAGATGGGTCCCGACGGTCTGATAGCCCTGCGGCATGAATTTCTCGACCGCCTGCAGCGCGGCGGCCTCCATGAGATTGACCATGATGGGCGTAGCAAGCACGCCGATCTTGCCGCTGCCAACATGCGGCGCCGTGTCGCGCGTGCCCACGACGATCTCGGCGGCGCCGGTCAGGCCCGGCTTCAGCTCCTCAGGCAGGTCCATAACGTTTCACGCAGTCGCCCTGCCCTTGATGACCCACTTTTCCATTTCGGCTGCCGTCACACTTTCCGGGTCCAGCTTTCTGGCCATATCGTTCCTTCGCGTCAAATCAGCGATCTTGCGAAAAATGCCGGTGGTGCGGATCCATTCTATCCAGCGTGCGCTCTCTTGGACCCCGGTGTCAGCGTCCGCCGGCCCCGGCCGGCGCCCACGTCTTTGACGATTGGCGTGTGACGTATTACCGCCGGACACTGCACTCCGCTCGCCGGCGCTTCGGACCAGCAAATCATCTCTATGATTTAACAAGAGTTTTCTACACCATTCCCGGACCGCTCGCGAGCCGCGCAACGTGACGAGCTTCACTTACCGATTTCACGGGGCATGGTATCTATACCATCAAACGCTGCAGGAACAAGGGCGGACGTGGAAATGCGACTTTAGCTCCGGGGGCTCAAGTCACCAAAGCACATGACAATCATGAATCTGGCCGAACTAAGATTTCCTGAACAACTCTTCGGAGTTCATGCACAGCCCGCGCGGCAGCGCGCCGAACGCAACTCGTTGGTCGGCGCCTGTCATACGGCCAAGCGGATCACTCTGATGTTTCTGCTGGCCGGCTCCTTCATGTTCTATTACGTGCTCGACAAGATGAATCAAGCACTGTCCGTGTTCTAAACTGCATCCGTTCAGAAGGACTTCATGTGCCTCGGGCCTGCGATATCGCAGGCCTTTTTTTGTTTTAATGCATCTCCAGGTCGGGGGCGATACAACAGGTGACCAACTTCCCATCTCCCCTGTCGGCGGCTTCCCTGTCAGCCTTGCAGCGGACGCGGCACGATTGCCACGCGGCCTTCGACGATCCGGCGATTGAGCAGCGCGGCGCAGGCAGCCACCGTCTCCAGCGTAGGCACCGGTGTCTTCGTGAAACGGCCAATATCGATAACTGCATTCACCAGTGCATCGAGCTCGAGCTCGCGACCTGCAAGCACGTCCTGCAGCGTCGAGGACGCCATGCTCACACGCTTCTCGGTGTACTCGAGCATGCGCTCCGGCGTCATCTCCGGCACCACGCCGACCGAACCGGCAACTGCGAAAACCTCGTTCAACATATCGATCGCAACACGCCGCGTCTGCGGGTAGCGCACAGCGTCCAATGCCGTTGACTGGGTAATCGCCCCAAGCGGGTTGAAGACAGCGTTCGACATCTGCTTACTCCACTTGAAGCCGCGGATATTGTCGGTCGTCACCACCGGCCAGCCCGCCGGCTCGATGATGGATTTGATCTCCTGCAAGCGCGGCGTCAGCCTGTTGTCGAGCTCACCGATGACGAGGCGGTCGGTCGGCTGATCGGCGTAACGTATGTGGCCCGGCCTGACGAGGTCGATGGGCCGGTATGCGACACCGCCGACGATAGAATCGATCGAGAACGCCCTCGCAAGTTCGCCATCAGGATCCAGCGAGGGCAGCCGTGTGCCTCGCAGCGGAGTGTCGAGCTTCTCGAAATACCACCAGGGAATTCCGTTCTGCGGCAGGATGATCGTTCCACTCGACGAGCACAGCCCGGCGATATGCTTCGCGGTACCGGCAAGCTGCTGTGCCTTCAGTCCGACGAAGATGAGGTCATAGGGCGGCTTCTCCTCGCCTTGCCTGCAGACGCGCACGCGCGCGGAAATGGAGCGCCCCGTCCTGGCACTCTCGAGCACCAGGTCCCCATTTGCCAGGGCCTCGAACTGCGCACCGCGCGCCACGAGCGTGACGTCCGTGCCTGCGATCGTGAGTATGCTGCCGAGATATCCGCCGACCGCGCCGGCGCCGAATATCAGGATTTTCATGGATTGTCGTGCCCGATGATTGGTGAGTCGTGACGGGTAACCGCCCGTCTCGTGTTCCGGATAAACTGCCGATCACATGAGACACGAAGCGCATCTCGTGGTCCATGCCAGCGGCGACAGGGCAGTGATCGTAGATCATTGGGATGAGCGCCGCAACCACGCTCCCGCCCTTTATAATGGTTTGCATAGTTGTCAGACGATTTTTTCGGGCATCGTGCGCTCGGCCAGGCGCTACGGATTGGCCAGGTTGATCGGGCATTCGGTTCTCGGCATGAACTCCGCGCTATCGGTTACGCTTTTTCACTCACGCGCTTGACAGACTGTCATGAATAATCTCGTCCGGTTCGCCGAGCTCGTGCGTGGGGCCCAGCGCGGCGTGGCGTTCACCGGTGCCGGTATCAGCACGGAGAGCGGCATCCCTGATTTTCGCGGCCCACAAGGGGTATGGACTACGGAAACGCCGGTCTACTACCAGGAATTCATGGCCGACAGGGACGCACGCGTTCGCGCCTGGGAGCGCGGCGCGCGCATGTTCCGCCGCTGCGCCGATGCCAGGCCCAACGACGGACATCTCGTGATTGCCGAGCTCGAACGCCGCGGACACATCGCCACCGTCATTACGCAGAACATAGACGGCATCCACCACGACGCCGGCAGTAGCAGCGTCATCGAGCTGCATGGTACCAACCGCCGTTCAACTTGCCAGCATTGCGGCAACGGATGGCCGACCTCGGCCATCGTCGAGCGAGTCGAAAAAGGGGACGAGGCGCCGGAATGCGACGCGTGCGGCGGCCCCATCAAGACCAGCACCATCTCGTTCGGACAGGGAATGCCGGAGAATGAGATGCGCCTTGCGATGGAGGCAGCCCTGCAAGCGGATCTCTTCGTTTCAATCGGCTCGTCGCTCGTGGTCGAGCCCGCGGCCTCGTTCCCGCGGCTCGCCAAGCAGGCCGGCGCGCCGCTGGTCATCCTGAACAATCAGGAGACGCCGCTGGATGATCTCGCCGACCTGGTGATCCGGAAAAGCATCGGGGAGACCATGATGGCGATGCTGCGACAGCTCCCCGGTTGATAGAAGTGATGAGAGATGGTGATGAATAGTGGTGATGGATGATGGTGATGAAGGGCGGTAGTAACGGGCAGGAACAAGATTTACCCATCACCATTTCTCATCACCATTTCTCATCACCAGTTCCCATCACCAGTTCCCACCACCAGTTCCCATCACTCTTCATCGGGCCGAAACTTGGTCTCGGGCTTGAGACCTTTGCGCCTGAGCTTCTCGCTTGCAAGGCCGTTCTCCAGATAACGGCCTGCGGCGGCACGCTTTGCCGCTTCCTCCCAGTGCGGGAGCCAGTCGCCGGCCGGCGCGCTGAACCACGGAGACTGCGGGCGCAGCTTGGGCAACCCGAGCTCCTCCCAAACCTTGCGGGCGCGTTCCATATACTCCTGCCTCGGCAGCGCGAGCGGCGGTAGTTCTTCCTTCATGGTCGCATCCATCAGCAACGTCGCATCTTCCCGCTCCGACTCATGCTCCCGCTCGGGGCCGTGACCGGGGCTGCGATAGTCGAGCACCTGGAGGTCGCTCACCGGGTTCATGCGAAAGGCGATCGCCCAGAAGACGGCATCCGAGTTGTCCGGATCGATGTCGTCGTTGATGGCGATGCAGATCTTCCCGCAATCCGCCTTGAAGCTCGCGGCACCCGTAAGCGCGCGCCAGATTTCCGTGCGCGGCGTGCCTTTTTCCACCGTGACGAGCACGATACGGCGCAGCGCGGTCATACGCTCGTGCAGCGTCACACGCTTGACGCCCCGCACGCCCAGGGTATTGCGCAAGTGGGACAGGAACATCGGCTCGTATGACACACGTTTAATGGCGCTCGACTCACTGGGCGTCACCTGGCTGAGGTACGAAGCGACGATAGCGTTCTTGCGATGCGTGATTGCCGTCACGCGCATGGGCATGTTGAACTCTTCGAGCGCGATGTGGCCGTGAGATTCGCCGAACGGGCCTTCGGGTTCCAGGTACTCCGTGTCGATCAGGCCTTCGATCACGATCTCCGCCTCCGCTGGCACCAGCAAATCGACGCTTTTCGCGCGCACAACGTTGATCGGCTGGCCCACGACAGCGCCCGCAACGCCGATCTCGTCGAGCCCGATCGGTAGCTTCATCGGCGCCACGAAGGCGACGCTCGGCGGCGCGCCGAGCACGATCGCGCACGGCATGGTTTTGTCGCCGCGCTTCTGATGCTTGAGGTAATGCTGGTAGCCGCCCGCACCGCCCACCCGGGTCGCCATGCGGATCACGCAGCGGTCCGGCGCTTTCAGCCCGGCCCGGTAGGTGCCGTGATTTTGCACGCCCGAGTCGGGGTCCTTGGTAATGACGTTGGTCGCGGT
>JAQBFV010000161.1:0-5319 GCA_032123035.1 Betaproteobacteria bacterium | reverse complement strand
CCTTCGCGGCCCAAGGCGGCGCTGGACCCGGGTCGCAGGCCCTGGGACCTCAGGCGGTCGCCGCGCCGTGGAAGTGCGGCCCGCGCCACGCCGCTGCGTGCGGAATGGACGCCGCGACGGCATCGGCGATCTCCAGGGCGGCCTGCGGCCTGCCTAGAGCGCCCGCCCGCTCTGTCATGCGGCGTAGCGCCTCGGCGTCTTCGAGCAATCCCGTCACGCGCCAGCGAATCTCCTCGGGGGTAAACGCGCGCACACCAGCCCCGGCCTCCACCACGGCCAGGCCTGAGGAATTTCATGAACTCCCAGTGCGCCGCGTCGCCGATCGCGCCCACGATGCGCAGGCACTCCTGCTCGTCCTCGTTCTTGACGGCGCGCGCTTCCATCATCGCCGTCATGCCGTCGGTCCAGTCGATCTTCTCCTCCTTGAAGATCTGGATCATGTTGATGTCGATGAAGTCCACGCCGAGCTTCATTCCCCCAACGTTGGCCTTCTTCATTTCCTCCTTGATCGCGTTGGTGAACTTCCGCACCTGCTGCAGCGACGCGGCGCCCGCCGCGCCCTTGATCCAGGCATACGACCAGCGCACGTGGTCCTTCGGAATCCACGGCGAGTGCTTATTGACCTGGAAGCCGATGTCGCCCTGCTCGAACAGCACCGGGGCGTCATCGCCGCAGAGCAGGGCATAACGCAGACCCGGCTTCAGGCGGTTCCAGCCGGGAGTGAGCGTGCCCGTCACGTAACGGCAGTTCTCGTCGTACATCAGCAGCATCGCGCCCAGTCCGTGCGCCTTCATCCGCTCGCGCGCCCGCTCGGTGCGGTACTTGCGAAGACGATCCCAGTTGATCCGCTGCTGCCAGTCCAGTCCTGCTATCCCGAAGTTTGCTGTCATCTCACTCTCCAGTCGCTGTTAATACTCGATTCAGTGATATGAAAACCGCTGCCGCGCCATTACGCCGTCGTGATCGTGTCGCAGGCGCTGTCGTACCTGGCGGACTTGCCCGCGACGTCGCTGACGCCGCTGCGCAGCAGGCGCATGCGTGCCGTTCGTTGCTTGTTGGTCCCCTGGGCGAACCCGATTAGCGAATCGCGGGCTGACCGTGGCGTGTCCTTCAACTCGAACCGGCTCTGCCACGCGCCGCAGGCTCTATCGTAGCGCGGCTTGCGCATCATGGGAATACGACCTATGCCAGGTCGGCCAGATTTCGACATCGCGCCGGACCGGCTGTCCGAGGTGGGAGACGTTCTTCATGCGATCAATTGGTTATGGTTTTCTCGTCCGGATCGATAACGAGCGTCGGCTCACGCGTTTGCGGGGCCGCTCGCGCGCGCTTCAGGGGTTTGGCGAAGACCCAATCAAGCCTGTTTTTCGTCCCCCGGCGCGATTGGCAGCTTGACCGGTTTCTTGAGACGCGCGGACAAATCGATGGCCTTGGTCAGCATGAGGCGGTTGTGTCCCTCAGCCGCCGTGGCGTGCTGGGTTTTCAGATCGAGCGACAGGCGCGTCAGCCATGAATTCGTCTCTTCGCGCATGGGCCCGCGCAGCTCGCCCAGCGCCATGTCGCCCACGGGATAGCTTGTCAGGAAATCCACGCGGCGCGAAGTATCCGGCGCGTAGCCCTCGCCCTGGGGGTTGTCCACGGCGAGCACGATGTCGCGGTGCGTATCGTCGATGGTTAGCACGCCGTCGACGCCGACGATGCCGACCTCGAGACTGTAGACCGCGCCCGGCCACACGACCGGCAATGCCCAGGAAATCACTCCGTGATAAATAGATCCGTCGTTGAACGTGATCACGTAGCCCGTGCCGTCGATGCCGTGCCACTCCGCGCCCAGCGCCTTGTTGACCGAGCGGGCGTAGACCTCGACTGGCGTCTTGGCCTCCATCATCCACATGACGATGTCGAGCGCGTGCGTGCCCGAGATCACCATGGGCGAGATTTCCGCCGGGTTGTCGCTGCGCTTGTAGTTGTCGATTGCGACCAGCCGGTTCATGAAGGCGCGCGAGGTCACCATGGTCACGTCACCCAATTGCCCGGTGCGTACCTTCTCTTTGGCGACCAGCCAGCGGCGGCGGAAACGCTGCGTGTAGCCGATGACGGCATCGACGCCGGCTTTCTCGATCGCCGCCAGCACGCTCGCCGACTCGGCAAGGTCTGTCGCGAGCGGCTTCTCGATCATCATCGGCAGCTTGCGCTCCGCCGCGGCCAAGATGGGATCGACGTGCAGGTGCTCGTCGGTGGACACCACGACCGCCGTGACCTCGGGGCGCTTGATGAGTTCGCGGAAATCGGCCGTAACGAAGTCCGCGCCGACCTTCTCGGCGACGAGCTTTGCGCGCTCAGGATTTATCTCCGCGATTCCAATCCAGCCAACCTCGGGGTGACGCGCTGCGAGCTCGCCCCGGATGAGTCCGACGCGCCCCGCGCCGACGATGGCGAGACCAATGCGTTTGGGGTTTTTCGCTGTCATAAAGTTAGACCCTATCAACTACGAAGATCACCGAGAACACGGAAAACTATCGAGAACCAACGTTGGATGACTATTCCCGGTTCTCTCCGCGTCTCCGCGGTTCAATTATCAAGCTGCGCCGGCGGCTGCGGATACGCGCGACTCTGGCAGCGGGAGGTTGACCGGCTCGTTGCGCTCGGCCGAGATGTCCGCCGCGATATAGACCTCCATCACTTGGCGCGCCTGTTCGGCAGTCACCAACACCGGCCGGTCGCAGGCGATGGCCTCGATGAAGTGCACGGTCTCCGCCTTCATGGGGCCGGCATACGCGTGGTCCACGAACTCCCCGGGCATGGTGGACATCGGCAGCCGCATGCCGTCCTGCATCGTGTTGAGAACGACGTCGCGATGGCTGTCGTCGACCATCACGGCGCCTTCAGTGCCCACCATCTCGATCCAGGTCGTGGCGAAGTTCGGATAACCCGGCGGCAGGCTCCAGCCGGCGTTCACCACGAACGAGATGCCGTTGTCCATGGTGACCGTGATGATCTGGGTATCCGGGATATCGGCCCCGGTGGCCTCTTTCATCGCGCCATAGTTGGTCGTCGAATAGACGCGCACCGGCTTGGCCGGCTCAAGGCACCACAGCACGAAGTCGAGGTCGTGCGTGGCCTCCATCGCCGCGGGGGAGAGCTTGGACCGACCCGTGATCTTCTTGCCGAGGCTGCGCGTGATGTGGCGGCTCACGAGCGCGCTCACGGGCCTGCCGATCGTGCCGTCCGTGATCGATTTCTTTACATAGGCGAACTTCGGGTTGAAGCGCTGGGAGTAGCCGATCGTGAACTTGAGCTTGTTCTTGCGCGCGAGCGCGATCAGGTCGTCGGCCTCGTGCAGTTCGATGGCGATGGGCTTCTCGAGGAAGACGTGCTTGCCGGCCAGCAGGCATTCGCGCGCCATCGGATAGTGATGCGACTCCGGCGTCGCAGAGATGATATAGGCGTCGATCTCGTCGATCTTGAAGAGGTCGCGGTAATCCGCCGTGGCCGTCTTCGCCCCGGTGGACTTGGCCACTTCGGCCAGGCGCTCGGGCTTGATCTCGGCGATGTGGAGATTGTTGACGATGGGGTGGGTGGCGCAGGTCTCGGCGCGAATGCCCCCGCACCAGCCGGTGCCGATGATGCCGACGTTGATTTGCTTCACAGATACCCTCTTGGAGTCGTTCTGGACTGGCGCCAGGTGGAGGTTGAGCGCGCAGCGTCCTGCGCGCTCGCAGATGGTAACGAAACGGAGGCCCGATTCACAAATATCAAAAGGGCATCCATGCCATGCCAATCTGGCATGGCTACGTAAGGACCGCGGAGATGCTTCGAGCCAGGAGCTGGTGCTCGCCATCGGGCAGCTGACTGGGAAATTGCAGCCCGGAGCATTGACGGCATGCCCGATTCATGCCACTTTGTTATCCCTGTTGATTGTTGGTCTAGCTGTTTCTGGGGCGATCGCGGCCCCGTAACCCGATGGATCTTCGCAGCATTCGTTATTTCATCCAGATTGCGGACTGCGGCAGCATTACCCGCGCCGCGGGCAATCTTGGCGTTGCCCAGCCCGCGCTGAGCCGCCACGTCCAGAGCCTGGAAGCCGAGCTCGGAATGCCGCTCCTGGTGCGCCTGCCGCGCGGGGTGCGCCTGACGGCGCCCGGCCGGCAATTCCTGGACCATTGCCGCCGCGCCTTGCGCGAGCTGGAGCGGGCAAAGGAGGAGCTTCGCGCCAATACCGGCAGCCCGAAGGGGCAGGTGATTCTGGGGGTTTCCCCGACGCTCGGCCCCCTCCTGGTGCCGGGAGTGGTGGAGCGGGTGCGCCGCCAGTGCCCCCAGGTCGCGCTGAAAATCGTGGAGCACTTCAGCACGCTGCTGTTCGACGGGCTGCTGACCGGCCGGATCGACGTTGCCCTGCTCACCAACCCGTCCGCCACGCGGGCATTGCGGCTCACGCCGCTGATATCGGAGCCGATCGTGGTGCTCGCTGTGCCCGAGCCGAAGGACACGCGGCGGTTCTATACGCTGGCCGAACTGTCGAAGACCCCGGTCGTGGTCACGGAGGCGATCCGCGCCATCGTGGACGACCAGATCGGGCGCTATGGGGCGCGGCTCAGCGTCGAGTTCGAGGTCAACGCCGTGGCGGCGATCGGCCAGCTGTTGTTGCGGGGGATAGGTCCCGCCGTGATGCCGATATCGACCTTCTACGCCGAGATCACCGCCGGTAAGGTGGCGGCGTTCCCAATTGCCGATGTCAACGTGCAGCGCACGCTGATGCTCGCGCACCCGGTGGAGCGGCGCTTGTCGGCGGCGACCGACGAAGTCTCTCAGATCGTCACCACAGAGATGAATGCTCTGGCCGACCAGGGGGTGTTCTGCCTGCCCGTGGTTCCGAGCGGCCGCGCGGCATTGCCGCGGCAACCACCGCGGGCGGCTGAGAAAACGTGAGTCGTGAGTAATGAGTGGACGAACGTCGTGGCGTAGCACGGGTGGTTCCTTCCATTCACCGTCCACTATTTTCACCCATCATCTCCGAAGGAAAAATTGAGACCCCGCGACTCGCGTGCTAGGATTGGCAGGTTGGTATCGCGCCGTTTTTGCCCAACCAGGAGCATCCCCCGCAATGCCGTTCTACCGTTTCGAGGATATCGAATCAAATTATCTTACGCCGCACCTGTCGACCGGCAAGGCGCCGATGATCGACGGCAAGTACATGGTTTTCTGCCTGCTGCACAAGAATGCGGGCACCGGCTCCGAGCTGCATTACCATCCGAACGAGCTCCTGATTTTCCCGATACGCGGTAACGTCAACGCGATCGTCGGCAAAGATCGCCGTAT
>JAQBFV010000160.1:0-5110 GCA_032123035.1 Betaproteobacteria bacterium | reverse complement strand
CTCCAGGAGCTGATCGGCGACGCCAGCTGCGTGGACGGGCCAAACAGCCTGAACGGAACACCCAACTGTCTCTTCAAGAATTTTGATTCGCCGGCCGAGAAGGTCGGCACCGCCAAGACCGACTACAGCGCGGGGCTGTTCGAGGCGTTCAAGTATCTCGGCGGCTTCACCGACCCGGCCAACGCCCAGACCGGCATCGCGGGCACACCGGTCGATTCGAGCCATTTCGGCACGCAACGCTACTCGGGCGATCCCGACCTCAAGTCGGATCCCGACGCCTACGTGAACGGCGCCACCGATCCGCTCAAGCTCGCCTACCAGCCACCGATCGACATCAACAACACGTGCGCCAAGACTTATATCATCTTCATCGGCAACGGCTTCCCGACCCAGGACTCTCCGTCGTCCCTCTTGAGCGGCATCCAGGGCGCTACCAACCAGCTGCCGATGCCGCAGTTCACGACACTGTCCCAGCAGCAATGCACCAATCTGGGCACCTCGGGCTGTTCCACCAGCTGCACCGTCCCGGGCGGCGTCATCAGCGCCAACCCCGGCTTCGACACTTACCAGTGTGCGCAGAACAGCGCGACGGTCTGTGCCGTAGGCCAGGATTACCACTACCAGGGCTGCAGCACGGTCATGACCGTGACGCCAACGGGCACGACCGCCGTGCCGCCGACTAACGAGGTGCGCTATACCGACGAGTGGGCCAAGTACCTTTTCACGACGGACGTGAGCCCGGAAGCCGGGCAGCAGAACGCGGCGGTCTACACCATCGACGTCTTCAAGGATGGCCAGGATTCGCGCCAGACCGCGCTCCTCATGAGCATGGCCAAGTACGGCGGCGGGCGCTATTTTTCATCCACGAGTGAGCAGGCGGTTCTCAATGCCCTGCGCGAGGCCCTGATCGAGATCCAGTCCGTCAACAGCGTATTCGCGTCGGCCAGCTTGCCCATCAACGCCACCAACCGCTCGCAAAACGAGAATCAGGTGTTCATCGGCATGTTCAGGCCCGACCCGAATGCCAACCCGCGCTGGTACGGCAACTTGAAGCGCTACCAGGTGGCGCTGTTCGGTGACGAGGCAAAACTCGCCGACCAGAATGGCGTCGACGCCGTGTCCGCGTCAACCGGCTTCGTGCAGTCGTGCGCCTCCAGCTTCTACACGACCGACAGCGGCACTTACTGGAACTTCTCTCCCGTCAGCGCCGGCCAATGCACGTTCGGTGGAACCAGCGCGTTCTCCGACATGCCCGACGGGGCGCTGGTGGAAAAAGGCGCGGTCTCGGAAGTGATCCGGCGCGGCAACGACCCCAGCGCGGTAATACCGACTTCCGCCGTGAACCGTACCGTCTACACCTGCCCCGTCAATTCCACGACCTGCTCGCTGATCCCGTTCAATTCGACGAACGTGGGTCAGTCGCGGGTGCTGGCAGCGAACGCGACCGAGCACCAGCGGATCATCGATTTCACGCTCGGAAAGGACGTCAATGACGAGGACGGCAACAGCATCGTCAACGAGACGCGGCCTTCGCTGCACGGCGACGTGACGCACTCGCGCCCGCTGCCGATCAACTACGGCGGCACGACCGGCGTCGTCGCCTTCTACGGCAGTAATGAAGGCACGTTCCGCGCGGTCTCAGGCACCGACGGCCGTGAGCTCTGGGCGTTCATCGGCTCCGAGCACCACCGCTTCCTCAAGCGTCTCTACGACAACACGCCGCTCGTGACCTATCCGGGCTTGCCCGGCACCGTGACCTCGGAGCGCAAGAACTACTTCTTCGATGGCTCCGCGGGGCTCTACCAGAACGCCGACAGCTCGAAGGTCTGGATCTTCCCGTCCATGCGTCGCGGCGGGCGCCGGATCTACGCCTTCGACGTGACGAACCCGGCAACACCGGTCCTCAAGTGGCGCATGGGTTGCGCGCACCTCAACGACGACGTGAGCTGCACGACGGGCTCGAGCGACATCGGCCAGACCTGGTCCACGCCGGCCGTGGCCACGGTGCAGGGGTTCAACAGTGGCAACGACCCGCTCATCGTCATGGGCGGCGGCTACGACCCGTGCGAGGATGCCGACACGTCCGCGCTCGCGTGCGGTTCCGCCAAGGGCCGCAAAGTCTACGTGCTCGACGCAAACGACGGCTCCATACTCCAGCAGTTCGACACGTTGCGGAGTGTTTCAGCTGATGTCACGCTCGTCGACCGCAACTTCGACGGTCAGGTTGATCACGGCTACGTTGCGGACCTGGGCGGCAATCTCTACCGGATCGACTTCGTCAATCCGACGACGCTGGGGCCACTGTCCGCAGGCAATTGGACCATCACGCGCATCGCTTTCACGAACACCGCCGGACGCAAGTTCCAGTTCGCGCCCGCCGCCTTGCCCTCGTCGAACCGTGTCTACCTCGCCCTCGGCTCGGGCGACCGCGAGCGTCCGCTGGAAAACAATTATCCGTACCTCGAGGACATCAAGAACCGCTTCTACATGTTCGTCGACGACTTCCTGGCGGCCGCTCCGGTCGACCTCGACGGCGGCACGATGACGGACTTCACGACCAACACCACCTGCACGACCAGCGCGGGCAGCGGAAGTACCGGCTGGCACATGGATCTTGCAATCGATCCCGACGGCGCCGGCCCGCTCCCGCGCCGACGCGGCGAGCAGACGGTGACCTCGGCGTCAATCTTCGGCGGCCTCATCTTCTTCAGCACGAACCGGCCGGTAGCGACAACGCCGGGGCAATGCGCCGCCAACCTCGGTGAAGCGCGTGGCTACGCGGTTAACCTCCTCAACGCCTCGGGGGCCGTCGGCACCCAAGCGCTATGCGGCGGCACTCGCTCGGGCACGTTCATCGGCGGTGGCCTGCCACCTTCGCCCGTGGTCGGATCCGTGCCCGTCAACGGGAAGCAGGTCACGGTCGTCATCGGTGGCATCCAGCGCACGGGCGCCGCGAGCTCACCGATTTCGGCGCAGCGTGTGCGGCCCACGATCACGCAGCGGCGCACGCGCCTGTATTGGTACCAGCACGGAGACCAGTAAGAAGGGCGTGACGCGCGCGTCTCCGGGCGCCGCCGCTAAGGGTTAAGGTCGTAGCGGCGGCGGTCCACGTCTCTCACGCAGAATTCAAGCGGCGAGACCTCTGGGCAGCGGAAACACGGTGTTCTCCTGGACGCCCGCGAGCTGATCGACGCTTTCGGCACCCAGCTCGCGCAGCCTGGAAACAACTTCCTCAACAAGAACCTCGGGCGCGGAAGCGCCCGCGGTGACCCCGACGATGCGCGCCCCGGCCAGCCATTCGGTCTGGAGGTGCGCGGCCTTGTCCACCATATAAGCGGCCACGCCCTGGTTCTGCGCCACCTCCCGCAACCGGTTCGAGTTCGAGCTGTTGGGCGAGCCCACAACGATGACCACGTCGCACTTCGCAGCGAGCGCCTTCACCGCATCCTGGCGATTCTGGGTCGCGTAGCAGATGTCGTCCTTCTTGGGCCCGACAATCGCGGGAAACCGCCGGCGCAGCGCGTTGATGGCCTGCTGCGCATCATCCACCGACAGCGTCGTCTGCGTCACAAACGCGAGTTGGTTCTCATCCCGCACCATAAGCTGCGCCACATCGTCAGGTCGCTCCACGAGGTACATGCCGCCTGCGCTCTGCCCCATGGTGCCCTCGACCTCGGGATGGCCGCGGTGGCCGATCATGATGATCTCGCGTGCCTGCGCGCGCATCTTCGCCACCTCGCTATGAACCTTGGTGACGAGCGGGCAGGTGGCGTCGAACACGCGCAGGTTGCGCGCTTCGGCCTCGCGCCGCACCGTCTGCGACACCCCGTGGGCACTGAAGATGACCGTCGCGCCTTCGGGGACCTCGCTCAGCGCCTCGACGAAGACGGCGCCCTTCTCCCGTAGGTCCTGAACCACGAACTTGTTGTGCACGACCTCGTGGCGAACGTAAATCGGCGCGCCATGCCGCGCGAGCGCGCGCTCGACGATCTCGATGGCGCGATCGACGCCGGCGCAAAAGCCGCGGGGATTGGCGAGCAGGACTTTCATGCGAGGATTATACAAGCAACCGCGAACGCGCAGAGGGAACGCAAAGTAAGGACAAATTAAACCCTACCGAACCACGGAGAGACGGAGAGAACCAGACACGACCGCGAAAATCAACTCGAAAGGGCGGTGTTCGAAATCAGCAAGGTTCTTGCCCTCGCCTCTCTCCGTATCTCCGCGGTTCAATTATTGTTTTCGCCTTTGCTCCTCTCCGCATCTCCGCGGTTCAATTGTTGTTCTTGGCGTGCTCGATATCCCGGCGGTTCGATCAAGGTTTCGAACGCGGGCGGAGCGCATCGAACACCAGCAGCACCGCGCCGCAGGTGATCGCCGAGTCGGCCACGTTGAACGCCGGCCAGTGGTAGCCGAAGGTGTGAAAATCGAGAAAATCGATGACCGCGCCCACGGCGATCCTGTCGATCAAATTACCCAGAGCGCCTGCCAGGATCAGTGCGAGCGCCAGCGCGAAGAGGTGCTGATGAGGATACTTGCGCAGCAGGTAGACGATCCACACCGATGCAACGACGGCAATCGCCACGAACAGCCCCCGCTGCCAGCCGGTACCGTCCGCGAGGAAGCTGAACGCGGCGCCGGGGTTATAGACCAGCACCAGATTAAAGAACGAGGTGACCTCGACCGCCTGGCTGGCCGCCAGGCGCCGAACGACAACGAACTTCGTTGCCTGGTCGAGCACGACGATCAACGCCGACAGGAGCAGCCACGAAACCGTCTTGGAACTCATGTCAAAAACCGAAGGCCTTTTTTAACTGCAGATACACGCAGATAAACACAGATCAATACCTACAAAGAAAACCCAGAACTCCGCACCCCGAACCCGGAACCCGGAACCCAAAACCCCGAACAGCCTTTTTTTGCCGCCGATGAACGCCGATAAAAGCCAATGCAAGACGAAGAAGAGTAATAAGCGAGGAGCGACGAACGAAAACGCGCGGTTTAATCCACTCACCACTCACCATTCACGATTCACGATTCACGATTCACGATTCACGATTCACGATTCACGATTCACGATTCACGATTCACGATTCACGATTCACGATTC
>JAQBFV010000159.1:0-2623 GCA_032123035.1 Betaproteobacteria bacterium | reverse complement strand
TCCCGCAATCCGATCATAACCCCAACTCGGATTCTCCCGGGCCATTTGCAGCACGGGCGCCGTACACGTTTTCCATGACGACACTTCCGTCGCCATCCGACGTCGCGAGGCGATCGGCAACAATTCGCCGCGTTTCTCGTCAGAGACATGAGCAAACGGCGGGGCATTCCCGACGAACTACTTGCCTCGAGTACCCGGTTTCGTGATATAATTGCCGCATGAGCCAATCAATCGAAACCTACGACGACACGATCCTCACGAACCTGAGCGGCACGCTTTCCCCTCAGGCTGCGGAGGGGATTTTGTCTCTCAACTTTTCTGACGAACAACGTCAGATGATGAAGTTGCTGGCTGAGAAGGCCCGTGCTGGCGAACTCAGTGAAGACGAGCGTGAACATGCGACGAGTTTTGAACGAGTCAGCAGCCTGCTAGGCATTCTGCAATCTCGTGCCCGCGTGGCGCTAAGATCCGCCGCTTCATGAGCATCCCGGTTGCGATACGCCGGATCGTCTGGGAACGGGCAGGTCATCGTTGCGAATACTGCCAAATGTCGCAGGACTACGATCCCGCGACTTTTGAAATCGACCATGTCGTTCCGGAGAAGATGGACGGCGAGACGGTCGAAAATAATCTTGCATTGGCGTGTTTCAAGTGCAACAACCACAAAGGCCCGAACATCGCGGGCGTTGATCCGCTCGATGGTGCCAAAGCGTTTCTGTTTGACCCACGAACCGACGTTTGGAGTGAACACTTTGCTTGGGATGGACCATTCTTAACCGGGCTGACTCCGAAGGGCAGGACAACGGTTGCACTGTTACAAATCAACGTCGGCCACCGCGTCTCACATCGACGGCAGCTTATCACCGAAGGCGTTTTCCCACCGCAGATGGAGAGCTAGGAGTCTGTCCAGATACCGTAGGGTCAAAAGCTCTGCCGACCTTCAACTGTCGGTGGTTGCCGGACTTCTCCGCTGGTCCAGCGATTTTTGCGCCCCGGGCGTTTTAGCAGCACCCCGTTACTTTGATGGAGGTTGTCATGCTCTCTGTGCACGTCGCCTGAACGAGTTTGGAGAATACAATGTCCGCCCAGAGCGCGCCTCGCATCCCCCTTCCCAAGTCCTGGAACAAGCAAGTTCGCTCGGCCATACTGCACGTCATCTCTCTCGCCCAGTACTCCACAGTCTACACCCGCAGCTGGGCGGCTGACAGCCGAAACGCGCGCGTGCGGTTGCGGGCCGAAAACGATCGGTTGCGGCAGGAGCTTGGCCTCCGCTGTGAAGAGCTGCGCATCAAAGATACTCGGATGGACTCCCTGC
The DNA here is from genome assembly GCA_032123035.1 of Betaproteobacteria bacterium. Classification (GTDB taxonomy): domain Bacteria; phylum Pseudomonadota; class Gammaproteobacteria; order Burkholderiales; family SG8-41; genus SG8-41. Next base: position 1,308 of record JAQBFV010000159.1, on the reverse strand, counting down.
CAACCAAGCGACGTCCGCACTATGCTCCCGCCGAGCGGTTGGCGATCCTGGAGTTGCGGGCAGCGCGGGGCTGGTCGAAAAAGCAGACGGCCGACGCCTTTCTGATCACGGCAGCCACGATTGCTTCCTGGATGAAACGCCTGGATGAAGCAGGACCGGATGCGCTGGTCCAACTTCATGAGCCGGTCAACAAGTTTCCTGACTTCGTGCGCTACGCGGTCCAGCGGTTGAAGACCCTTTGCCCGACCATGGGAAAGGTGAAGATGGCGCAAACGCTCTGCCGGGCCGGGTTGCATCTGGGGTCGACCACCGTCGGGCGAATCCTCAAAGAACCGCCGCATCCAGCACCGAAGAACCAAGAAGTGGCGCAGTCCAGCCGTGAAATCACGGCGCAGCGGCCGAATCACGTCTGGCATGTGGATCTGACCGCGGTGCCGATCGGTGGATTCTGGACTTCGTGGTTGCCATTCGCGCTGCCGCAGTGCTGGCCGTTCTGCTGGTGGGTGGCGGTGGTAATCGACCATTATTCGCGCCGACTCATGAACGTCGGTGTCTTCGCCACACGGCCTGATTGCCGCCAAGTCTGTGGATTTCTGGGTCGAACCGTTTCTCGCGCCGGCACGGCACCCAGGTACCTCATCTGTGATCGAGATACGATCTTCGATTGCGATGCTTTCCGGCGCTGGGCGAAACGCCGAGGCATTCAACCACCGCGCTACGGTGCTGTCGGCAAGCACGGCAGCATTGCGGTCGTGGAGCGGGCCATCAGAACCATCAAGGACGAGTGTACCCGTCAAATTCTTGTTCCGCTCCGACGGCAAACGTGTCATCGCGAGCTTTCCTGGTTCCAAGATTGGTACAATGATCACAGGCCTCACATGACGCTGGGAGGTCGGACGCCGACGGAGGTGTACTTTGACCAAAGCCCTGCGAACCACAAGCCGCGGATCGAACCCCGCCCCAAGTGGCCTCGCCGCTCGCGTTGTGCTAAACCGCAGACGCTGGTGGCCGGACAACCCGGTGATCGCTTCACCTTGGAAGTTGGACGCTGCCAGGGGCGCCAGCACCTGCCAACTGTTAAGTTGCAGCGTGCCGCATAGCGCTGGCCGCATCGGCCATCTTTCGCCGCTACCTGAACGTGCGCGCCAACCGACTTGCAGCAGCGCTGGTGATCCATATTCTGAAAAATCACATCTCGGAATCCGGTTCGACCAGCGTTTATCAATCACGTGTGGTGTGCTGGTCCAGCGACTTTTGCGAGGCCTCTGGGAACGTAGAATGGTGGCATTGACAGGGTGCTGGTGGCGT
>JAQBFV010000158.1:0-3061 GCA_032123035.1 Betaproteobacteria bacterium | reverse complement strand
ACGTGCTTGTGCGATACGGCGTTGCAAGGTCCTTTCCGAACGGGCCGCGGCCTCGCCGCCAATCAACAAGCAGAGCACTTCCAACATCGAAGTGTTCTTGCGGGCCGCCTCGTCGAGAAGATCGGAATACTGTTCCAGGATGGAAGTCAGTTTCAATTGCTTCAGATCTTCCTGAAGCTGCTCGTGAAGTTGTTTGTCGCGGGGTGTCATACTTCATGCCTCTTCGGTATTAGGATCATCATCCTCGAACAACCGGTCGTAACAGGCCGGGTCCGGCGAATCGTAGTCGGTTTCTTCAATCCATTCGGGGCGCACCGGCAGCACTTCCGTGGGTGAAGGCAGTTCGCGTTGGCGGCGCTGCTGATGCACGAGGGCTTCGACATAATCCGCGTCGTAAGTTTCGTATTGGTTTGCTTGTTCGATGGCCGTCAGCATTTCCTCACGCCCATAAAGTTGAGCCAGCTTTAACAAGCGGCGAAGATGAACCAGCGGCTTGACCGGCCGTGACAGCAATTTCAGGTGAAACGTTTTCGCCGCCTCGCCCAGGTTGTCAAACGCTGCTTCTATCGAGTTCTTTGTTTGGCGGCGGCGTAAGGTCTTGGCCTCCAGCAGATGCTCGTCCAGGCAGATCAACTGTCGCCGCTCGAAGCAACGTGCATGACAGGCGACTTGTTCGCCCTGGTAGAGAACACGGACATGACGAGGATCGGCCCGCACCAGCACCGTCTTGCGGGCCACTTTCGTCGGCACGGAGTACCGGTTCGAATCGAATCGAACGCGGGCATGCGAGCTGACCACGGCCGTCACGATTTCATCCGTGTCGAAGCGAGTTGGCGGTAGGGCACGAAGCAGCGGTTGTTCCTGCCCAAAGCGGTCCGCGGGACGTTCCCGCGTCGTTTCATGCACCCGCACATTGGCCACCTGGTCCCGCCAATATTCCGCCAGGACCCCGTAATCCTCCCAGCAAGTCAGTTCGTCGTCACGTCCTTGCAGGGCGTTCTGTTTGACATAGCGGACATTCGTCTCCACCATCCCCTTCGATTCCGGATCGCGTCTGGCACAGGCGATCGGCTGCATGCAGAAGTCCCCGCACAGTTCGAGGAACTCGGGGTGAAAACAGGCGTGTCTGCCAGAGCCGCTGATGACCGCGGCCTTCAGATTATCGAAAATGATTTTCCGTGAGCTACCGCCGAAGAACTCCAGAGCATTGACGATGCAGCGATAGAAATCCTCTTTTTTCTCGGCCAGACTGAATTCGATGTAACACAGCCGGCTGTAACACAACACGGCCACCAGCACCGAAACGCGGCGTGATGTGTCGCCAATTTTCAAGCGATGACACTCACCCCAATCGACTTGCAATGCTTCGCCTGGCTCATAGAACACTTCTTGATAGACCCGGCCCCGTGCTGGACGAATCGTGCGCAAGTAGTCGCGGACTAACGTGATTCTGCCTTGATAGCCGTGGTCGCCCTTGGCGATTTCCTCCAAAACGCGAACGGCGGAAAGGTTCGGGTATTGAGCAATGAGTTGATCGATCTGAGGTTTGTAACCATCGAGCTTGCTGGTCCGCGATGGTCCGACAGTTTGCCTGGGTGATTGTTCCATCGCCAACGCCTTACTGACCGTCTTGTGGCAACAGCCTAACTGTCTGGCGATGGCGTTTTTCGACAATCGCTGGATTTCGTGCAACCGCCGGATCTCCGCCCACAGCGAGACTTTCATGACCATCGGCTCCTCCGTTCCAGTGGCGACTTGGGAAGGGAAAGGACCTGCGTCAGCGGTGCCTGGTACGCCACCAAGTCGTAAGTAACAAGTTCTTCGCGAGCTTGAAGGATGGCCGCTTCACCAACGCGCAACCGCAGGGCCAGTGTGGTATCGGAGTAGTACGACAAGCCGTGCTTGTCACTGACGGCGGCCAGAAAGAGATACAAAAAGACCGCATCGCCGGAAAGCCGAACGGCAAACTCGCGCAAAAAACGGCGATCGATCCAAGAGAATCCGTCAGCCGGTGGGCGGCGGACGCGATCGGCGATCAGGATTCGTTTTTGAATGGCCATCTTGTCCGGTTGGTCCTGGTGGATGCCGTTGGATGGCCTGGGAAGATAGTGCTTTCTGTTGGTTGTTCCTATAGTCGCCGACTTGTTTTGCGGCGTCGTGCGTTGTCTTCTGTGTCGAGACCGGTTGCTGTTTCGGCGGTTGACCGGTTGCTGTTTGAGATGCCGCACGACGATCGCGCGGTGCGTGGTAGCGATTGCGTATTAACCACTTACGTTCGCGACCACGCACTCGTCGCATAGCCCGTCGGCAATCAGACCAGCAGTACCGCGCCGGCGCACGCGTGTCGTCAGGCAGCGGTTCATAACATCCGGGGCGGTCGCAGAATTCGGCCGGAATTTCTTCGCTACGTGACCACGCGCCGTCCTGGCTGGTGGTGTTCTTATCGGCGACGGATTCGTTCCCTGCTGGCTGTGCAGCTCGGGCTCGCCGACGTTTTGCCTCTGCCTGGGCGTGCCGCTTTCTGTTAGCGGGTGACTGCCGGTGAGCGCGTTGGCGTTTGGCAGCTTGCCAGCGCCGCAACTGTCGGGTGCATTCTGTCCCCTGGCAATAGCGTTGATTCCAGCGCGCCGGCTGAAAAACCTGGCTGCATCCTTTGCGCAGACAGTCACGCGACCGTGCCGGTCTGGCCGTATTTCTGGATCGTGGTTTATCCTGGGGTCGTCCCATGGGAGCACTGTCCCGTGCGGACCGCTCCGGGAGGTTTTGCCAAACCTCCCGGAGCACATTTCAATTCACAAGCAAATCGCGCCCCAAACCAGCATAATTCCGCCGGGCGTCAGGGAGAAGGAAACGAAGAAGGAGACCAATGAGAGATGTCTCAGCGGGGGAAGTAGACGTGAAGTAAAACAGAGAAGGAAATTAAGGGGAAGTATCAAGGGCGGATAGACCGCTCAAAACGCGGGCTGTTTCACCGGCGGTACCAGCGGATCGCGAAACAACGACTCGACGACTTCTTCGGGGCTGCGGACAACTGGATCGACGCTGTACACGGCGGCCACGG
>JAQBFV010000157.1:0-3728 GCA_032123035.1 Betaproteobacteria bacterium | reverse complement strand
CAGGTTCCAGGTTCCAGGTTACGTGGTTAGCCCTCGAACTTGGAACTTTGAACCCGGAACGTTGAACTCTGAACCCGGAACGTTGAACGCGACCCCGTGGGCTGTCAGCGCACCACGGGGTCGATGCCAAGCAGCTTCGCTGCCGTCTCCCCGAGCATCGCCCGGCGCTCCTTGGCGCTGAAGCCCGGCGCCTTGAGTATGTGGTCCACCGACTTGCTCTGCCATGGGATCGGGTGGTCGGTGCCGATGACGAGGCGGTTCGAGCCCACCTCCGCGGCCAGGTGCCGCAGCGCTTCCGACGTGAACACCAGCGTGTCGTAGTACATGTCCCTCAGGTACGCGGTCGGTTTCTTCTTCAGCTTGACGCCCGTGTCCATGTCGGGCGCGACGCGCAGGCAGTTGTTCGAGCGCGGCGCGTAGGATGGCAGGAAGCCCCCGCCGTGGGCCGAGCAGATCTTCAGCCCGGGAAAGCGGTCGAGCGTCCCTTCGAAGATCAGGTGCGAAAGCGCAATCGTGGTGTCGAGCGGGTTGCCGATTGTGTTGGCGAGCCAGCCGTTGCCCTTGAATCTGTTCGCAAGATCCGGCGTGCTTTGCGGATGGATGAAGATCAAGACGCCGAGCTCCTCCGCTTTTGCCCAGAACGGATGAAACTTCGGGTCGGAAAATTCCTCTCCCGCGACGCTGGCGCCGACCGCCGCGCCGCGCAGCCCCAGCCTTTTCACGCCGTCCACGAGCTGCTGCACCGCGAGGTCCGGAAATTGCAGCGCCACTGAGGCGAACGCGACGAAACGGTCGGGGTAGGTCGCGCAGAACTCCGCCAGCTTCTCGTTCTGAATCCTGACCACCTGGGCCGCGAGATCGCGCTCCGCCTTGTACCAGAACGGATTGATGCTGAGCGCCTCGACGTCGATGCCCTGCTTGTCCATCTCGCGTATGCGTCGCGGGCCGACCTCCTCCATGCCCGGCCCGCGCTGCTCCTGGAGCGTCCGTCCGCACATCGCGAGCGTCTCCGGTATCACGCAGTGGGCATGCACGTCGATTGTCTTGACGTGGCGTCCGCCCACCTTAACGATACGGCGACCCGCGGGCTTTGCCCGTCCCTTCCCTTTCGCGGCCGGCCGAGCCTGGGCCTGCGCCTTCGCGCGCACGGCGTCGAGCACCTCGCAACCGGTAAAAGCAATATCGGATATTGGCACCGCTGTGTTCTGGGTGAGATCGGCGTGGCTGTGCATGTTCGTTTTCCTGGTTTTGGTTTACTGGGTCGTTTCGATTAGGTCAGGTGCCACAGAACGCGGCCCTTGTCCCGTCCCCGCCATGAACCTTACTGAAAGTGGGCTCACCTTACAACAGGCCGGAACACCAACGGCCAACGCAACAGGCCGGAGCACCGACGGTCGACGAACGACTTGGGTGACCGACCGGCTGACCAGGGGCGCGTGAGCAACCGCAAGTTCTATTCTTTTATGACTTAGTCACTTAGTCGCTTAGTCACCTGGTCGCCTAGTCACCTAGTCATCGCCCCCGCCCCCATCCATCCGAGTACAGGTATCATCGCTTCGACCCCATTTACTGCCTCGAGGGAGAATCGAAAATGGCCACGACTTACAACCCCGCGAACAAGTACGAGATCAAGGTCTGGGAAGCGGAGTTCCGGCGCACGCCGAAACGGACCCTGATGGCACGCATCTACCAGCCGCAAGGCGCGGGGCCGTTCCCGACGCTGCTCGATCTGCACGGTGGCGCGTGGAACAACAAGGACCGCCTGGCCAACGTGCCGATGGATGAAGCCGTCGCAAAAAGCGGCATCCTGGTGGTGGCCGTCGATCTGACGCTCGCCCCGGAAGCACCGTACCCCGCTTCAGTCCAGGATGCGAACTTCGGCGTTCGCTGGCTCAAGACAAAGGCGAAGGAATGGAACGGCGATCCCTCCAGTCTCGGCGTGCTCGGAAGCTCGAGCGGCGGTCACGTCGCGCAGCTGCTCGCCCTGCGCCCGCGCGATCCGCGCTACAACGCGCACCCGTTGTCCGCGGCCCCGAACGTTGACGCAACGCTCGCTTATGTTGCAACGCGCTCGCCCATCAGCGATCCGCACGCCCGCTTCCTGCAGGCTGAGAAAATGAAGCGCGCGGAAATGATGCAGAAGTCCAAAACGTACTTTGACCCGCCGGAGCTCGTCCACGAGGGCAATCCCCAGGAGATTCTCGACCGCCGCGAGGCAGTGTCACTACCGCCGATGCTGATCATGCAGGGCGGGCTTGACGACAACGTCATTCCACCGATTCAGGAGAAATTCGCAGCGACCTACCGCGCGGCCGGCGGCGAGTGCCAGCTGGAAATCTTCGAGGGCTGCGAGCACGAGTGGATCGCAAAACCCGGACCGCAGACGGACCGCGCGCACGAGATGGTCAAGGCCTTCATCGCCCGTCAGCTGCAGGCAATGCGCCAGGCCGCTTAACTACAGTGACCGGTGACCCGTCACCGGAAAAGAGTGATGGGTACTGGTGACGAGTACTGGTGATGGGAAATGGTGATAAAGAACGTCGGAGCCGTCGTACATCACCACTAATCATCACCATCTCTCATCACCCTTATCCATCACTTGCTTCCTATGATCGGCGTTTATCTGCGGCTAGTCGCTGTTACGCCTTCAGATTGCGAAGCGATTCGGGATTCACCACGTATTCGCGGTTCGGCTTCCCATCCAGCACGCTCAGCAGATTGCGCGTGACCGTCAGCGACTTGCGATCAAGCGATTCGCGCGAGTTCCCGGCCATGTGTGGCGCCGCGATGACGTTCGGCATCGTGAAGAGGGGGTTATCGCTCAGCGGCGGCTCCGGCGAGAACACGTCGATTCCCGCGCCGGCGAGCTTTCCTGCGGCGAGCGCGGAGTAGAGCGCGGCCTCATCGACCAGCCCACCGCGCGCCGTGTTGATGAGCCGGGCCCCGGGCTTCATGCGCGCCAGCCGGGCGGCATCGAACATTCCCGCCGTCTCCGGCGTCTTGGGACAGTGGATAGTCACGAAATCGGCGCGCGGCAGCGCGGCATCGAGATCAGTGACCAGCTCGCAACCCGCCGAGCGCACCGCCTCTGCCGCGACGTAGGGGTCGTAGACCTCGACGGCCATCTCCATGGCGAGGCAGCGCTTGGCGATGCGCGTCCCGATGCGCCCGAAACCGATGATGAGCAGCGTTTTACCCAGCAGCTCGGTGGGGAGTGCGTCGAAGCGCTCGGACCAGCGGCCTTGCCGGGTGATGGCGTCCATCGCCGCGCCGCGCTTGCACAGCGCAAGCATCATCAACATCGCGTACTCGGCCACGGTGGGTGAATTGTCGGTGCCGCAAGTCATCAACGGGATTCCGCGGCGCGTCAGCGCTTCAACGTCTACCGCGTCGTAGCCGACGCCGATCCGCCCGACCGCACGCAGCCGCGGCGCCGCTTCGATGTCGACCGCGCGCAAGGGCGTGTAGGTGAGCGCAACGCCGTCTACATCGCGCAGGAGCCGCTGGAACTCCAGCGGTTGAATGCGCGGGGAAAACGCGATGGCCTCCACGTCCGCACGGGTCTTCACGAAATCCCAGCCAGGACGCGCCATCGTGTCGGGCAGGAGGAGCCGTTTATTTTTGGTTGTCATCTTCTTGATTTCTGTAATTCGTGATGGGTGATGGGTGATGGGTGATGGGTGATGGGTGATGGGTGATGGGTGATGGGTGGTTAGACCGCCCTACGT
>JAQBFV010000156.1:0-9265 GCA_032123035.1 Betaproteobacteria bacterium | reverse complement strand
CCCGCAACCTGTGCGCGCTCCTTACGAAGCACCATGCCAAAACCGCGCCAGCCCTCAAGGAGTTACGGCCAGAACCGCCGCTAGCTTTGTCGCTCGACTCGCCAATACAGAAAGTATTGGCTTCACCTCGCTTCGCGCTATCGACGATTCTAGGGAATCTCTGATTAAGCCCCGATCTTTTTCGCTATTGCGTTGTCATAGCGTGAGCGAAACTGAACGGGGGTAAGCAACGATGAAACAGATGACGCTGTCCACCTCGGGGTTCGACCAATACGCCAAGACCACGCGCCGCGCGGTGTTTCTTTCCGAGATGGAGCGCGTGGTGCCGTGGGCCGAGCTGTGCGCGCTGATCGAGCCCGTCTATCCGAAGCCCGGCAACGGCCGCCCACCGGTCGGAGTGGAGCGGATGCTGCGGATCTGCTTCCTGCAGCACTGGTTCAACCTGTCGGACCCGGCGGTGGAAGAGGCGTTGTATGACTCGGCGGCCATGCGAGCATTCGTGGGCATTGACTTGGGCCGGGAGCCGGCGCCCGATGAGACCACGGTGTGCAAGTTCCGGCATCTGTTGGAGCATCACGGACTGGGCCGGCAGCTGTTCGAGCAGGTGGGGCGGTACTTGCAAGCCCAGGGCCTGAAGGTATCCAGCGGCACGATCGTGGACGCGACGATCATCAGCGCGCCTTCGTCGACCAAGAACCAATCGGGTGAGCGTGACCCTGAGATGCGCCAGACCAAGAAGGGTAACCAGTGGTACTTCGGCATGAAGGCGCATGTCGGGGTGGACAGCAAGCTCAAGCTCATCCACTCGGTGGTGGCGACCCCGGCCAACGTGCACGATAGTCAGGCACTGCCGCAATTGCTGCATGGGGGCGAGACCCGGGTGTGGGGCGACAGTGCCTACGTCGGGCAGACCGAGGTGATTCAAAGCGTTGCGCCCAAGGCCAGCGACTTCACCCAGGCCAAGGCGAGCCGCAACCATCCGCTGACCGATGCTGAGCGCTCGAAGAATCGAAACAAATCGAAAGTGCGGGCCAAGGGCGAGCATCCGTTTCTGGTGATCAAACGCATCTTCGGCTTCGTCAAGGTGTGCTACCGCGGTATCGCCAAGAACGCCAACCGATTGTTCGTGGCCTGCGCGCTGGCGAATCTGTTCATGGTGCGACGAACGTTGCTGCTCGGACAGCAGAGGTGCGCCCGATGAACGGTAACAAGGTACCAATCGGGCCCAATCGGGCCTCGAGCGGCGGCCAAACCCCGATTCGCCAACCTCATTCATCGCTTCAGCACCTCAACCAGCATAAATTGTTCACTTGTTCAGACCTTCCCTAGTTACCTAGTTACCTAGTTACCTAGTCACCTAGTCACATTCCACCGCAGGCCAGATCGGGCACGCCGGCAATATGTCTGTGTACGTAGCACCGCTGAAGGACATGCTGTTCGCCATCCGCGAGATCGCGGGGCTCGCCGAGGTTACCGCGCTGCCGGGTTGCGAGGAGGCCAATGCCGAACTCGTCGGTCAGGTGATGGAGGAGGCGGGCAAGTTCGCGCGTGAAGTGCTGGACCCGCTCAATCGCCAAGGCGACAAGGAAGGCGCCCGGCTCGCCGACGGAAAGGTTACGGCTCCGCAGGGTTTCAAGGAGGCGTACCAGCAGTTCATCGAGGCTGGCTGGAACGGCCTGGGCGGGCAGCCACAGTACGGCGGGCAGGGGCTGCCGCACATCGTCGCCATGCCGGTGCAGGAGATCTGGAGCAGCGCCTGCATCTCGTTCTGCCTTGCCCCAATGCTGACGTCCGGCGTGCTCGAAGCGCTGCGTATCCACGGCTCGCCTGAGCAGCGGAACCTCTACTTTGCGAAGCTCACGTCGGGCGAATGGTGCGGAACGATGAACTTGACGGAGCCTCAGGCCGGCTCGGACTTGTCAGCGGTGCGCACGCGCGCGGTGCCGGAAGCCGATCACTACCGCATCCAGGGCACCAAGATATTCATTACCTGGGGCGAGCACGACCTCGCAGAAAATATCGTTCACCTCGTCTTAGCCCGCACTCCTGACGCCCCGGAGGGGATCAAGGGAATTTCGCTCTTCATCGTCCCGAAGTTCGTGCCGAAGGCAGACGGCACGCCCGGGGAGCGCAACGACATTCGGTGCGTCTCGATCGAGCACAAGTTGGGCATCCATGGGAGCCCCACGTGCGTCCTCGCCTACGGCGATCAGAAGGGGGCTATTGGTTACCGGGTGGGAGAAGAAAACCGCGGGCTCGAGTACATGTTCACCATGATGAACCACGCACGGCTTGGCGTCGGCCTCGAGGGGATCTCGCTCGCGGAGCGGGCCTACCAGCACGCACTGGAATACGCGAAGACGCGCGTGCAGGGTCGCGAGATCGGCCAGAGAAGCGGAGACCGCGTCACCATCATCCATCACCCCGACGTGCGCCGGATGCTGCTGTCGATGAAGGCCCAGACAGAGGCAATGCGCGCTCTCGCGTATTTCTCCGCCGCATTGCTCGACAAGTCGAAACACCACCCTGATGCCGCCGAGAAGCGGCGCAGCTACGCGGTGCTCGATCTGCTCACGCCGGTGGTCAAGGGCTGGTGCACCGAGCAGGCAGTGGAGATCGCCTCCACCGGTGTCCAGGTTCACGGAGGCATGGGCTTTGTCGAGGAGACGGGCGCCGCGCAGTACCTGCGCGATGCGCGCATCACGACCATCTACGAGGGCACGACGGGCATCCAGGCGAACGATCTCGTCGGGCGCAAGGTCGGCGCCGAGGGGGGCGCGACGGCGCTGGCGGTGATCGAGGCGATGCGCGAAATTGACGCGCAACTGGGTGTAACGGTAGGGATAGCAGATTCCCTGCGCGTCAATTTTAAGGAGAGTATCGATAATCTTGAAAATGCGACGCGGTGGATTGTCGATACCTTTCCGCGGGACGCAAAGGCGGTCGCGGCGGTGTCGGTGCCGTACCTCAAGCTCTTCGGCACCGTGGCAGGGGGCTGGATGATGGCCCGCGCCGTGCTGATTGCCAGCGAGCAGCTTAAGCAACCGGACGCGGACCGGGAATTTCTCGAAGGCAAGCTCGCGACCGCTCGGTTCTACGCGGAGCACGAGCTGCCGAAAGCGGTTGCGCTCGCGCGTGAGGTCGTCCACGGGGCGGGGAGTGTGCTTGCCTTTGATCCGGCGAAGTTCTAGCAATGAACCGGCAAGACGCCAAGACCGCCAAGACCGCCAAGAAGGCGAGACTTACAAATTGAACCGCCGAGACGCCGAGAGAAGCAGGATCAATAATTGAACCGCGGAGGCGCGGAGAGAAGCAAGAACTAGAAGTGAACCGCCAAGGCCGCCAAGAGAAGCAAGAACTAGAATTGAACCGCGGAGACACGGAGAGAAGCAATAATTCGAATTGAACCGCCAAGACGCCAAGAGAAACTTAGAATACAAGGCACAAGTCGGATCTCCGTTCACCGTTCACCATTCGCCATTCACCATTCACGCATTTAGCAAGAGTAGGAGATAGATTTGAGTTCGCCCAACGCGTTGTTGAACCCACTCGCTGAGCGGCTGAAAAGCGGCGGGCTGGGCCTTGCTCTCATGATCCGGCATGCGCGTACCGTGGATATCGCGCTGGCCGCCAGGACCTGCGGCTTCGATGCGCTCTACTTCGATCTGCAGCATACGGCCACGCCGGAGGAGACCGTCGCCCAGATCTCGGTCGCCGCACTCGGTGCCGGTGTCACCCCGCTGGTTCGTGTCCCCGATCGCGATTACGCTGCCGCACTACGGATGCTGGACAGCGGTGCGCTCGGCATCGTCATGCCGGACGTAGGCTCGGCGGAGGATGCGCGCCAGGCGGTCGGGCACTGCAAGTTCGCGCCGCTCGGGAATCGCGGCGCCTATGGCAGCTGGCCGCAGCTTGGCTACCGGACGCTGCCGGCGCTCGAGGCGCGCCAGGCATTAAATGACGCAACGCTTCTCATCGTCATGATCGAAAACCAGGCAGCGCTCGAGAACGTGGAGGCTATCGCCGCCGTGCCGGGCGTGGACATCGTGCACGTGGGCAGCAACGATCTCGCTACCGATCTTGGCGTCGCGGGCGAGCTCACCCATCCCAAGGTTCTCGCCGCAATAGGACGTGTGGTCACGGCGTGCCGCCAGCACGGCAAGTTTCCGGGCGTCGGTGGATTGACGGGCGGTGATCCCAAGCGCATCGAGCAGGTGGTGAAGCTTGGCGCCCGCTTTCTCACCGCGGCGACGGAGTGGAATCTCATGCTGGCCGCCGGTCAGGAGCGCGTTCGCGCGCTGCGCAGCCTCGACCCAAACTAACCGTCAAGAAAAATCAAGAACAAGAATTTAACCGCAGATAAACGCTCGAAAGCCGTGAATCGTGAATCGTGAAACGGGTCGAGTTTGAAACCCAAGTTTATTTAGCCGCAGATAAACACAGACACAAGTCAAAAACCCGTCCGCCTTCCGCCTTCCGCCTTCATCCTTCATCCTTCATCCTTCATCCTTCATCCTTCATCCTTCATCCTTCAGGCGAAGCCACCCGTCACTCGTCACGAAGTTAAAGAAGCTAGAAGCCGATGGCGAGCAGCGCGGCTGCCGCGATCACCGTTCCCAACAGGGCAGAACCATAGCAGAGCAGCTTGGCGCCCGTGCCGGCATGGATCCCAACGTCGTGCAGAACGTGAAAAATCCGGTGCGCAGCATGCCAGAGGAAGAGCGAGACCACAGCGAGCAAGAACAGCTTCCCAGCCCAATGCTGCGCGCCAGTGAGGACACGTTCGTAGGAGAGCGCGGCCCGTGGCATCCATAAGCCCACCGGTGTGATGATGCCGGTTATCAGGACCAATATCGGACCCACCAGCGCGGCAAGCGCGCCACCAGCCCCGAAGAGCGCCCAGAAGATCGGTGCATTCGAGCGTTTCGGGTTCATAGCCATCTGACCAGGGCGTAAACCACGACCGAGACGGTGAGGGTGGCGAGCAGTCCCAGCGCCGTCACGCCGAGCTCGGGCAGCGTGTGCCCCGCAACCTTCAGGGGCGGCATCGTTTTCGGCATGACCTGCCACAAGGTCACCGAGTGGTAGATGAGGGCAACGAGCAGCAGCCAGTGAATCGCGATCGAGGCCGGGTGCGTCAGGGCGGCGAACCACGCGTCGTAGGCGGCTTCGCCCTGGGCAAGCCGCACGAGACCCACGAGAAGGATCACCGCATAGATCGCGACGAACGGCGCGGTCAGTTCACGCAGCATGTAACGCACGAAGAAGGGGTTCCTGCGCCACCAACCGGCCATCGACCGACGATAAGGCTTGCGCACTGTCACCGGCCGGTCCCCCTCGGCGTGACAAACCTGAGGAAGTAATCAAGCGCGCTGTTCACCTTGTTCTGATTGACCGCATTCGCGGGGTTCACTCCCTTGGGGCAGACCTCGGAGCAGTAGCCCACGAGGGTGCAGCTCCAGACGCCTTCTTCGGCGTTCACGATCGGCATTCGCTCGGCCCGGCCCGCATCACGCGAGTCGGCGTTATAGCGATGCAGCAGGGCCATTGCCGCCGGACCGATGAATTCCGAGTTCAGGCCGTACTGCGGGCAAGCGGAGTAACAGAGCAGGCAATTGATGCACTGGGAGAACTGATAGAAGCGGTCGAGCTGCGCGGGCGTTTGCAGGAACTCACCGCTTTCGACCGGCTTGTTCTCGGCCGGGATGATGTAGGGCTTGATCGACTCGAGCTTCTTCAGGAAATCGGTTTGGTCCACTGCGAGATCGCGCAGGATCGGGAAATGGTTGAGCGGCTCGACCCGGACTTTGCCGGGGAAATAATCCCGAAGGAACGTGTGACAGGACAGTTGTGGCACGCCGTTGACCATATGACCGCAGCTGCCGCATATCGCCATCCGGCATGACCAGCGGAACGTGAGCGAGCCGTCGAGATGATCCTTGACGTACTGCAGGCCCTGCAGCACTGACATGTCATGCGTGAAGGGCACCTGGTAGCTCTGGAGGTGCGGTTCGGCATCGCGCTCCGGGTGGTAGCGCAGCACCTCCATCTCGATTGTCCGTGTCTCGACCATGACGGCGCGCCTCAGGTCATCTCCGCTTTCTTGCCCGCGCCGCCGTAAACGCGCTGCTTCGGCTGCGACTTGGTGATCGTGACTGGCGTGTACTCGATCCGCGGCGCGCCGGTGCCGTTGTAGTGGGCAACGGTGTGCTTCAAGAAATTGACGTCGTCGCGTTCCTGGTATTCGTCCAGTCGCGAGTGTGAGCCGCGGGATTCGCGGCGGTTCAGCGCCGAGTGCGCGATGACCTCGGCAACGTCGAGCGTGAAGCCGAGCTCGATCGCGGTCAGCCATTCGGTATTGAACGCGCGGGTCGAGTCATCGAGCTTGACGCCCTTGCGGTAGCGCTCGCGCAGCTCGCCGATCTTGTCGCACGCCGTCTGCATGGAATCCGCCTTGCGGTAGATGCGAACTCCGGCTTCCATGGCATCATGCATCTCGTCGCGAATCGTGGCGAGCCGCTCGCCGCGCTCGCGCTTGAGCAGCGACAGCACGGCTTCCGCGGCGGCCTGGGCCTGTTTTTCGACGGCCGACGAGCTGCTATGGGTCACGGAACGCGCGTAGCGGGCGGCGTTCTCACCCGCGGGTTTCCCGAACACGCATAGCTCGGCAAGCGAGTTCGAGCCCAGGCGGTTCGCGCCGTGAATGCCGACGCTCGAACACTCGCCCGCCGCGTAGAGGCCCTTCAACGGTGTTGCCGTGGTGACGTCGCTGAGGATGCCGCCCATGGTGTAGTGCACTGCCGGGCACACCGGAATCGGCGTCGTCACCGGGTCCACGCCCACGAACGTGTGCGCGACTTCGGTGATGAGCGGAAGCCGCTCATGGATCTTCTTCGCGCCAAGGTGCCGCAAGTCGAGGTTCACGACCTGGCCGCGCGGGGTCGCGATCGTCCGTCCCTTCTGCTCCTCGTGCCAGAACGCCTGGGACAAACGGTCGCGCGGCCCGAGCTCCATCGCCTTCGCTCGCGGCCAGGGGTCGGGCGGTCCCATACCGTAGTCCTGGAGATAGCGGTAACCATCCTTGTTGGTGAGAATCGCGCCTTCCCCGCGGCAGGCCTCGGTAATCAGGATGCCCGTGCCGGGCAATGCCGTCGGGTGCCATTGCATGAACTCCATGTCGCGCAGGGGCGCGCCGTGGCGGTAGGCTATGCCCATGCCATCGCCGGTCACGATGCCCGCGTTGGTGTTTTGGACAAAGACGCGTCCCGCGCCGCCGGTTGCAAAGATCACCGCGTTGCATTTGAAGAGGTAGAACTCGCCGGTCGCGATTTCGATGGCGAGTACACCCTGTACGCGCCCGTCCTCCACGATCAGGTCGCAGCAGAAGAACTCGTCGTAGCGCGTGATCGAGGGGTATTTCATCGACGTCTGGAACAGCGTGTGCAGCATGTGGAAGCCGGTCTTGTCTGCGGCGAACCAGGTGCGCTGCACCTTCATTCCGCCGAAGAAGCGCACGTTCACATGCCCGTCGGGTTTGCGGCTCCACGGGCAACCCCAGTGCTCGAGCTGCGTCATCTCGCGGGTGCAATTGGCAACGAAGTATTCGACGACATCCTGGTCGCACAGCCAGTCGCCGCCCGAGACCGTGTCATCGAAATGATTGTCGAGCGAATCGTCGGAGCGCACGACCGCTGCCGATCCGCCCTCCGCGGCGACGGTGTGGCTGCGCATCGGTACGACTTTTGAAATCAGCGCGATCCGGAGACCCGGATCGGTTTCGGCTGCCGCAATGGCTGCTCGCAAGCCCGTGCCACCGCCACCGACGATGGCCACGTCTGTGGTAATCACCTGCATGGGTCGATTCTCAGGTAGAGGCCAAAGCGGCGGATTGATTCAGATCAATTCTGTCCCGAATCGGGGCAGACTGTGCCAGTTAGCGCAGCAAAAGGTGGGGTATCGTGCATGACGCGCCGGCCGTTTCCTGAACGTAAGAGTGAACGTAAGAGAAGCCCAAGCCATCAGCGGTCGCGCCGTGATCGACGGCGCTGCTCACACAGCAACAGCACAACGCCGCCAGTCGGCGGCGTTGGCGAACGGTGGTCGTTGCGGGACCGTCAGGCCGTGCGTGGCTTGCCCGGCGGCGCGGCTTTCTCGGGAGGGCCTTCGCCAGGTTCAGCGAATCTCTCGCGCGCCTTGCCGGCAACGATGTCCTCGTACCAGCGCAGGTGATGCTCCTTGGCCCAGTTCTCGTCCACATAGCCGTAACGCATTCCAGCGTAGGAGCCGGGCGAGCCGATCGTCCCATAGAAGATGTGGATAAGCCCCATCGCGATTGCCATATACGATGAAACCATGTGAACCGTATTGACCACCTGCATTGTTTCGCGCCCTTGCCCGAAGTTCGGGAAGACCATCACGAGGCCGGTCACAATCAGGACGATGCAGAGGGTGGGTAGCAACAGCCAGAACGGGATGAGCTTCTCGCCGGCATTGAAGCGGTGAGAAGGATACTCCTTGCCCATCAGAAACTTCGGCAGGTTCAGCAGCCACTTGACGTCCTCGCTGCCGAAACCGTTGTCCCGGACAAAACGGATGAACAACCAGGGCACAGCGACAATCAGGATCGGCCCCGTGAAGTTATGGAGCGTAATTGACATTGAAGCAAGCCACGCGAAAACGGTGTAGCCCAGAACCGGCAGCAGCACCGTCTTGCCAAGGGAGAGAATGAGACCCGTAATGGCCAGGATTGACCAGCTGATGGCCATCAACCAGTGCGCGTGACGGTCTGCAGGCGAGAAGCGCTGGATCAGACGTCCGCCGGGCTGCTGCTTATGGACGCCGATTGCGCCCTGAAGCAGGTAGAAGAAGGCGAGTCCCAATACTGCCGCGGCAATCACAACGCCGCCCCAGAACGCGATCGGCACCCGCACCTGGCGCCACGTCTCCCCGCCGCTCTGGACGAGCACCCCGGTTTCCACGCCCTGCACATTGGTAAAGCCCGGGGAACCCGAGCGCACTTCACGCCACACCGGTGCATTGTTGAGCGGTTGCGCGTTCTGGCGTTGCGCCTGCGTATCAGCCGAGCCGCTTTGCGCTTGTTGCGCGCCTGCTGGCGCGGATGCGACCAGCGCGATTGCGACGGCCAGTGCGCCAAGTAATTGTGTGAGCCTTCCCATGATGACCCCCTCCGATTCAGAGAACCTCGTGCGGACTGGCGTAACGATCCGAACGTTGGCCTCGTGTGTTGCCTTTCTCTAGTCGCCCG
>JAQBFV010000155.1:0-9560 GCA_032123035.1 Betaproteobacteria bacterium | reverse complement strand
ATTACGATGCCCGGCCGCAATACACCGATCCCGAGATCCTGCGCTCATCGCTCGCGTCGGTGATCCTGCGCATGAAGGCGCTGGGGTTGGGCGATGTCGAGCGCTTTCCTTTCCTCGACCCGCCCGCGCCGCGCATGATCGCGGACGGCTACCAGCTTCTCGCCGAGCTGGGGGCGGTGGATGAATCGAATAGCCTTACCCCGCTGGGTCGGCGGCTCGCGCGCTTCCAGATCGATCCGCGCGTCGCACGCATGATCCTCGCGGCCGAGCACGAGCAATGCCTTGCCGAAATGCTCATCATCGCCGCCGTGCTCGAAGTGAACGATCCGCGCGAGCGCCCCTTCGAGCGGGCTGACGCGGCAGACCGGGCACACGCCCGGTTTCATGACGAGCAGTCGGACTTCCTCGCATTGCTCAAGGTCTGGCACCACTTCCAGGAGGCGATTGAGCACAGGAAGTCGAACCGCAAGCTGTCGCAGGAGTTGCGCGAGCAGTTTCTCTCGCAAAGGAGGCTGCGGGAGTGGCGCGATGTCCACCACCAGCTCGCGGCGCTCGTCGCTCAGATGGGAATGCGCGCGAACGAGAAGCCGGCAACCGACGAGCAGGTGCACCGTGCGCTCATCGCGGGGCTGCTGGGCAACATCGGGTGCAAGGGCGAGGAGGCCGGAGAGTACCTCGGCGCGCGGGGCGTGCGATTCGCCATCTTCCCCGGATCCGGGCTGCGTAAGAAACAGCCGCGATGGGTCGTCGCCGCAGAGCTCGTCGAGACCACTCGGCTCTATGCCCGGTGCGTTGCGCGGATCGAGCCGGAATGGGTGGAGGCGGCCGCGGGCGAGCTCGTGAAGAGGCATTATTTCGACCCGCACTGGCAGCGTGAGCGCGCGATGGTGTCCGCCTACGAGCGCGTGACGCTCTATGGCCTGACGCTCGTGCCACGGCGGCGCGTCAACTACGGGCCGATCAACCCGAAGGAGGCGCGCGAGGTGTTCATCCGCCGGGCGTTGGTGGCGGGCGAATTCGACACACGGGCACCGTTTTTCGAACACAACCGTCGACTGGTAAAAGAGATCGAGGCGTTGGAGCACAAAGCGCGCCGGCGTGACGTGCTCGTGAACGAGGAGGTGATCTTCAACTTCTACGACGGGATCGTCGCGCCCGACCTCGTCAATGGCGCGGGCTTCGAACGGTGGCGGGCGGAGGCCGAGCACGCCAACCCGCGGCTGCTCTATCTGACGCGCGAGTATTTGATGCGCCACGCCGCCGCGGAGATTACCGAGGCGCAGTTTCCGGAGCGCCTGCGCGCGGGCGAGGCCGATCTCAAGCTCAGCTATCGATTCGAGCCCGGCCATCCCCTTGACGGCGTGGCCGTGACGGTTCCGCTCGAATTGCTGAATCGCCTTGAGCCAGCGCATTTCGAATGGCTGGTCCCGGGACTCGTGCGCGAGAAAATCGCGCATCTCTTCAAAGCGCTGCCAAAGCCGTTGCGCCGGCATCTCGTGCCCGTGCCGCAGCACGTCACGGCCTTCCTGGAAGAGCAGGATTCCGGGGAGAGCCAGCCGCGGTTGGCCGCGGCGCTGGGGCGCTATGTACAGCGCGCAGCTGGCGCGCCGGTAGCAGCCGACGTGTGGGACGACGTCGAGCCGCCGCCGCATCACTGCATGAACTTTCGCGTCGTGGACGAGGCGGGGCGTGAACTCGCTATCGGGCGGGACCTCGCCGCGCTGAAGACGCAGCTCGGACAGGCTGCGAGTCTTACGTTCAGTGCGGACGAGCCGGGAATCGAGAAGACCGGGATCCGTGTCTGGGATTTTGGCGACTTGCCCGCGGAGATCTCGTTTACGCGCGGCGGCCGGCGGCTCACCGGTTACCCTGCGCTCGCCGACGAGGGCGAGAGCGTCGCGATCCGGCTGTTCGACACGCGCCCGGCGGCGGATGCGGCGATGCGCGCGGGCGTGCGGCGGCTGATGCGGCTCTCGCTCAAGGAGCAGATGCGCCAGCTCGAAAAAAGCCTGCCGGGGTTCACCCAGGCCGCGCTCGCTTTTCGCGCGCTCGCCTCGGCGGACGACCTCAGAGAGGATCTTTTGACTGCGATCGCCGACCGCGCATTTATCGGCGAGGACGAGTTGCCGCGCACGGCAAAGGCGTTCGAGGCGTTACGGGCGCGCGCCCGCACGCGGCTTCCCGCGGTCACTGACGGGGGTTGCCGGCTGTTCGGCACGATCGCCGAGGAGTACCCGCGCGCGCAGCAGCGCCTTGCTGGAGCGGCAAAGGTTGCACCACGCCCGGTTGCCGACGTGCGCACCCAGCTGGCCCGATTGGTGTTCAAGGGGTTCATGGCCGCGACGCCGTGGGAGCGGCTGCAGGACCTGCCGCGGTATTTGAAGGCGATGCAGGCGCGGCTGGACAAGTACGCGAAGGACTCCGAGCGCGACGAACGCCACGCCGCCCACATCGGGGAGCTCTGGAGCCGGTACGAAGAGCGGGCGGCGAAGCTGCGCCGGGCGCACGAGTCCGACCCGCGGCTCGAGGACTTTCGCTGGCGTATCGAAGAGTTGCGGGTGTCGCTTTTTGCGCAAGAGCTGCGCACGCCGTATCCGGTATCCTTCAAGCGCCTGGACAAGCTCTGGCACGCTATTGTTCGCTAAGACACACCCTGTCGGCGGGGCCAAGCTTCGAAATTTTCCCAGGCCGTAGAATGGTGATAAGTACTGGTGATGAGTACTGGTGATGGAAACTGGTGATAAGTGTTGTCAATGCAAACCGTGGGTGATGCTTTTTCATCACCATTATTAATCACCATTTCTCATCATTATTTCTCATCACCATTTCGCACAATGCTAATACATGCGACGGTGATCATTACGGGAGCGCTGGAAGAACGCGAAGCGTGCGAAGCGCAGCTTCGGCGCTCGCTCGCGGGCCAGCTGCGCCGCGATGATGTCACGGAGCATAGCGGCAAGGATGCCCTTTGCTACGACCTCAAGGTCGAGGGTGGAATACCGTTCCCCGTTTTCGCAAGGGCCTCCGAAGAGTTTCCTGCGCTTGAGTTCGCGATCGATTGGGTGAACGTCGCTGCGGGGGAGCGCGGCAGTGCGCGCTTTATCGGAGGTCATCTCGCCGCGCAGACCTCGGAGCGCATTGGCGCCGCCTCTGCGACCGATCATCCGGTATACGTTGCCGTGGCAACAGACGGAACGCTGACGCTGGCCTTGACGCTGGAGCGGGTAGCGGGCAACGAGTGGCTAGGCTACGGCGTCACGGCGACGCGCGACGCGCTCATCCGGATCCTGCGTGAACCGGTACGGGACGAGTTGACGCTCTACGCAACGGAAGGTGCGCCGGAGTGGGCCGCCGTCTGGACGGGTAACCTCTTAGCCCAGCAATTTTATTTTCAGGAGGGGCAGGAGCCGGTTGCCATCGCGGGTTCCGTTTTTCAGGATCTGGATCGGATGGCGCGAGGCTTTGCGGAAGCGTGGCTCTGGTTTGCCGACGCACCCGAGCAGGAGATCGCGATCGAACGGGACCGCTACGCCCGCTACGGCTACGGAACCGCGGACGCGAATCTGCGTTCAGCGCAGTTGCATCAGCTTCGCACTGAAGCGGGAGAAGGTAAACCGCTCGAGCACTCGACGTTCAGCGCGGACGAAGGCTGGCTTAAGGATGTTGTACTCGCCACCTGGGCCAGGGACGATCGATGATTGATGATCGATGACTGATGAAGGATCAGGTCTAACTGTCATCCCTTATCCCTAATTCCTCTGACTTAGAGCGCCTGACACAATAAACTCCCCTCCTGCCCGAGGAGGGGTGCCCGCGCAAGCGGGCGGGGTGGTGGGAGCAAGGAGTGCCCATGCAACCACCCCGTCTGCTTCGCATCCACCCCTCCTTGAAAAGGAGGGGAGTAATGCAGGGCCGGTCAATTTGTCAGGCGCTCTTAGCGTATTCATCACCCATCCATCACGCTTCACCAGCGCGGCGGCGGGCGCAGGCGCCAGTAGCGGATCAGCAGAAATCCCCCCAGCATTCCGCCGAGATGGGCGAAGTGGGCGACGCCCTCCTGCGTTCCCGTGACGCCGAGGTAGAGCTCGATCGCGGCGTAGACGAAGACAAAAACTCGCGCGGGCATCGGGATGGGCGGGAAGATGAGCAGAATCGTGCGTCGCGGGAAATAGAGGCCGAAGGCGAGCAGCAAGCCGAACAAGCCGCCGGATGCACCGATGGTCGGATAGGGCGGTGCTCCGGATACCGCCGACATCACGAGCTGCGCGATGCCGGCGGTCACGACGGAAACGAAGTAATACATGAGGAAGCGCTGCCGCCCGAACAGGCGCTCGACATCCGAACCGAACATGAACAAGCCGAACAGATTGAAGAGGAGGTGCATGAAATTCCCGTGCAGGAAGCTATAGGTGATGAGCTGCCAGGGCAGGAAACCGGTGGTGGTTGGGCCCGGAACCGGCACGGCCCCGCCGAGCGGCCAGAGCGCGAACCATACGAGGAGCACGTCGCCAAGCAGGAGCTGCAGCAGGAACACGGCCCCGATCGTCGTGATCAGCGCGCGGGTCGCGGGAGGCGTTAGATGCCACATAGATCTGTGAATCGTAAATCGTGAATCGTAAATCGTGAAACGTGAATCGTGAATCGTGAAACGTGAAATGGGTTTTCTTGGAAGTTTAATGGTGAATCTGTTTCTCTCGGCGCCTCGGCGGTTCGGTTTTGACTCTGCTTCTCTCCGCGTCTCCGCTGTTCAAATTGAATTTTTACTCTTCTTGGCGTTCTTGGCGCCTTGGCGGTTCAGTATTTAATTACATCGGCGTGCATCGGCGTCCATCGGCGGCTAATAAACCTTGTTCCGGGTTCTGAGTTCGGGGTTCCGTGTTTCTTGTCTGTGTAGATCTGTGTTTATCTGCGTGTATCTGCGGTTAATTTTGGGGTTTTAGCGGGATCGCCCACGCTTCTTCCTCCGATACGCCGGGTGGCGGCGTAAAGAGGACAGAGGTCGCCTCCTTCACTTTTTCCACGCCGCCCCAGTGCTCGATCATGGCGCGCTGATCGGCTTTCGCGCGCGAATCCACCGCCTCGGGATCGAGAATCGAGCGCAGGCGCGCTTCGAGCTCTGCGATGGTCGCGGCATACCGGTCGTCTCCGGCGAGGTCCCGGCCCTCGTCCGGATCGGCAGCGAGATCGAAAAACTGGGCTGGCATGCCGACGTGGTAGATGAGCTTCATGTCTCCATCGCGCACCGCGAATACGCCGGCTTTCGAGCCCTGCGCGTGATACTCGGCGAAGCCCGTCCGATCGACGTCCTGGCCGGTCGCCGCTGGCCACAGCGACACGCCGGGAAGTTCGCGATCTTCGCGCAGGGGCCCGGTGCCCGCACCCTCGATAAGTGTGGGGAAGAGGTCGACATGCGAGACGATCTGGCGCGTAACGTGTCCAGGGGGCAGCCCCGGGCCCGACAGCAGTAGCGGCACGCCAATGGCGCCCTCATACAGATTCTTCTTGCCGAAGATTCCCTGGGCACCGAAAAGCTCGCCATGATCGCTCGTGTAAGCGATGCGTGTCGTGCCGAGCAGGCCCAGCCGCTCAACGGCCTTCATCACTGCACCGATCTGCTCGTCGAGATGCGTGATGAGCCCGAAGTAGCCCGCAGCAACCCGCTGCAGCATTCGCTCGTCGGTCAGGTCCTCGATTCCTTCGATGCGCCGCAGGTGCTCGAGCGCCGGGTGCCCGGAACGCTCGACCGGACCATGGCGCGCGGGCAGAGGCATATCGCGTTCGGGATAAAGATCGTAAATGCGTTTTGGTGCCGTGAACGGCGGATGCGGACTGGGATAAGACACGAGGAGGACCCAGGGCTTGCCGCCCGCGCCCGCGTGTCGCTCGAGCCACTCGACCGCCTTTACGGTGATCTTTCGATCGTAGTCATGATAATGCGTGTCGCCGGCGCCCGAGCGCAGCGTATAGAGGTCCCAAAGCGCGCGGCCGCGCGGCTGCTCGTCATCGTGTCCGCGGAGCAGGTTCTTGATCGCGCCCTTGCCCTCGTGCAGATGCAGGGTCTCGATCTCTTCGGTGAAGCCGTTGTCATCGTCGTGGCTGCGGAAATGGAGCTTGCCGACGGCGACGACCGTGTGTCCCGCGTCGCGCAACCGGTGGTGCCAGCTCGGTATGCGCCCGTCGTAGGCGATCGCGTTGTCCCAGTAGCCTGTCTGGTGAGGATAGCGCCCTGTCGCGATGCTCGCGCGCGCCGGACAGCACAACGGGCTCGCGCAGTAACTATTGGCGAAGCGCACGCCGCGCGCCGCGATGCGGTCAAGATTCGGCGTTTTGACCACCGGGTGCCCATAACAGCCGAGCACCTGCCGGTTGTGGTTATCCGACAGGAAGAAGATCAGGTTTGCGGGTTTCATTCTGCTGCGCGGCTCAGATTTTTAGATTCAACCGCTTCTGCTGGGAAATAAGTGATGAGAGAGGGGGATGAATGATGGTGATGAAGATAATGGTGATGGAAAAACACGTTACGTAACGTATCACCAGTAATCATCACCAGTACCCATCACCAATAATCATCACCACTATTTATAAGTGCGGGTCATGAGTTCATCCACCGAAGCACCCTCGTCGATATCGGCCTTTCGCTTCGTGTCGCCGCCATCGATCTCGAGCGCGGCGTCCAGGACCTCCACGGCGTAGTCGCGCGGGACGAATGCGACGCCGGCCTCATCGGCGCAGACCAGGTCTCCCGGGCTCACCTGGACGCCTGCGATCTGCACCGTGCCGTTGATCTCCACCGTTTGCATGCGCCACTTGCCCGTGATCGGCGTGAAGCCACGGCACCACACGGGCCAGCCCATCTCGCGGTATTGCTGCGGATCGCGCACCGTGCCGTCGACCACGGCGCCGATGAAGCCTTGCCGCCGGGCGACGGTTGCGGACTGCCCGCCCATGTTGGAACAGCCCACGACGCCCTCGATGACGAGCACGTCGCCCGGCTCGGCGAGGTTGTGCGCTTCGCTCTCGCCCTGCGTGTTGGTCTTTTCGAGCGCGGCCCGCTGAATTTGCGCAGTGCGCTGGATGTTGCGCACGGTCAGCGCAGGTCCGACGATACGGGTGCCAGGGGTTACCGGTGGCAGCACGTACGCGGGCACCACCCCGACGATTCCCAGCTCGTCCATCGCGTCTGAAACCGTGCCGGTGAGATCGACGAGCGTCCGGTAGCCCGCGAGTATTTCCGCCGGCAGGCGCGGCAGCTCGAGCATCCGAATCGCCTCGCGGGGCAGTCTGCCGAGTGGTGTCTTGGCCATGGGTTTCTCGCTTGAAGTTGGTGAGCCGCGCCGCAGCGGGATCGTGGATTCTAGGGACGCACTTCGTGTTGCGTCAACCAGTTCGTTACGTTATCGTCCGTCACTGGAGAAGTCGTTTCAAAACCCAGTAATTTAGCCGCAGATAAACGCAGATAAACGCAGATCTACAGATACAAGAAACACGGAACCCCGAACTCAGAACCCGGAACAAGGTTTATTAGCCGCCGATGAACGCCGATAGACGCCGATAAGGAAGGCCAAAAAAGGTTCTTAAGCAGTGTCTGTCTGCACTTACCTGTGTTGATCTGCGGTTAAACACGTTTCACGTTTTACGATTCACGTTTCACGAGTGACCAGTCACCGGTCACGCAGTCCGAAGCACCAGGATATCTGATACGCGTCACCGGATCGAATGGCACAACCCAAAAAGCGTGGAATGCGCAAGAACCTCACCGCCTACGGCGACGAGGCGTTCTCGCTCTTTTTGCGCAAGGCGTTCATTAAGGCGATGGGCTATTCCGACGATGCGCTGGAACGCCCCATCGTCGGCATTACGAATACCTACAGCGGCTTCAACGCCTGTCACCGCACGGTGCCCGAGCTGATCGAGGCGGTGAAGCGTGGTGTCATGCTGGCCGGCGGACTGCCGATCGAGTTCCCGACCATCACGTTGCACGAATCCTTCGCGCACCCGACAAGCATGTACTTGCGCAATCTCATGGCGATCGATGCCGAAGAGATGATCCGCGCGCAGCCCGTGGATTCTGTCGTGCTGATCGGCGGTTGCGATAAGACGGTGCCGGCGCTCCTCATGGGCGCTGCGAGCGCGAACGTCCCCGCGATCCTGATGGTGACCGGGCCCATGATCACCGGCGATTACAAGGGTCAGCGGCTCGGCGCTTGCACCGACTGCCGGCGCTTCTGGGCGCAATTCCGCGCGAAAGAGATCGATGAGGAGGAGCTCGGCGAGATCAACGCGAAGCTCTGCCCTTCGGCGGGCACCTGCATGGTGATGGGAACGGCCAGCACGATGGCCTGCTGCTCGGAAGCGCTTGGCATGATGCTCCCTGGCAGCGCGTGCATTCCTGCGGTGCTCGCGGAGCGCCTGCGAAACGCAGAGGCAACGGGCGCGCGGGCGGTTGGTCTATCAAAAGAGGGGCTGACACCCGACAAGATCATGACGCCCGCCGCGTTCGAGAACGCGCTGCGCATGCTGCTGGCGATTGGCGGTTCGACCAACGGCATCATTCACCTGGCGGCGATCGCTGGCCGCCTTGGCATTGCGGTTGATCTCGATGCCTTCGATCGGATGGGACGCGCGACGCCGGTACTGGTGGATCTCAAGCCCAGCGGCCAGCACTACATGGAGGATCTCTACAAGGCGGGAGGGCTCGTAGAGATCCTGAGACAAACCACTAAATTATTGAATCTGGATGCGCTTACGGTGACCGGAAAGACGCTCGGTGAGAACATCGCCGCCGCGCCGCCGGCATGGAAACAGGACGTCGTGCGGCCGTTCAGGAACCCGGTGTTCAAGGAGGGCGGAATTGCATTCCTGCGCGGCAATCTTGCGCCGGATGGCGCCATCATCAAACAGTCCGCGATGGACCCGAAATTCATGCGGCATGAAGGCAGGGCGGTGGTGTTCGAGTCGCTCGAGGATCTCGCGAACCGGATCGACAGCCCGAAGCTCGATGTCTTGGCGCGAGACGTGCTGGTGCTGAAGAACGCAGGTCCCAAGGGCGCGCCGGGCATGCCGGAAGCGGGCTACATTCCGATCCCGAAGAAGCTCGCGCAAAAGGGCGTGAAGGACATGGTGCGGATCTCGGATGCGCGCATGAGCGGAACGGCGTTTGGCTCCATCGTCCTGCACGTGACGCCGGAGTCGGCGCTCGGCGGGCCGCTGGCGTTGGTGAAGAACGGGGACCGTATCCGGCTTGACGTTCCGGCGCGCCGGCTCGAGCTGCTGGTTGCCAAGGCGGAGCTGGAGCGGCGCCGGAAGGCCTGGAAGCCGCCGGCGCGGTCGAAGGAAGACCGCCGCGGCTACCGCAAGCTTTTCCTGGAGACGGTGACGCAGGCGGACCGCGGGTGCGATTTCGATTTCTGCATCCCCGAGGCGACCGTGCGCGTCCCCCGCTTAAAAACAAATTTAGCCGCAGATAAACGCAGATAAACGCAGATTTCTATATACAAGATACAGAAGGTCAAAAACAGGAGCAAAATCGTTTAGCCGCCGATGAACGCCGATAGACCCCA
>JAQBFV010000154.1:0-4210 GCA_032123035.1 Betaproteobacteria bacterium | reverse complement strand
CAACGCACGCGCGTTTCATCATGTTAGGGACTCTTAGGGAGGTACCCATGGCTGCAATCGGCCGGCCCCAGCCGCTGCTCAAGGCCGCCCAGATCGAGGCGATGCCGGAGGAAGCGCGCGTGCATGCGCTGGACTCAGGCGTCGTGCGTCACAACCGTTCGCTCGGCGACGCGGTCGGGTTGCAGAGCATCGGCGTGCATCTCGTGCGCCTGCGGCCGGGTCACGCAAGCACCGTGTATCACTTCCATCATCAGGACGAGGAATGGATTTACATTCTGTCCGGACGGGGCCTGGCTGAAATCGGCGATGAGATCATCGAGATCGGCGCGGGGGACTTCATGGGCTTTGTCGCGGGATCCGTATCGCACCTGCTGCGTAATCCGCATCAGGAGACCCTGGCGTACCTCGTCGGCGGCAACCGGCTGCCCTTCGATATCTGCGACTACCCGCGCCTGCGCAAACGGCGCTACCGCATTGACGGCAAGAGCGAATTCGTGGGCTGGGATCTGCTCGAGAAAGCCGGGGCGTTGGCGAAACCGCGGGGCGGGTGACTCGAACCAGGCTCAAAGTGCCGTTGAGATCCGAAGATCCTTGGCCACGGAATTACACGGAAATACACGGAAAGAGACTCACATGAAAAACTATTCAAGAAACCTCCGTGCCCTTCCGGGTGTTTCCGTGGTTGCAGTGGTTTTAGCTTCTCAGAACGGCAGCGAGACGCCGGGCTTCACGGCGAGGAGAGCGCGCCGGAAATCCTCCTGAATGCGCTTGATAGCGGCTTCGTCGTCGGCCTCGAAGCGCAGCACGACGACGGGCGTCGTGTTGGAGGCGCGCGCGAGCCCGAAGCCGTCCTGGTACTCGACGCGGAGCCCGTCGATGGTGATCACTTCTTTCGCATCTTCGAAGCGGGCAGATTGCTTCAACTTGTCCATCAGTTCGTAGTTCTCGCCCTCGTTGAGCTCGATGTGAAGTTCCGGCGTGCTCACGGCATCGGGGAGTGCTTCCAGCACCGCGCTCGGATCCGCCTCGCGCGACAGGATCTCGAGCAGGCGCGCCCCCGCGTAGAGGGCATCATCGAAGCCGTACCAGCGCTCCTTGAAAAAAGTGTGCCCGCTCATTTCACCGGCGAGTAGCGCGCCGGTTTCCTTCAGCTTCTGCTTGATGAGCGAGTGCCCGGTCTTCCAAAGCACCGGCTCGCCGCCACGCTCGCGGATCCAGGAGAACAGGTGGCGCGTGGATTTCACGTCGAAGATGATTTTCGCGCCTGGGTGGCGCTTGAGAACGTCGGCCGCGAATAGCATGAGCTGGCGGTCGGGATAGATGATCTTGCCGTTTTTTGTCACCACGCCGAGGCGGTCGCCGTCGCCGTCAAACGCCAAACCCAGCTCACCCTTGCCCGCCGCCAACGCCGTTTGGACGTCGACCAGGTTTTTTGGCTGCGACGGATCAGGGTGGTGATTGGGGAAGCTGCCATCGACCTCGCAGAAAAGCTCCGTCAACTCGCACCCAAGTCGGCGATAGAGCTCCGGGGCGGTTCCACCGGCCACGCCGTTGCCGCAATCCACGACCAGGCGCATCGGTCGCGCGAGCCTGACGTCGCCAGTAATGCGCTTGAGGTAAGCCTCGCGCACGTCCTCGGTCCGGTAGCCGCCGCGACCGCGCTCCCAATACCCTTTTTCGATGCGCTGGCGCAGCGCCTGGATCGCCTCGCCCGAGAGGGTCTCGCCGGCGATCATGATCTTCAGGCCGTTGTACTCGGGTGGATTGTGCGAGCCCGTTACGGCAACACCGGAGAGCGTGTCGAAGTGATGTGCGGCAAAGTAGAGCATCGGCGTGGCGGCCTGGCCAATATCGATAACGTCAACGCCGCTCGACTGCAGGCCGCGAGCCAGCGCCGCGGCGAGCTCGGGGCCGGAATGGCGGCCGTCGCGGCCGATTGCGACGGTCTTGCGCCCGCGCGCGATCGCCTCCGAGCCGACTGCCTGGCCGATCGCAACGACGATATCCGGCGTCAGCGTGCGTCCGACGACGCCGCGAATGTCATAAGCCTTGAAGATTTCCGCAGGAACCTGCATGGGAAGGGGCCTTTGCCGAATTATCGCATGGAGGGCTCGATCCCAGTGATCGGCGCGCAGGGAACAGGGAACGGGCACTGGCGGAATAGAGTATCGCAGCGACAAATTGCGAAATCTTCAGCGCGTTCGATACAGTATTTCCTATATTCCGTTTCCCGAGGCGAAGAAATCCAGCATCCGGTGCGGCACCCAGTCGAGGCGGCCTGGAAAACCGCCGTGCACGAACGCCGCATGGCCACCGCCATCCGGATAGTCCGGCGTGACCGCAGCGGAAAGGTCTTCGCGACGCGGCAGGGCGAGATGTGGGAGGAAGGGATCATTGCGGGCATTGATCATAAGCGTTGGAACCGCAATGTGCCGCAGCCAGGGCTTGCTGCTCGCGCGGGTCCAGTAATCATCGACGCCCGCGAAGCCATGGAGGGGGGCCGTGACGAGGTCGTCGAACTCTCGCAACGTGGATGCCGCGCGTACACGCGCGGCATCATATAGCCCAGGATAATGCTTGAGCTTTTCGAGCGCCTTCTTTTTCATGGTCACCAGGAAATGGCGCCGGTAAATCAGGTTGAATCCCCGATCCAACGCCTCGCCGGCGGCCATCAAATCCACCGGCGCCGACACGGCAGCGGCACGATCGACCACTTCACGTGCGGAGGCGCCGGTTTCTCCCAGCCATTTGAGCAGCATATTGCCGCCGAGCGAGAAGCCGGCCGCGTAAACAGGGGCGCCGGCTCGATTTGCGGCGAAGCGCCGCAGAATCCAGTCGGCTTCAGCGCAGTCGCCGGAATGATAGGCGCGCGGCAGCCGATTGGGCTCACCGCCGCAGCCGCGAAAGTGGACGACGGCGCCGCGCCAGCCACGGCGCAACACCTCCGCCATCAGCGCGAGCGCGTAGTGGCTGCGCGAGCTGCCCTCGAGCCCGTGGAACAGCACCACCAATGGAACCGATGACGGTTTCATTAAGTTAATCCGGCGCGGTTCTGGCGCCGGATTAACTATCCAGTCGAGGTCGACAAAGTCGCCGTCAGGCGTGTCCCAGCATTCGCGCCGGTAGCGGACACGTGGCCGCGGCGCGAGAAGCGCTGCGTAGACGGTCTGCACGTGGCCACCGGGGAGCCAGGCCGGTGCGCGGTAGGAGTTCATCTGAAAGGCGTGAGCCGTGATCGGTGATCCGATGATAACCGGTGAACCAGGATGGGTGATCTGTGAACCGGCAGGGCGCGTTGATGAATTCTACGGATCACGGATCTGACTCGAAGCCGTAGAGGTGCGCGGGATTCGCGACGAGAATTTGCGCGCGCAGATTCTCGTCCGGCACCCACTCGCAGAGAAGATCGAGAAGGCCTCCGTCGTTCGGCATGAAGCCTTTCCAGACGGGATGCGGCCAGTTGCTGCCCCAGACGACACGGTCGGGCCGGGTCCCGACCAGCGCTTGCGCAATCGCTTTCATGTCCGCGTAGTCAGGCGGGCCGGATCGGGACAGTCGATACCAGCTCGAGAGCTTGACCCAGCAGTCATCTCGCGCACGCAAGAGTCGCAGCAGCGCCTGAAAGCCGGGTGCCCCGATGCCCTCGTCGCTACGCACGCGTCCCAGATGGTCGAACACGAGGGGTGTCGGATGTTTCATCAGGCGCGGCTCGAGCGCAGCGAGCTCAGCGCTGTGATCCACGTGAAGCTGCACGTGCCAGCCGAACGGCTGCACTTTTGGCGCCATGATTTCCAGGAGCTCCGGTCCGCCGTAGCCCTTGACCATTGTCGAGAACCGGACCCCGCGCATGCCCCCCGCGTGCAGCCGCTCGATGTCCTGCCGTGTTGCGTCAGGGGCGAGTCCCGCGACGCCGCGGGCCCGGACCTGTCCGAGCCGGGCGATAGCATCCAGCGTCACCGTGTTGTCATGGCCGTAGGTGCTTGCGTTGACCTGCACCGTGCGGGCGATTCCGAGCGTTTGCATCAGGCTCAGATAATCTTCGAGCGGACATAGTGGCGGCGTATAGCTGCGGTTGCCGACGAGGGGATATTTTTCTGGGTCCTCGAACACGTGGCAGTGGCAGTCGGTCGTGCCCGCCGGGATGGCGTGCTTTGGCTGGCGGGGCGTGGGGTCGGGCCCTTGGCAGAGCGGCGGCTGCATGGCAGAACGG
>JAQBFV010000153.1:0-29871 GCA_032123035.1 Betaproteobacteria bacterium | reverse complement strand
TTCGCGCATGTTTGTTTCATACCAGAACGACCTAGTCACTTAGTCACTTAGTCACTTAGTCACTGATTTCCGTCAGGGATCGCTGGTCTTCTTGATTACGAGGCAATTCAACAGCGCCCGATGTTCCGCGGTCACCTCGTCTGACGCATCCTCTGGCACGAAATGCCGCTTGAAGGCGGCGAGTGCCGCATTGAGATCCCAGGTGTCGTAGCCGACGGCCGCAAGCAGCGTGGCAGCATCGACCTCCTCGGGAAGCGGTGGGTACGGCGGCTCGCACCACAGGCCGAAGCCGTGCTCCGCGAGCCGCTTCCACGGAAAGCGCCCGCTCGGATCGGTCTTGCGCTCGGGCGCGACATCACCGTGACCGAGAAAATTCGCCGTCGGGATCTTGTAGCGTTCCTTGATGTCCGCGAGCAGCACCAACAGCGACTCGATTTGTGGCTCGGTAAAGGGTTCGTCGCCGTTGTTGTCGAGCTCGATTCCGATCGAGGCTGAGTTGAGATCGCGGCTACCGCCCCAGTACGATTCCCCCGCGTGCCACGCGCGCGCCAACTCATCCACCAGGTAATAGATCGTGCCATCGCGTGCGATCAGGTAATGCGCGCTCACCCGGCGCAGCGGATCGGTCAGCGTGGATAGCGCGTGCTCCGCTCCGTCATTGCTTGTGTGGTGAATGATCACGAAGTTGGGCCGTCGCTCGTCGAAATTCGACGACGACCGCTCCACATAGGGGACATTCGCGCGCGGCGTGATCTGCGTGCAAGCGCACAGCGCGAGGAGAGCGACAAGGCCCGCAGCACCCCAGGCCATGCGCGTCGGGTTACGCATACGATGCAATGCCAACCACGACTCGAATATCCCCATCACTTCGTCACTCGTCACCTAGTCACCTAGTCACCTAGTCACCTAGTCACGGACCTACCCCTGCCACACTCCATACCCCCCCTCCCTCAACCCCACCGCCAGCTCGACTTCCATCTCTCGCGCACCCTCGTAGGGCATGGGGTTGAAGCATTCGTAGAGCTCCGGCAGCAAGCGGATGCCGTATTGGTGCGCGAAGCGGTTCGATTTGATGCCCTTCCTGTGATTGGCAAAGCGCTGCTGCACCGTGAGCCCGGTCATCCCGACGTACACACAGGGCTTGGCGGGATCGTACTCCGAATTCGCCCGCCTGAACTTCGGCTCCTTCAGCACCGCCTTGTCGAGCTCGATGACGTAGACATTGTGGTGGTATCGAAAAGTTTTCTTCGGCATACAGTCCGCCTGGCGCGAGAAATCGGATTGTGTCGGGCAAGATGGTGAGGGGCCGTATCGGGTCGGCTCAGCCGCGAGGCGGTATCCATGGCCGCTGTCGCACCTGGCGAAGGAGCAGCGATTTTCGCCCCGCACTGAGTCCTATGCATCACTAGGAGTCTTGCACTATAGCGAGTAGTCTAAAACTATGCGCTTAACTATTATTTTGCCGCGTGAGCACCCTGCCCGCGCGGTGGTGTGGCATCCTCGTGGGGAACCGTGAACGAAGCCTCGTTTTCCGCCGCCACTTCAAAGGGAGCCCGGCGGTAATCGAAGGCGCTTTCCGCTACGTTTGTGGCCCGACGGGTCCGGCCTCCAGGCTTAGTGTGAAGTCGGGCCGTCGACGCTGAAGGCAGAAACTCCTGACTCAGTTCGATCTGTACGGCAACACGTCCGAATAACAAGGGAGCGCGCCGCGTGGCCAATCGGCCTTTCCGCAAGCCCTACCTGCTCGGGTACGTCCCGAGCATTGATCGCCTGGGCGAGACGGCTCAGATCATCCGCGTCACGAATGGTCGTGGAACTCTCCTGACCGACGATTTCGCCGAGGTCCGGCGCGTCTATAAGGGAAGAGACGCGGGCGTAAAATTCCGATTGTTCGGCGCCGCCTTTGCCGCCAAGCCCGGCATGGTCCCCTTTGTCCGGCTCGCGCGCAGTGACGGTCGCCTGACTCGCTTCGCCTATTTTCCCCGGGGCGATGTCGCTCACATCGAGTTGCGCCAGCAGGGATGGTCCGAGGAACGCGTCCTCGGTTACGTGTCCACGCGGCAGCTTCTCAACACCGTCCCCCTGTTTTTCCTCCCCGCGACGACCGCGTTTACGCTCGCCGCCATCGGGCACGGAATCGCGACCGCTGCAATCACTGCCGACGCCTCCGATCTGCAGATGGGGAATCCGGTCGAGCAGATGGACCCGCCCGGTAACGCAACGACCGAGTTCCTGCTGGTCCCGAAGGACGTTTTTGCCAGGAGCCTCAGGGTCTGGATCGGCAAGCTGGATCATGCTGCGCCAGCGGAAGACCGCAGGCTCAGCTTCTGGGATCCATCGACCCGTACGAAAGTGGATGAAATCCTGCTGCGAGCGGAGGATTGGAAGCCGGCGGTAAACAAAGAAGGTTTCAATTGCTGGTACCGGGAGCTCACCGTATCGAACCTCTCGCCCGGAAAACACTACAGCCTGGTTCTCATCAACGACTCGACCGGAGCGGATGACGCGTATGGAGAGGCGGCCACGCTGCCCACAGCCCTGCCGATCCATGTCCCGCTGGAACGATGGAACATTGATAGCGATCTTGGGCCCCGGCGCAGCTTACACGTTCCGGACGCCGCATCCTCCCCAATGGCGAAGGCCCTGGCGGACCCCGCCTCCGATACGGCTTTTTTGTCGGGAGAACAAAGCCAGTCCTTCAAAATATTCGCCGGCTCATGTTACTCGAGACAATATGACAATGGCCGGGTGGCGCAGCACTACGCCCGGCTTTACGACTCGATCATGTCCCGACCGGGCTTGAAGCTGCTTCTCGGCAACCAGGTCTACCTCGACGCGCCTTATTACCGCGGCCTGTTGAGAGAAATGAGCGGCGGCTACACCCGCGACAAGCTTGCGGAGTCCTTCCTCAACAAGTACGGCTGCACGTGGACAGAGCTGAGCGGCCTCCTTAGCTTGGGGGCGAATTACTTCACGACGGGCGATCACGACTACTGGAGTGGATACCCCGACGACACCCTGTCTCTACCGCAGCTCTTCGAGCCGCAGCGGTGGGCGGATTGGGAGATCCTTTCCACCGCGCTGCGTGACGCGTTTCAGACCATGCGGTCCACGCAAACGATGGAGATCGGGAATGATCTATCGATCTTCGTTTTCGACACACGGCGGAACCGGACGAAGCGGGATGCGCCCGATCCCCGTTTCGCGGATGCCGCTGACCTCCTGGCCCTGAGAAACTGGATACTGCGGCTCAAGGGTCCGGGCGTCATCGCCGGAGGGCCGCTTTTGTTCGATGGCCCGCCCGGTGTGGAATCGAATCTGCGTTCGTTCCCGACCCAGTACAGCGAACTGTGCCAGGTGCTCGCCGCGACTTCTCACGACCTCGTCTACCTGGCTGGCGACGCCCACTTCGGCCGCATCGCGCAGGTACAGTTCTCGAGCGGCCAGAAGCTCATCGAGGTCGTCACCTCGCCCATGTCGCTGGTGGAAGATGACGGGAACTACATCTGGGCGGCGACCGGCACCGGGAGCCAGTACGCGAAGGACGTGTGGGTCCTCGGGCAGGATGTCGATCCCAAAGAGTGGCCGCAGATTCCAGTCGCCGGCGTTAGCGCGATGCCCATCACGTACCTCGAGGCCGTGCCCGCGAATCGGGAAGATACCGAACGGACCGAGGAGAACTTCGTGATTCTGAGCTTCGCGAAGAAAGCTCAAGCCGCCGCGTTGCGAATGAAGGTGAATTGCTACCTGCCGCGCCGCCAGGAGAAGGCCTTCTCGCGGGTCTTCGAGCTGACGTAAGAACCAAAAGCCTTGACACAAAGGACACGAAGGACACAACGGGAAACAAAAATTGAACCGCCAAGGCCAAAAATACAAACTGAACCGCCAAGCGCGCCAAGAGAACCAAAATCAGAACTGAACCACGGAGGCGCGGAGAGAAGCAGAATCGAGACTGAACTGCCAAGACGCCAAGCGCGCCAAGAAATCGTCGATTCACCAATCACGATTCACGGGTCTTAGGAAACCGCCAAGGCGCCAAGGCTGCCAAGGCTGCCAAGGCTGCCAAGGAAAGCAAAAGCTTCAGCGCAGAGGACGCCAAGGAAAAATAGTTCAACTCGTATAAAAGCAACCGCTCAGCTCATCCAAGGAGGAGGAAGCATGAGAGGGATAGGACAGCGCAACTTGCTTGCGGTCGATTATCTGCAGGTCCGTATGCGTATTCTCTTGATCGCGACAGTTGTCGTGCTTGGCCTTGTTGCCAGGGCGGCGTTTGCGCAATCGTCTGCAATACTGAGCGTCACGGCGCGTGTCATCGCTGCCTGCACGATCACTAGTGACAACCCTCAGTCGAGCTGTTCTGAGGAGATACTGGCTCTACAAAGTAATGTCACAAACGCCTCTGCGCGGATTTCAACGTCCGCCGACGAAACAGTCATAACGCACAAAGGCGGGCTTCCGCCAAAAATCGAAACGCAGGGAAATCAAACGTCAGTGAGCTTCTAGGGAAAGATGGGCAGAGTCTCGGTCATTGCAAGGCGATCTTAATTTAAAGTCTCATTTTGTCTATCAGATAAGCGGTGAATACGCCATGCTAATGGCGGCGGCACAGAACGGCTGGCTGGACGAGCGTGCTGTTGTGCTGGAATCGCTACTCTCCATAAAGCGCGCCGGTGCCGATGCGATCTTGAGTTATTTCTCGGGTCGTGTGGCCGCGGGGTTACGAGAAGAAGAAATCGGTCGCTGCGCTGGCTTGCTGTCTGGGCGACGGCAGGAACTGCGCATCTTAAGCAATCCTTTTTTTGAAGAATTGGCTTGCGGACGTTGATCGCCGCGATTATAGTCCGCGCTAACATCAAGAGACCAAGACGACGGGCAGTATTTTCGGATTAGAGGAAGTCGGATGACCGCCGGGTATTTCAGCAAACTCTTTGGCAAGTCCCCAATCCGCCCCTTGCAGGAACACATGATTCAGGTACACGCGTGTATCGGCCTGTTGAAGCCATTGTTCGAGGCAGTGATGGCCGACGATGCGGATGAAGTGATGCGGGTGCAAAAGCAGATCACACAGCTGGAACACGATGCCGACGACAAAAAGCATGCGTTAAGACACGATCTTCCGACGGGTCTGTTCATGCCGGTCGACCGGCGCGACCTGCTCGACGTGTTGATGATGCAAGACAACATGGCGAACCAAGCAAAGGATATCGCCGGGCTTATTGTTGG
The DNA here is from genome assembly GCA_032123035.1 of Betaproteobacteria bacterium. Classification (GTDB taxonomy): domain Bacteria; phylum Pseudomonadota; class Gammaproteobacteria; order Burkholderiales; family SG8-41; genus SG8-41. Next base: position 24,648 of record JAQBFV010000153.1, on the reverse strand, counting down.
CCGCCAAATGCGTCTACCCGAGACCACGCATAAGCTATTCGCTGAGTACGTGGCCCGTGTAATAGATGCATCCGCGCAAGCCCTGAGCATCATCGACGAACTCGACGAGCTGGTGGAAACTGGGTTCCAGGGCATCGAGCTAGAACGCGTAGAAGCCATGATTGCGAAACTCGATGGGATTGAGAGCGAGACCGACCGTATACAAGTGGAACTGCGCAGGATCCTTTTTGGACTCGAGAATGAGCTGCGCGCCACCGATGTGATGTTTACCTACCGACTCATCGAAGGAGTGGGGCAAGTCGCGGATTATGCCCAGCGCGTGGGCAGCCGATTGCAGCTGTTGCTGGCGAGATAACGCGTGGCGCTCGATCCGACTGTCGTTTACTTATCGTTAGCCGCCGCCTTCGGGCTGTTTATGGCCTGGGGCATAGGGGCCAATGACGTCGCCAACGCCATGGCAACATCGGTTGGTTCGCGTGCGTTAACGGTACCGCAGGCGGTGATGGTCGCAGCCGTCTTCGAGTTTGCCGGTGCCTATCTCGCGGGCGGTGAAGTCACGTCGACGATCCGCAAGGGCATTGTGGACGCGTCGGTTTTTGCCGAAACACCAGATCTGCTGATTTACGGCATGCTGGCGGCCCTGCTTGCCGCCGGGGTTTGGTTGTTTGTGGCGTCGCAGCGCGGCTGGCCGGTGTCTACGACGCACACCATCGTCGGCGCAGTCGTCGGCTTTGCTGCTGTCGGCGTCGGCGTAGAGGCTGTTCAGTGGGGCAAGGTCGGCACCATCGTCATGAGCTGGGTGGTTTCGCCGCTGCTCGCCGGCACTATCTCCTACGCCGTGTTTAACAGCATCCAGACCCTGATCATCAATACCGATGACCCGTTGCACAATGCCAAGAAATACGGCCCTGTTTACATTTTCGCCGTAAGCTTTGTCATCGTCATGTTGACTCTTACTAAGGGACTAGTGCATGTGGGATGGAAACTCAGCCTGCCGGAGAGTCTTGGCCTAGCGGTACTGGTCGCGCTGATAGCCGGTGCGCTGGGGGCTCGGCTAGTCAGGCGAATTCGAATCGACCCGGCGGCCCAACGAATGTTTCATTTCGCCAGTGTCGAAAAGGTGTTTGGTGTATTAATGATTTTTACCGCGTCCGCCATGGCCTTTGCCCACGGGTCCAACGATGTCGCCAATGCCGTCGGCCCGATGGCGGCAGTGATTAGTACGGCAACGACCGGCGAGGTCCTGCAGAAGTCGGCACTACCGCCGTGGGTGCTGTTGGTAGGCGGCGTCGGCATCGTCATTGGTCTTGCTACTTTTGGCTATCGAGTCATGCGTACCGTGGGTGAGCGAATTACCGAATTAACCCCCAGCCGTGGCTTCTCAGCCGAAATTGCAGCCGCCAGCACCGTGGTGTTGGCGTCTTATACCGGCCTGCCGATCTCGACTACCCACACGCTGGTTGGAGCGGTGCTCGGGGTGGGATTCGCCCGCGGTATTGCCGCGATTAATCTGCGTGTGGTCGGCAATATCTTCATGTCTTGGGTGATAACCCTGCCGGCAGGCGCACTGCTCGCCATCATGTTCTTCTTCATGTTCAAGGGCATGTTCTTGGATCAGTCGTTTTTCCGGTAGCCCCTACCCTGAGAATCGGATGCTAAGCGAAGGATAGGAAAATCCATCCGAGGGTGCCCGCGCGATATTTCATGAAACGCGCCTCTTTTTCATGTTTCAGCGCCGGTTAACTCCCCAAAGGGCCTGCCAATAAGTCTACGCTCTGAGATGTCCGCTTTGGGGTGAAAGGGGACATCGCCCGTCAGGTCAAATCGGGACTACTAGGTCTAAATCCGTATTCAGTCCGCCCTTGGCGTTGTCTTAGTGTCCTTCCAAAGGCCGTGACCAGCGACCTGTGACCGATGACGAAATCTTGTGACTAAGTAACTAGGTTGCTCGGTTGTGAAACAAGTCGGCGCGAAAGACTCCTCTCGTCCTCACTCAGTCACTTAGTCACCTAGTCACCTAGTCACCAGCGTTTTTTTCCTCACCCATCACGAGATTTCATCAAGCTTCGCATAGTGCCTGAACAGCCCCTTGTCGTTGAACGGGATGCGGCGCGGGGACTTCAGGTACGCCGCCGTGTTGCGCCGCGCCGCAACCTTGTCGCGTAGCGCAACCAGGCCGGGATACGTGGGCTCGACCCGCTGCATGTTCCGCGGGAAAGCAAAGCGCAGTCCCTCCACGAGCTGGAACATCGAGAGATCCACGTACGACAGGCTGCGGCCCACCATGCAGCCGCGGCCGTTCGCCCGCACGACACGCTCGAAATAGCCGAGGTACTTCGGAAGCCGCTCCGCCAGAAACCGCTGGCTGCGCCGGAGTGCTTCGGGCTTCTGCTCTTCGTAATAGAGGCTGTTCGCGATCGGGTGGTGGGTGTCGTGAATCTCCTTCACGAAGTCCGTGACCGTAAGCTGCAGTTGATGAGCCCATAGGCGCGGTCCCTCCGCCTTCGGCGCAAGCCCGATCCCGGGCCCCACGTAGTGGAGGATATTCGCCGCCTGTGCGATCACGAGCTTGCCGGCCTTCAAAAACGGCGGCGCATACGGGGGATGCTCGACGCTCGGATCCTGCAGGAAACGCCGTATCGCTTCCACGCCCATGCCCGGCCCTGACTCGCGCCCGACATCGACGTAATCCGCGCCAGCTTCTTCGAGGGCAAGCCGGACGAACTCGCCCCGGCCTTGAATGTGAATCCAGTAGTAAAACTCATAGCGCACTTGAGCCCTCCTCCATCAGAGTGAAGAACGCCTCGTGAAACGTGAATCGTGAAACGTGAAACGGAAAGCGATTGGCGTCGGTTATCGCCCGACTAGCTTGAATCGTCAACCGGCAGTTGTCACTCGTCACTCGTTAGACGGCCTCGACGATCCTGATCTCTCGATCCACCGCGTCGCCGAGCACTTTGAGAGCTTCCTGGTAGGCCGCCCCGTCGTGCGCCGCGATCGCCTGCTGCAGGCTGTCAAACTCGATCATCACCACCCGCTGGTTGAGGCCCGCCTCGTAGACCTTCGCCGGGTTGCCGCGGACCAGGAACTTCCCGCCGGCCGCCTGAATCGCCGGAGGCGCTAACTTCACATACGCTGCGAATTTCTCCTGGTTCTTGATTCCGCGATAGAACGCGATCCAATATGCCTTTGCCATCGTGAACCTCCTCTCGTTCGCCCCGTCACCGTCACCTTATTACTTCATTACTCGAACCTGCCTCAAAAATCAAAAAAACATTAGCCGCAGATAAACGCAGATGAACGCCGATAGAAAAGTTCGGGAAATCATCGTTTTTCGATCTCATCGGCGTTTACCGGCGTGCATCGGTGGCTGTAATCCGGTTTTTGAGCTAGGTTCCAGTCACACAGCCCCCCCCACACACCACACTCGGCGCCTCGCAATGAGGGTAGCGGAAATACCGCGTCCCCGTCACGGCCATCATGAAGCGCCGGCGGCGAGTTCAGTTACCATGATCGGATTTCGCCCCCGGATCGAGCAACACCCGATGACGCGCGACCGTTTCGTCTGGCAGCCAACGCCTGAGCTCCTGGAGAAGACCGCGATGACAGCATTCCTGCGTGCGCAGGGGCTGGCAGATTTCGCCGCGCTGCTCGAGCGTGCCGACCGCGACCCGCGGTGGCTGTGGGATGCCGTGCTGAAGTTCTTTGACGTGCGTTTCGAGAGGCCATACACCCAGATTCTTGATATCAGCCGCGGCATCGAGTGGCCGCGCTGGTGCGTGGGGGGCGAGACGAACCTCGTGACGAACTGCCTCCACCGGCATCGGGACACAGGCACGTGGTCGCGCACCGCCGTCATCTGGGAAGGAGAGAACGGAGAGGAACGACGCTGGAGCTACTCGCAGCTCGACGCCGAAACGTCTCGCCTTGCGAACGGCCTGAGCGCCCGCGGCCTAGGGCGCGGAGACGTCATCGCCCTATATATGCCGATGTTGCCGGAGGTGGCGGCCGCGTTCTTCGCCATCGCCAGGATCGGCGCGATCGCGATGCCGCTCTTCTCCGGTTTCGGGCCGCGCCCGATTCTCGACCGGCTGCAGGACGGCGGCGCGAAGGCCGTGATCACCGTGGACAGCGGGTGGCGGCGCGGCAAGCGTGCCGCGATGAAAGCAACGCTGGATGAGGCCGGGGCTGATGCGCCGGCCTTGCACACGGTGGTCGTCCTCAAACATGGCGGCGGTGAGACCGCGATGCGGCCGGGTCGCGACGTGTGGTGGGCGGACCTTGTCGCCGACCAGCCCCGGACCGCGCTCATCGAGACGATGCCGGCCGAGGCCCCGGTAATGCTTATGTACACCTCCGGCACGACCGGCCGCGCCAAAGGCACCGTTCACACGCATTGCGGCGTGATGGCGAAAAACCTGCTCGATGTCGGCCTGTGCCTCGACCTCAAGCCCGAGGACCGCCTCATGTGGCTGAGCGACATCGGCTGGGTCGCGGGACCCAAGATCATCGTCACCGCCGCGCTCGTGGGCGCGACCCTGGTGCTCGCGGAGGGGGTGCCGGACTATCCCGATTCCGGGCGCCAGTGGCGCCTCGTGGAAAAGCACCGCGTCACGATGCTTGGCACCGTGCCAACGGCGGTGCGACAGCTCATGCGCAAGCATCCGGATGTCGTTGGCCGCTTCGATCTTGGCTCGTTGCGCGCGACCATTTCATCGGGCGAGCCGTGGGACGAGGAAGCATGGATGTGGTTCTTCGAGCATGTGTGCCAGCGCCGAATTCCCATCCTCAACTTCGGCGGCGGCACCGAATGCGGCGGCGCCAACCTCATCGGGAGTTTCCATCGGCCGCTGAAGCCGTGCGCGTTCGGGAGCCCCGTGCCGGGCGCTGGCGCGGATATCGTCGACGCAGCCGGCCGCCCCTGCCCACCCGGACAGATGGGGGAACTCGTGCTGCGCGCGCCTTCGATCGGTCTCACCCGCGGGCTTTGGCGCGACCCGGAGCGCTATCTCGAGAGCTATTGGCGCAGAATCCCGGGCGTCTGGACGCAGGGCGATCTTGCGGTGCGCGACGAAGATGGCCTCTGGTATCTGCTTGGCCGCTCCGATGACACCATAAAGCTCGCGGGCAAGCGCACCGGCCCGGCGGAGATCGAGGCCGTGCTGATGGAATCAGGACTCGTCACCGAAGCGGCGGTGGTCGGCGTCCCCGATCGCATAACCGGCTCAGCGCTGGTGTGCGTTTGCGTGCCCGCGCCGCTCGCTGGCGAAGAGGACAGCCTGCAGCGCGCAATCTCCGACTGCCTTGCCACCCGCTTCGGCGCCCCCTATCGCCCGCGCCGCGTGCTGCTCGTTTCCGATCTCCCGAAGACGCGCAACCAGAAGATCATGCGCCGCCTGGTGCGCGCGGTGCTTGCACACGACGATCTCGGCGATCTTGGCGGCCTCGCCAATCCCGAGGTCTTCGAGGAGCTGCGCACGGCTGCAACCGGCTGAATGAATGGCTTTCCAGGAACCGCTCAAGCTCTGGCACCGGTTATTGATCTTACGGGGCCTGTCCCAGCGTCCGGCGTGTTTCGGCGCGCTGTGATATGTTAAAGGTGCTCTAGCAAATTCCGAGCTCAAAGAGCGCGCCGCGACCCCCCTTGGGCGCACACCGCCGCAACGCCAATGCCGGATATTTTGACTTCGTTTCGTTTAAGGAGGAGTAGATGAGAACCGCACTTTTATTGGTTGCCGCCATTCTTGCTTCTGTCCTGACCCCGACCGCGGTGGCCCAGAAGTATCCGACCAAGCCGATACGTTTGATCGTGCCTTTTTCACCCGGTGGCGGCACGGACATCATGTCGCGCCTCCTGTCGATACCGGTGGGAAAATCGATCGGAGAGACGGTAGTGGTCGATAACCGGCCGGGCGCCGGCGGCTCGATTGGCAACAAGCTCGCCGCACACGCGCCACCCGATGGCTACACGATCATCATGGTCTCCAGCAGTTACACGGCGAGCGGGGCGTACCGCAAGCTGGACTACGATCCCGTGGATGGCATCACGCCGATCGTCCTGATCGGCACGGTGGGACTGGTCATGTCGATCAACCCTTCGATTCCGGCGAAAAGCGTCTCGGAGCTCATTGCCTATGAGAAGGCCAGACCGGGCCAGCTCAACTACGCCACGGCCGGCACCGGCGCCGTGAATCACCTGGGGACCGAGTACTTCAACCTGTTGACCGGAACGAAGCTGGTTCATATTCCCTTCAAGGGCGGGGGTCCGGCGTTGAGGGCGGTCATAGGCGGCGAGGTGCATATGAGCTTCACCAGCCTGGTTCCGACCTTGCCGCACCTGAAGTCGGGGCGGTTGCGCGCGCTCGGAATTACTACGCCCAAGCGCTCACCCCTGCTGCCTGACCTGCCAAGCGTCAGCGAGACCGTCCCCGCCTTCCAGATCACGCACTGGTACGGCATGTGGGGTCCGAAAGGCATGCCAAAGAGCGTCGTCGCGCTCTGGAACAGGGAGATTGGGAAGCTGGTGAACACGCCCGAAATGAAGCGCCGGTTGAGAGTCGAAGGACTGGAACCCGCCGGCGGCCCTCCGTCGCAGATGTACGGCTTCGTCAAGCGCGACGTGAACAAATGGAGGGGCGTGATGAAAAAGGCGAACATCAAGCAGGCACGTTGATTTTCGTCGCGCAGGCTTCAGATAACGCCCGCTGCCGCAGCGGGCGTTTTTTTGCCCGCCGATCACGACCGTGAATGGTGAATGGGCCCGAACTTCCGTGAATCGTAAATCGTGAATCGGACCCCGTTTAACAACCCAAATTTATCCGCGTTTATCTGCGGCTAATATTTCTTATTTTGTGAGGCGCTCTTAGTTGAGCCGCCACAGCGCGAGATTGAGGATCGTCGCGAAGCCGACCCAGCCGGCATAGGGAATGAAAAGCATCCCCGCCACACGATCGTGCTTCCAGAACAGGATCATCGTTGCCACGATCGCTACGAGCAGCACGGTGATCTCGAGCATTGCCGCGCCGATCAGCCGGTAGCCGAAGAACACGAACGACCAGGCGAGATTCAGCGCGAGCTGTACACCGAACAGCGTCATGGCCGTGCGCGCCCCGCGCAGGCCGTGCGCGCGCCACACCCGCCAACCGGCAACGGCCATCATGATGTAGAGCGCAGTCCACACCGGCGCGAAGAGCCCGTCCGGGGGATTGAACGGCGGCTTCTGCAGCGTCTGATACCAGGTGCCGACGCTGCTCGCGGTCGCCGCGCCGCCGGCCACGGAGACACCCAGGCAGATGACGAGAAACGCCAGCAATCCCGCTACGTCGCGATGGCGCGCGACCCGCTCAAGCGCTTCAACCAAGGCCCGTTCCGCCTTTGTCACCCGTCACCCGTCACTCATCACTTCTTCAATTCAGCAAGCACCTTCCGCGCCGATCGGAAGCAATCGACTCCCACCGGGATTCCGCAATACACCGCGATCTGGGTCAGCACCGAGCGCAGCTCGTCTTCGGTGAGCCCATTGCCCAGGGCGGCGCGAAAATGCAGCTCGAACTCGTGCATCTTCCCGAGCGCCGCGATCATGCCCAGGTTGAGGATGCTGCGCTCGCGCCGGCTGAGCGTTTTGTCGGTCCAGCACACACCCCAGCAGTACTCGCTCACCAGGTCCTGAAACAGCTTGTTGAAGCTGTCGGCGTTCTTCATGTTCTGATCGACGTACCCCGCGCCGAGCACGTCGCGGCGTACGGCCAAGCCTTCGTCCAATAACTTCTTGTCCATGGGTTCTCCTTTACAGAGATGCTGCAGCACGCGTTACCCGCGTGCGGGTCGGGTATAGCCACCTCAATCGGGACGGTGTAGCGAGGTCGAGCCTGGGCCGGTCAGCGCAGCAGGCTTCGTAGGGTTATCACCTTAATGCGGCCGCAAAAAAATTTCCAGATGGTAGACAACCAAGGCTGGCCCCGTTCGTCGGGGGTGCCGGTTGCGGCACTCCATCACCTCTTCACTTCGTCGCCCGCCGTGCGTTGCGCTTCTTCCCCGGGACCTGGGGCCGATCCCGGCCAATTATTTGGCCACATATTGGAATCTCCCTCGCCCGCCGCCGTGCGCCTGCCCTAAACTTGTCGCATTCCCGACCGGGCTGTCCGTCCGGCTCCTTGCAGCGACACGAAGTTCCATGGCAACCAACGAGTCTGATTCCGCTCACGCGCACCGGGGCACGGCGCGCGCCAACGCGAGTTTTTCCGGGCGCGGCAAAGTCCTGCTGGTGGGGGTGGCTGTCGTATTGCTCGCTGCATCGGTCGCGCACTGGATGTACAACCGGTGGACTCATGTCTACTTGGATGACGCGCGAATCGATGGCGAGGTCATGACGGTCTCGAGCCGAGTTTCGGGGTGGGTCACCGAACTGCCCGTGATCGAAGGGGACCGGGTGAAGAAAGGACAGCTGCTCGCTCGCGTCGACGAGCGGGATTCGATCCTGCAACGCGAGGTCCTCGTCGCAAAGCTCAAGGCGATCGAGAACCAGATGGAGGCGGTCAAGGCGCAAACCGGGCAGGTTGACGAGGAAACCCTCGGCAAGTATCAGAGCGAGACGAACCTCCTTGCCGCGGCGGAAGCGCAGGTCGCCTCCCTCGCCGTGCAGCTCAAGCAGGCGCGCTACGACTTTGAACGGGCCGAGGAGCTGGCTGCCGCGAAATGGGTCTCCCCACAGGCGCTGGAGCGCGCGCGCAGCGCCTATCACCAGGTCCAGGAAAGCCACCGCAAGGCGCAAGCCGAGGTGGCCGCTGTGCGCGGCACGCTGGCAGCAGCCGGCGGCAGCCGCCGCCAACTCCAGGTGATGGTGCACCAGCTCTCGGTCCTCGCGTATCAGGCTGATGAAATTCGCGCCGAGATCCGCCGGCGCGATATCGACATCGCCGACCGCACTATCCTGAGCCCGGCCGAGGGCCGGGTCGTGATGACCTTCGTGCGCCAGGGCGAGCACGTGTCTCCCGGACAGCGCATTCTCATGTTCCACGATCCCGACGAGATCTGGGTCGAGGCGAACGTGAAGGAAACGGAGGTGCGGCTGTTGAAGCCCGGCATGAAGGCGGAGGTCCGCGTCGACGCCTATCCCGGGAAGGTGTACGAGGGAGAGGTCTTCCGGATCGGGCGGACGGCGACCAGTAAGTTCGCGCTCCTGCCCGATCCCAACCCGAGCGGAAATTTCACCAAGATCACGCAGCGCCTGCCGGTGCGTATCCGTCTCGACAAGAAGGACCTCGCGCTGCGCCCCGGGATGATGGTCGAGGTTTCGATTGCCATCCGACACAACTGAGGCACTGTTCCAGCGCTACGGCCCGGGCTACCGCTGGATCGCGACCGTGACGGTGATGCTGGGCACGATCTCGGCGGTGCTGACGACGACCTCGGTCAACGTCGCCATCCCCGACATCATGGGCGCCTTCGGCATCGGCCAGGACCGCGCGCAGTGGCTCTCCACCGGGGCGCTGGCAGCGATGACCGTCGGCATGCTGCTCAATGCCTGGATGATGAGGAGCTTCGGGCAACGCCGGACGTTCATCGGGGCGCTGTGCATCTTCGTCGCCTCGCTGGCGCTGGCCGGTCTGAGTCCCAACGAATCGGTGCTCATTTTCTGCCGGATCGTGCAAGGGGCGGTAGCGGGCATCCTGCAACCGCTGTCCATGTACACGCTGTTCAAGGTGTTTCCGCCCGGGCAGCGCGGAAAGGCCATGGGCTTCTTCGGCATGAGCGTGATCCTCGGGCCGGCCCTGGGGCCCACGCTTGGCGGGGTAATGATCGACCAGTTCAACTGGCGCTACATCTTCTATGTCGCGGCCCCGGTGTGCGCCATCGCGATACTGATGGGCAGCGTTTTCCTGCCGGAGCGGGAGGAGGCAGGCGCGCGCGCGCGCTTTGACTGGTTGGGATTTCTGCTGCTCGTGACCGCGCTTGCATCCCTGCTCATTGGACTGTCCAACGGCCAGCGCGAGGGCTGGTATTCCGACTACATCCTCGGGCTCTTTGCGGTCGCCGTCCTCGCCGCGTTCAGTTTTATCGTGTGGGAGCTGCGCGCACCGCAGCCGCTGGTCAATCTCAAAGTGCTGGGGAATGCGCAGTTCACCGGAGCAGCGATCGTGGCCTGCATCTTCGGCGCCGGGCTGTTCGGTTCCACCTACCTGGTGCCGCTGTTCGTGCAGACCGTGCAGCATCTGACGCCCCTAGCGGCCGGTCTGATGCTGATGCCGGCGGGACTGGTCATGGGCGTCTTTATGCCTTTCGCCGGTTCTCTGGCCGACCGGGTTCCCGCCCGCACCCTGATCATCACGGGACTATTGTGCTTCGCCACCTCATCCTATTGGCTCGCTGGCGTCGATGCCAACATGTCGTTCTGGACCATCGCATGGTGCGTGATCATCTCGCGCCTCGGTCTGAGCCTCATCAAGCCCACGCTCAATCTCGCCGCGCTGCGCTCGCTGCGGCCGGAGCTTCTCGGTCAAGGCGCGGGCATGATCAATTTTTCACGCCAGCTCGGCGGGGCCTTCGGCGTCAATCTGCTTTCGGTCACCCTCGACCGTCGCACCTTCTTTCACAGCGAAAGCCTGACGAGCCTGCAGACAGCCGGCAACAGCGCCACCACGGAGCTCTTGCGCGTGATGGAGGGAATACTGGCGCGGGCCGGCGCACCTCCGGACCTGCAATCAGCGGGTGCGCTCGATTACCTCGGGCGCGTTGTCTACGCCCAGGCCTACACGATGGGCTTTCGCGACAGCTTCCTCATCATCGCGATCGTCTTCATGCTGGGATTGATTCCGGCCTGGATCATGGGACGGACGAAGCCTGTTGCGGCCTGACGGCATACGGGTGATTAATAATGGTGATGGAAAATGGTGATGAAAAATGGTGATACGAGCCCGTTAACCCGGCGGCCTTTCACCCATCACCAGTAATCATCGCCATTTTCCATCACCAGTACTCATCACCTCTTCCGGCGGAGTCGATCCGTCTTTTAATCCTCCCTTGCACTGGCGCGGCGGTCCGCTTGTTGTCTCCAGACGGCGGAAACAGTTAAGTTTTTCTAAACTGTTTCTTGAGATTTCATCCCGCAAGGTTAGGAACCTAACCTCACGTTTTTGATCGAATATACTAGATTCGATGAAAGGATGAACCATGAGCAATATGACAAGGAATTTTCACTTTCTGACACCGGCGGAAATGCACGCGATCGAAATGGCCGCGCGGCGTGCCCGGGCTGAAGAAATGCTGCGTCTTGCCGGGCTCGCTGCAAAGGGCGTGAAGCGGTTGATTGCGCGTGTCGTAAACGGGTTCGGCCGACTGCGTCGCCGCCGGGGCGCGGATCTCTCTTACAGGTGATGAAAGAGAGTGATGTGATTTGGTGATGAGAAATGGTGATGAAAACCCGCTCACCCGGCGGCGTTTTACCCATCACCCGTAATCATCACCATTTTCCATCACCAGTACTCATCACTTCTGGCGGCGCGCAGCGCCGCCTAGAGCGTTGGGCTATTGAACTCCCCGCCCAGCACGACAAGTCCCCATGGCGGCAGCTGCGCGTCCGTGCTGAAGCTGAAGTGGCCGGCGGCCGCCCGCGCATCGCGAAAAATGCGCTGCAAGGGGTACTTGTCGAAGATGCCGTTGGCACCGGCCATCTCGTGCAGTGAGTCCACGGCCTCGACGCACAGCTTTGCTGCCAGCGCGCAGTTGCGCTTGTAGCGCAGCCGCGTTTCCATATCCACCGTGCCACCGCCTTCGTAGACGCCTTGAGCTTCGAGACAGTCGTTGCGCAGAAGCAGCGCCGCCGCATCGATTTTCGCGCCGGCGGCACTGATCCGAAGCTGCACCGTAGGAAACTCGCGCATCTTGGCGCCCGTGTAGCTGGTGCTGCGGGACTTGACGTGATCGATACTGATCTCGAGCGCCGCGCGCGCGTTACCCGCCATGCAGCCGCCGATGCAGTGACCGCCAAGCGCGCTGGTGGGAATCCGGTAGTGCGGGTTGCGGTGCACCTTGAGCCCGGGCCATGAGTGGCCTTCGCGCGCGACGTACATCGACACGACCCGGTACGCTGGCACGAACACATCCTTACAGCGCACCGTCTTGCTGCTGGTGGCCCGCATGCCGAGCGTGTGCCAGTCGTCCACGACCTCGTAGTCGGAGCGATGGAGCAGGCAGTAGACGTAATCGACCGGCTTCTCGCCGTCGCGCACGATGCAGGCGAGCATGCTCCAGTCAGAATGGTCGGTGCCCGAAGAGAAGTTCCATTCGCCCGACAGCACGATACCGCCGTCGGCAGGGACGCCGCGACCTTGCTGATAGGCGATGCCTGAGGCGATGCCCGCGTCGAGATTGTGGCTCCAGACTTCCTCCTGCGCCTTCGGGTCCCACCACACCAGATTTCGGTGATGGGAGGCGAGGTTGGCAACCACCCACCCAACAGACATGTCGCCGCGCGAGAGCATTTCCGGAATGTCGAAATAGGCGATGAACGGCAGCTCCATGCCGCCCCGGACCTTGGGTTGCAGGTAGCGCAGCATCCCGGTGCGGTTCAAGGCGTCCACCACGTCGGGAGTGAGCTTGCGGGCTTCCTCGCACTTCGGCGCCTGCTCGCGCAGAAAGGGAATCAGCTCGCGCGCCCGGCGCAGGGCTTCCTCGTAGCCCACGTCGGAAAAGCCTGCGGTCGGCTTGGTCATGTCCATGCGTCGATCTCCGTTCACTTTCCAAGGCTTCCGTGACAGGGCCTGATTCTAGTCCACAATCAATCGAGGGGAAATCGCAGACCAACATCTCGAGAAAATACGGTTCGCCGCAGATAAATGCCCAAAATCCGTGAAACGTGAATCGTGAATCGGACCCCGTGCAGAACCCAGAATTAGCCGCCCATCCTCATCCCTTCCCCTTCTCCCAAAAGCAGAAGGGAAGTGTGTGCCACCCCTCTCCTCTCGGGAGGGGCGGAGGTGAGGGACTGGACGCCGATATACGCCGATAAACTTCAAAATTGAACCGCCAAGCCGCAGAAAAGAACAAATCACTTCCGCTCACCGTTCACCGTTCACGGGTTTAAAGTCGTCAGTCGTCACCTCTTGATCTGAAGTCACCAGTCACGCTTCTCCAAACCAGGGGCCTTCCGCGTCTCCATCGCAGTGATACCATAACGGCGAAGAGACCGCGTGTCAGACGGTCATCGCAGCCATCCCTGTGAGGAGCCCCGCTTGTGAAGGCGCCGCCATTTGCCTACGTCCGGGCGAGGAGCCTGGCTGAGGTCTTCGACCTGCTGGAGCGCCATGGCGAGGGCGCCCGCCTGCTCGCGGGCGGACAGAGCCTGCTCGCGTCGCTTAACATGCGGCTCGCCGCGCCCGCGCTCCTGATCGACATCACGCGTATTGCGGGGCTCTCGGGCATCGCGGTGCGTGGCCGCAAGGTCCGGATCGGCGCGCTTACCACCCACGCAGAGATCCAGCGTTCGGCGGATATTGCCAAGCATTTGCCTCTGCTCTCGCAGGCTGCCCCGCATATCGCGCACGTCGCGATTCGCAATGTCGGCACCTTCGGCGGCAGCCTTGCGCTCGCCGACCCGGCCGCGGAGTGGCCCGCCTGCTGCGTCGCGCTCGATGCTCAGTTGGTGCTCCGGAGCACATCGGGGACTCGGCGCGTTGCCGCGCGCGAATTCTTTCAAGGGCTCTACGAGACGGCCCTGCGCCCGAACGAGATTCTCACGCAAGTGGAAATCGCCGCCATTGGCTCGAACTGCCGCAGCGCGTTCATCGAGCTGGCGCGCCGGCGCGGCGATTATGCGACCGTCGGGCTGGCCGCGCTCGCGAGGAGAAATGCACGCGGTGTGCTCTCGGATCTGCGCCTGACGTTCTTCGGCGTGGGCCCGGCACCCGCGCTGGCGCGCACGGCAATGGCGGCACTCGAGAACAAACGCGTCTCGGCGGACACGATCGCCGCCGCAGGCGAAGCCCTCGCCCAGGATCTTGAACCCAGTGCCGACCTGTACACGACGGCGACGACCAAGCTCCATCTCTCGCGTGTGCTCACGGGCCGCGCGCTCACGGCGCTCGCCGCATGAGACGAAAAAAGGAAATTCCGGTGGAACATGCGCCGGAAATATCGGTCACGGTGAACGGCGCCATTGTCACGCGCCGCGTTCCCGCGCGCCGGCACTTGATCGACTTCCTGCGTGAGGAGCTGGGCCTCACCGGTTCGCACACCGGGTGCGAGCACGGCGTTTGCGGAGCATGTACTGTCCGCGTCGACGGGCGCATCGTGCGCGGCTGCCTCATGCTCGCGGTGCAGGCCGATGGCCGGCGGGTGGATACCATCGAGGGATTGTCGGATTCGGGCGAGCTCGGCGAGCTGCAGGAAGCGTTCCACCGCCGTAACGCCCTGCAATGCGGTTTCTGCACGCCGGGCATGCTGCTCGCGGCGCAGGACCTCGTTGCCACTCGTCCGGACGCCTCGCGCGAGCAGATCCGCGAGCATCTGTCGGGGAACTACTGCCGCTGCACCGGCTACCAGGCGATCGTCGAGGCGGTCGAGGACGTGCTCGCCGCGCGGCGGAAGAGCACGTGAACCTCGACGCAAAGCCGCAAAGGAAAGACTTACGTGCGAATTATGAAAACTTTCGTGCCTTGCTGTGTCCCGTGGGCTCTCTGAGTTGATTTTTTACGTTTGCCGTATCGGCGTTCATCGGCGTTCATCGGCGGCTTAAATCTGGTTTTTATTCTCGATATGGATCCAACGAGCAACAGCGGCTACATAGGAAAAAGCGTGCCGCGCGCGAACGCACGGCGGCTGCTGCAGGGGCGCGGGGTCTACGTGGACGATCTGCGCCTGCCGCGGCTCGCGCACGTGGTTTTCTTCCGCAGCCCGCATGCGCACGCGCGGTTGCGCAAGCTCGAGCTAAATCAGGCACGCGCCATGCCGGGCGTCATCGCAGTGGTCGATGGGGCCGCACTCGCCCCTTATTGCAAACCGTGGGTGGGCGTCCTGGGGCATCTCAAGGGCATCAAGTCGCCGCCGCAGCATGCCATCGCCATCGGCCGCGCCTGCTGGCAGGGCGAGGCGATGGCCGCCGTGATCGCGGAGACCCGCGAGCAGGCCGAAGACGCACTGGAGAAAATCCAGGCCGATTGGGAAGAGCTGCCCGTCGTTGTGGAAATGCAGGACGCGCTCTCCGGCCGCCGCGTGATCCACCCCGACCTCGGGGACAACATCTGCTTCAAGCGCGAGTTCGATACCGGCGGCGTGGACGAGGCCTTCGCGAAAGCCGACGTCGTGGTCGAGGAAACCTACGAATTCGCGCGCCATACCGGCGTCACGCTCGAGCCGCGTTCCATCCTTGCCGACTACAACGTGGCCGAGCACACGCTCACCGTCTACCATGCCACCCAGACGCCGCACATGATGCAGGACATCTTCTCGCGGCACCTCGACATTCCCGAGGGGAACGTGCGGGTGATCGCGAAGGATGTGGGCGGGTCCTTCGGCATCAAAGTACATGTCTACGCCGACGAAATGGCGGCCGCCGCGCTCTCCGTCATGCTGCGCCGGCCAGTCAAGTTCGTCGCTGACCGGCTGGAGTCGTTCGTTTCCGATATCCATGCTCGCGAGCACACCGCCAAGGTGCGGCTCGCGTGCAGCCGTGACGGCGACATCCTCGCCTTTGACCTTGACGACCTCACCGGCATCGGTCCCTACTCGGTCTATCCGCGCACCAGCGGCATCGAGGGCAACCAGGTCGTCAACCTCACCGGCGGCCCGTACAAACACCAGCAATACCGCGCGAAATTGCACGTGGTGTTTACCAACAAGAACGTCACTTGCCAATACCGCGCGGTCGGACACCCGATCGCCGTAGCGATCACCGAGAGCATCGTGGATCTTGCTGCGGCCAAGCTCGGGATGGATCCTGCGGAGTTCCGGCGGCGCAACCTCGTCCCCGACGATGCCTATCCCTACACCTTCCCTTCGGGCCTGAAGTTCGAGAAGCTCTCACACCACCAGGCGCTCGACCGCCTGCTTGAATTGATGGATTACAAGGCATTGCGCGCAGAGCAGACCGCGCTGCGCGCGAAAGGCGTCTACCGCGGCATCGGGCTCGCGGCGATGATCGAGGTGACCAACCCGTCGCCGGCTTTCTACGGCGTGGGCGGCGCCCGCATTTCCTCGCAGGATGGCGCCACGCTGCGCTTCGAGCCGACCGGCATGGTCACGTGCCTCGTGAGCGTTACCGAGCAGGGCCAGGGCACCGAAGGCGCGTTCGCGCAAGTCGCCGCCACCGCAGTTGGCGTCTCCATCGACCGCGTGCGTGTGGTGACCGGCGATACGGCGGTTACGCCTTACGGTGGTGGCACCTGGGCCTCGCGCGGCGCCGGCATCGGCGGCGAGGCCGTGCTGCAGGCGGGCAAGGTGCTGCGCGACCGCATTCTCGACGTGGCGGCGGCGATCCTCAAGACCGACAAGAGCGAGCTCGACGTCGTGAGCGATGAGATCGTAAGCAAGGTGAGCGGCGAGCCGCGTCTGGAGCTCTCCGAGCTCGGGCGTGTGGCCTACTTCCGCCCCGACACGCTGCCGATGGATTTCCAGTCCCAGCTCATGGTCACGCGCCATTACACGCCGCGCAGCTACGCGTTCACCTTCACGAACGGCATCCAGGCCTCGCTCGTCGAGGTCGACACCGACACCGGCGCGGTGACGCTGCTCAAGCACTGGTGCGTTGAAGACTGCGGCACCCTGATCAACCCGATGCTCGTGGACGAACAGATCCGCGGCGGCATCGCGCAGGGCATCGGCGCTGCGCTCTATGAGCAATGCCTATACAGCCCGGAAGGACAGCTGCTCAACGGCAACCTCGCCGATTACCTGGTGCCGATGGCGGGCGACATGCCGGACATCATCATCGCGCACGTGACAACGCCAACCCAGACTTCGGAGCTGGGCGCGAAAGGCGCCGGCGAAGCGGGCACCGCCGGCGCCCCCGCCGCGGTGACGAATGCCATCAACGACGCGCTTGCCCCGTTCGGCGCGCGCGTAACGGCGCAGCCATTCACGCCGGAGCGGATTCTGAAAGCGCTTGGCAAGGTTCCATGAACCGGGAACGGTGAACGGTGAACGGTGAACGGTGAACGGTGAACGGCGAACGGCGAACGGCGAACGGCGAACGGCGAACGGCGAACGGCGAACGGCGGTAGAGATTTGTTCTTCTTTGCGGCTTGGCGGTTCAATTTTGACGTTTATCGGCGTCCATCGGCGGCTAATAAACCTTGTTCCAGGTTCTGAGTTCGGGGTTCCGGGTTTCTTGTATATATAGGTCTGCGTTTATCCGCGTTTATCTGCGGCTAAATTTGGGTTGTTAAACGGGTTCCGATTTACGATTCACGGAATTTGGGGTCCATTCACCATTCACCATTCACGATTCACGCAATTCGCAGGGTAGGAAGCGGCCCCATTTGACAGGCCGCAGACCGCAGTGCAACTATTGTCGTCCGCCGCAACAACAGGAGGAGGTGATATGAAAACAATGATGGCCATTGCCAGAGTCCTTGCGATCCTGGCGCTCATGGCTTCGGGCAGCACGCTTGCCCAGGAGCCGATCAAGATCGGGTTCAGCATGGCACTGACCGGCGGCCTCGCCGGGGCGGGCAAGGCCGCCCTCATCGCCATGGAAATCTGGCGCGATGACACCAACAAGAAAGGCGGTCTGCTCGGAAGACCCGTGGAGTTCGTCTATTACGACGACGCAACCCAGCCGGCCAAGGTGCCGTCTATCTACACCAAGCTTCTCTCGGTCGACAAGGTGGACCTCGTCGTGTCGAGCTACGGCACCAACGAGATCGCGCCGGCGATGCCGATCGTGATGCGCAAGAAGCTGGTGTTTCCGTCGCTGTTCGGGCTGGCGGTAAACGACGAGTTCAAATACGACCGCTACTTCCAGATCATGCCGGCGGGCCCCAAGCCGAAGACGGACTGGTCGAAGGGATTCTTCGACCTGGCCATGGCGCAGAAACCGAAGCCCAAGACCATCGCGATCGTCTCGGCGGACGCGGAATTCGCTTTGAATGCGGCGGGGGGTGCGCGCAAGAATGCGCAGCGGCTGGGCATGAAGATCGTCTATGACAAGACGTACCCGCCCGGGACCACCGACTTCACGCCGATCGTCCGCGCCATCCAGGCGACCAAGCCGGATATCGTGTACGTGGGCTCCTATCCGCCGGGTTCGGTGGGCATGGTGAAGGCGGCCAACGAAGTCGGCCTGAAGCCGAAGATGTTCGGCGGCGGCATGGTGGGCCTGCAGTTCGCAGCAATCCAGAAGAACCTCGGGCCGATGCTGAACGGTATCGTCAACTATGACTTCTGGGTGCCGGAACCGACGCTGAACTTCCCCGGCGTGAAGGAATTTCTCGCGAAATACCAAAAAGCGGCCAAAGGCAAAGGCGTCGATCCGCTCGGCCACTACCTGCCGCCCTACGCCTACGCCTACCTGCAGGTCCTGGGGCAGTCGGTGCAGGCTGTGAAGAGCCTCGACCAGGGCAAGCTTGCCGCGCACATGCACAAGACCACATTCAATACCGTGGTCGGCAAAGTGAAATTCGGCAGCAACGGCGAATGGGCGAAGAGCCGCATGTTGTTCGTCCAGTTCCGCGACGTGGAAAAGAACAACCTCGAGCAGTTCGCGGGCCCGGGCAAGCGCATCGTGCTTCACCCGAAGGATTGGAAGTCGGGCGAGATGATCTACCCGTACAAGAAATAGCTGGCGCGCCCGGCAGGAGCCCGCGAAGCGGTGTTGTCGCTCGATCTTTTTGCGAACGCCATCGTCGCGGGCGTTCTGCTTGGCGGTTTCTACGCGGCTGTGGCGGTCGGGCTGGCCATCACCTTTGGCCAGCTCGACATCGTCAACATTGCTCACCCGGCGTTCGTCATCGTCGGGTCCTACATCGCCTACATCGTCAATTCCAAGTTCGGCCTTGATCCGGTGCTGATTGGGGTGCTCGCGGCACCGATCTTCTTCTTGGTCGGCATCGCAATCTATCGCATCTACTATGCGGCATTCGAGCGCACCGGGCAGGAGTCCCTGAGCGGGCTCGCGTTCTTTTTCGGCCTGATGTTCATCATCGAGGTGTCGCTGATCCTGGTCTACGGAGTCGACTATCGCCTCGTGCGCGCCGACTACATCGGCGACACCATCCAGCTGGGCTTCGTCGGCATCCCGTTTCGTATGCTAGTGCCATTCGTAGTCGCTATTACCGGCACAACTGCGATCCACCTATATCTTTCGCGGACATTTACCGGGCGCGCGATTCTTGCGGTGGCGCAGGACCGCCAGGCGCTGCAGTTGATGGGCGCCGATCCGGTCCGCATCAAGCAGTTCGCTTTTGGGCTCGCCATCGCCACGACCGCGATTGCCGGTTCGCTGCTGATCATCATCGGCCCGGTGGAGCCGTCGGTGGGCCGCCTCTACATCGGCCGCGTTTTCGCAATCGTCGTCCTTGGCGGCATGGGAAGCATCCCGGGGATGTTCATCGCCGCGCTGATCCTGGGCATCGTGGAGACGCTGGTGGCAACCTTCATGGGTCCTTCCTGGGCGCCGGCGGTGGCCTTCGGTCTGCTGCTGCTGACGCTGGCGATCCGTCCCTCGGGACTTTTCGGCCGCTAGCCGATGAAGATCAGCGTCTTCTGGGTCAGCGTCGTCGCCCTATTGATCGCCGGCCTGGTTTTTACCGAGGTCGTGGGCAACGAGTATTACTTCACCGCGCTCTACGTGATCCTGCAGGCCACCATCATGGCAGTGGCCTGGAACATTCTCGGCGGATTTACCGGCTACGTGAACTTTGGAAGCGCGGCGTTTTTCGCTGTTGGCGCGTACACGTCCATCGCGCTCAACAAGGCGCTGGGCCTGCCGCTGCCTCTGCTGATCCTCGCCGCAGCCGCGGTGTCCGGTCTCATCGGTCTGGGAGTGGGCTATCTCACCTTGCGCCTGAAAGGCGTCTACTTCGCCATTGCCACGCTGGCCATGGCTATCGTGCTCGAAACGCTGGTGACTAACTGGGCTTTCGTGGGTGGCGCGCGCGGCGCCTACATCCTGACCCCGGAAGACCACCTCTGGTTCGACAGCTACATCCACATGCTCTTCATGTTGATGCTTGTGCTGACAGTGGCGTCGGTGGCTATTTCCCGCAAGCTCAAGTCCTCGCGCCTCGGCCGGGGCCTCGCTGCAATCCGCGACGACGAGGTCGCCGCCGAATGCGCCGGCGTGCCCACGCTGCGCCTGAAGCTCATCTCGACCACCGTGATGGGGGCCATGATGGGCGTCGCAGGGGCGCCCTACCCCTTCTTTGTTACCTTCGTCGATCCGGCCTCGGCGTTCAATCTCTTCGTCGCCGTGAACGCGATTGCCATGCCGATGATCGGGGGCACTTCGCACTGGGTCGGCCCCGTGATCGGCGCCCTGCTGGTGGGCTCGATGCAGGAGATCACCACCGTCAGCGTGTCCTCCGAGCTGAACGTGCTCATCGTCGGCGTCATGCTCGTCGTGTTCATCAGCCTCGCGCCCCAGGGAATCGTGGGGCTGGTGCAGAAGCACATCCTGAAGCGTCGCCGATGAGTCCCGTCGTCCTCCAGGTCAATGGGCTCACCCGGCGCTTCGGCGGTTTCGTGGCGCTGCAGGACGTCGAGCTGCATCTGGGCGCGGGCGAGCGGCTCGGGCTGATCGGCCCCAATGGCTCGGGCAAGACCACCCTCATCAACTGCATCTCCGGGGCGCTCTACAATGACGAGGGCACCATCTCGTTCGAGGGCCACGACATCACCCGCATGCCGCCGCACCGGCGCGCCCGCCTCGGTCTCGCCCGCACCTTCCAGATCCCCAAGCCGTTTCGCAGCATGACGGTCCTGGAGAACCTGCGAGTTCCACTGGAGTACGCCGCCTGGTCGAGGGCGGAGCACCGCCGCGTCCTGGACGAGGCGATGGCGGTGCTCGAGACGATGCACCTCAAGCATCGGGCTAACGTCAGTTCCGCGGCGCTGACCCAGGTTGAGATGCGCAAGCTCGAGCTCGCACGAGCGCTCGCCGCAAAACCCAGGCTGCTGGTCTCGGACGAAGCCATGGCCGGCCTCTCCGGCTCCGAGGTCGACGAGATCCTGGAGATTCTGCTGGCGCTCAACGGGCGCGGCGTCGCGGTCATCATGATCGAGCACGTCATGCGCGCAGTGATGAAGTTCTCCGACCGCATTGCCGTGCTCGTCGCCGGTTCCAAGATCGCGGACGGCGATCCGCATGCAGTCGTGGCTAACGAGGAAGTCATTAAGGCCTATCTTGGAGAGTAGGAAGGCGTGAATGGTGAATAGTGAATAGAAAAAACAAAGAACACGCCAACGGGTTTGTCCGTTCACCGTTCACCGTTTACTGCTTACCGTTCACGTTTCACGTTTCACGATTCACGTTTCACGAATGACAATTCACGGGCAAACAGATGGCTTGCAGCATCCAAGTTGACGAACTGAGCGCCGGCTACGGGGCGGTGCAGGTGCTGGAATCGCTCTCGCTCGCGGTCAACGACGGGGAGACGGTGGCGCTGCTCGGCACCAACGGCAATGGCAAGAGCACGCTCATGAAGTGCATCATGGGCATCGTGCAGCCGACTGCCGGCCGCATAAAAGCGGTGATCGACGACGTCGAGCACGATCTCATCGGCAAGCGGCCCGAGGAGATCGTCAATCTCGGCATCGTGCTGGTGCCGGAGGGGCGGCGCCTGTTTCCCAAGCTTACCGTCGAGGAGAACTTGCTGCTCGGCGCCTACCGCAGCGCGGCGCGCGAGCGCATCCCCTACAACCAGGCATTTTGCTACAAGGCGTTCCCGCGGCTCGCGGAGCGCCGCCGCCAGCTCGCGGGCAGCCTGAGCGGCGGGGAGCAGCAAATGGTCGCGCTCGCCCGCTCGCTGATGACCGCGCCCAAGATCTTGTTGATTGACGAGCCTTCCGTGGGCCTCGCGCCGATTCTCGTGAAGATCACTATCGACAAGATCCTGGAGTTGAAGGAACGCTTCGGACTTACCGTGCTCATGGCCGAGCAGAACTTCAATCAGGCAATCCGCATCGCCGACCGCGGCTACGTGATCGTACATGGCCGGATCGAGTTTGAAGGCGCCTCGCGCGCGGACCTCGCCAACAACGACCTGGTCCACAAGCTCTACATGGGTTTGTAGCCGGGGTGCTGCGCGCAGCCTCACCCTAAATTCGCGGCGATTCCATGCCACGCGCCCTCGTCATCGGCGGCTCCCTCGGCGGGCTGCTCGTCGCCAATCTTCTTCTGCGTGGGGGCTGGGACGTCGACGTCTTCGAGCAGTCCGGCGAGGAGCTCACCGGTCGCGGCGCGGGTATTATTTCGCATCCCGAGCTCTATGCGGCGCTACAGGCGATCGGGGTCCCCCTCGACGAAAGCTATGGAGTGGATATTCCCCTGCGCATCACGTACGCCCGCACTGGCGCGACCGTCGCCACGCTCGCCACGCAGCAGATCTTCACCAGTTGGGGCCGGCTCCATCAGCTGCTGAAAACAGTGTTCCCGAACGAACGCTATCACTTCGGCCACGCGTTCGAACGCTACAGCGAGAGCGCGGATGGCGTCACCGCTCACTTTGCGAACGGCAAGTCCGCGCGCGGAGACCTCCTCATCGGTGCCGACGGCATCCGCTCGAGCGTTCGCGTGCAGCTCGCGCCTGCTGCGCGCCCGCGCTACGCCGGCTATGTCGGCTGGAGGGGCCTGGCCGATGAGAATGCCGTGTCCCGCGAGGTGCACCGCGAGCTCTTCGACAAGTTCGCCTTCTGCTTGCCCGCGCGCGAGATGATGTTGTGCTATCCGGTCGCAGGCTTCACCAATTCAACCCGCCCCGGCGAGCGCTGCTTCAACATCGTGTGGTACCGGCCGACCGAGGAAACACATGAGCTGCCCCTGCTGTGCATGGACACCAACGGCCGACGCCACGAGATGTCGATTCCACCCCCGCTCATCCGGGCCGACGTGCTCGCCGAACTGCGCCGGGCGGCCGAAGTGGTGCTCGCGCCGCATCTCGCCGAGGTGGTACGACACTCGCGCCAGCCTTTCTTCCAGGCGATCTTCGACGTCGAGTCACCCTACATGGCGGCCGGGCGAATTGCGCTCCTCGGCGATGCCGCCTTCGTTGCGCGCCCGCACTGCGGCATGGGCGTGACCAAGGCCGCGGGCGACGCCACGGCCCTCGTGGGGTCGCTGCGGGAGATCCCGAGTGACGTGCCGGCAGCGCTCTCGCGCTACGATGAACTGCGCCGGCAATTCGGCGCCGCTGTCGTCGCCCACGGCCGCGAGCTTGGCTCCTGGCTGCAGGGCGAGAACACGCCCGAGGCGAGGCATCACCACACACCGGAAGCGGCAATGGCCGAGATCGCGATTACCCGGGACTACATCTGACCCGCGCATCGCCATGCTTTCCCGTCATGCGGAGGCGGCGTCGAAAAATGGCAACAGGGAGAGAAATCATGAAACACCGTACATTCGGCCGCAGCGGCATCAAGGTCTCGGAAATCATTTTCGGCGCTGGCAGTGTCGGCGGCATCCTCATCCACAAAGACGACGCGACAAAGCGGGAAGCGATCCGCCGGGCGATCGCCGGCGGGATCAACTGGATCGATACGGCCGCGCAATATGGCAACGGCAAGTCGGAAGAAGCGCTCGGCTGGCTGTTGCCCGAATCCGGGGCGACGCCTTACCTCTCAACCAAGTTCAATCTCGATGTGGAGAATCTAAAAGACGTCCCGGTGCAGATCGAGGGGCGCCTGATGGCAAGCCTCGCCCGGCTCAAGCGTTCATCGGTCGACCTGCTGCAGCTGCATAATCGGATCGGATCGAAGCCCGGCGGTCGGGTGATGACGGTCGAGCAGATCCTCGGCAAGAACGGCGTGGCCGACGGGCTCGACCGGTTGCGCGAAAAAGGGCTGATCCGCCATATGGGCGTTACCGGGCTGGGCGAGGCCGCATCCGTTTGCGAGGTGATTCGGAGCGGGCGGTTCGATTCCGCCCAGGTCTATTACAACCTGCTCAATCCCAGCGCGGGCCGGAGCATGCCCAAGGCGTGGACCGGGCAGAACCTGGGCGGCATCATCGAGGCCTGTCGCGCGAATAATGTGGCGGTGATGGCGATTCGCATATTTGCAGCCGGAATCATTGCCACGGATGAGCGGACGGGGCGCGAAAGCATACTCACCACGAACACAAGCGCCGCCGAAGAGGAACGCAAGGCGAAGGCCGTGTTCGACGCGATCGGTACCGACCAGGGAACGCGCGCGCAAATCGCGCTCCGCTTTGTGCTGTCGAATCCGGATATCTCCTGTGCCGTGATCGGTAGTGCGGAAGTGCATCATGTCGACGAGGCTCTGCAGGCGGCCGAGATGGGGCCGCTATTGGCGCCTTCGCTCGCCCGCCTCGATTCGCTGTATGAGAGCGATTTTGGCCGCGTGTAGCAGCATCCAAGCCGCGATAAAAGCCGTGACCAGTGACCAGTGACCAGTGACCAGTGACCAGTGACCAGTGACCAGTAGCGACCTCGGTATCGAAAACTGGTGATGGGTACTGGTGATGAACGGCGTAAGGTACAT
>JAQBFV010000152.1:0-2621 GCA_032123035.1 Betaproteobacteria bacterium | reverse complement strand
GTCCCAGCCTTCCCGCGCAACGCCGATGACCGGAACGTCGAGGCGACCGTCTTTGGCCATTGCGTAGAGACTCGGGAAAATCTTCTTGTAGGCGAGATCTCCCGTGATCCCGAACAGCACCAGTGCATCGGCGTGGTTCATTCCAGCCTCCATGTGTGCGGGTCAATGCGATCGACGCGGCGCGCAGGCGCGGCGCCCGAGATCGTTCTCTCAGGATATCCCGAACAGGTACGCGCGGGGCGCGCATCGGGATGCAGGCCTGCCCGGGATGGCTTGGGACGGGTGAACGAGTCATCCCCGCGGAGGTCGGGATCCAGTGCGACGTTGAGCGTATCCGGCCT
Organism: Betaproteobacteria bacterium; assembly: GCA_032123035.1. GTDB lineage: Bacteria > Pseudomonadota > Gammaproteobacteria > Burkholderiales > SG8-41 > SG8-41. Next base: position 2,280 of record JAQBFV010000152.1, on the reverse strand, counting down.
GGATTCCCGCCTACGCGGGAATGACGACCCTTTGCCGCTGCGGGCTATGCGTCGCGCGCGATGTTGCCGCTCGCCAGCGTCTCACGGTACACGCGCATCACGCCGAGGAGATTGCGCAGCAGCAGCACCATCGATGCGGCGAGCGCGAGCCCGGCCGGATAGGCGAGCGGCGTCCACCATGGCGCGGCGAGGAGCAGCGCGAGCGCGACGAGGTGTACTCGGAACTGCACCCGTTGTTCCGCATCGCCGAGGATCTTCTTCATGTGCGGCACGGTCCCGCGCCCGGCCATCCGGGTCTGAAGATGAAACCAGACGAGGAACGGCCCGATCTTGTAGAGCATGCCGTTCACCACCGAGAGCGCCACGCCGGCGATCACCAGAACTCCCAGGAAAACGTCGAACGCGTCCGGAAGATCCGCCAGGCCGGCCAGCCGAACAGCCCAGCATCCGGCCGCTGCAATCATGCAAACCATGCCGACCCGCCAGAAATCGAGCGTGACGTCCGCGAGACGCCGGCGCCGTTGGCGCTGCAAATCGAGCGTGATCAGCGCGAACATTGTATAGGCGACGGCGAGCGCCATCGCGAATCCGCTCGCCAGCGCTTCCCCGGCGTCGCCCAGCGCAACCTGCGATGCCGTCCACATGACAAGCGCCGCGAAGATCGCCCACGTCAGCCAGCTCGTCAGTTTCTCCGAGTAGCCGGGGGTCATCTGGAACATCGGCACGACCTGGTAGGCGACACCGATCACGAGGACACCGATCCATCCGAGCAACCCCCAGCCGGGATGCAGGTCGTGCAGGGCGCCGGTCGGCAGCGCGAGGCCGAAGCCCAGGCTTGCCGCCAGCAGGACACCGAACGCGACCGTCGCGGCGAGCGAAATTGCGACGAGCCACATCACGCCGACTGTCGTGTTCCAGGCACGCACCCGCACGAGACTGACCATGACCGCTGCGACGAAGATGGCGAATCCGGTCCCCAGAAAAACGACGGCGGACCTGAGCAAGGTCGGCTGGAGCCAGACGAACCCGGCCGACAGCGCGAGCGTTCCCGCTATCAGCATGAGATGGGTGAGCCGCGCGACCGCGCGCGGTGCTGGCAGCGGCGCGCCGACCAGGACCGGGAGGATCTGCATCATCGCCCCGATCACCACGCTGGCGAGCAGGCCGAGCGTGATGAGATGCGTCGCGCCGAGCGCGGCGGGCATCCAGCGCGAATCGAAGACCTCGGGCCCGCGCCACAGGAGAAGCGCCGCGCACAGCAACCCGAAGGCCGGCGCGGTAAGAAAGAACCGGAACGGCACCGATACCGGCGGCGCCTGTTCGAGACTCAGGCCGGGTTGTGCCATGAGAATTTCCGCGGCGCGCGAATTGCGTTCCGCAGTGCCGACCCTAGCAGCGTGATGCAAAACGCCGGAACAGACGTGTGCGAGACGCCGAAGCCGGCATCTCTCCGAGGGGAGGCCGCGTTTTGCATCACTGGAATTGGGGATTCAAAAGGGGCAGGTGGGGAAAGGAAGGGGCCCTCACCCTTCCTTTGGGCCCCTTTTGCATCAACCCGCTACCCTGCCTCGAGGTCGGCGAATTGCGCGAGCAGCGTATCGGCTTCCGCGGCAAGGTGCTCGTCCATCATGCGATAGAGCACCTGCTCCTCCTTGAGGTTGTGCTGCTGCATGAGGACGTTCAGCGTCTCGGCCTGACCGAGATACTCGTCGGTGTCCTGCGTGCCGACCGCCTCCCCCAGGGCCGCAAGGACCCCGCGCATCTGCTCGTGCTCCTCGCGCATCACCATGGTCGGGCCGCCGGCCATCCCGGTCCGGTCCTCGAACGCGCTGAAGAGCACATTCTCTTCCATCTCGAAGTGGCGCTCCATCGCTTTGCGAAACACGTCGAATTCGGAGGCAGCCGTTGCCCAGTCGCCGGAACCCACGGCCGCTTCGGCCCGCGCAAAGCGGTCGTCGCAGGCCTTGTGATCCTGGGCCATGAAACTCTCGATGCTGCTCATGATGCGCTCCAATCCATTCCGACCCATGGATTGTTCCCGACCGCGTGTCCGGCATTCTTTGATGAATCTCAAACGGGACCTGACGCACAGTTGCCCGTGACCCTCGGAGCACAGTCGATGTGAGGGAAATCAAAGATGCGCTGCGCAGCACCGGAAGGAGATTGGTTTCCCCTCCTTTTCAAGGGCTCTGTTAAATTTCAAGTGGGTTGCGGGGCATGAGGGTTGATTGGGCGGAAGTCGAGCTTTCCGGCGATCAGGAAGATGACCGTGCGGATGGT
>JAQBFV010000151.1:0-16014 GCA_032123035.1 Betaproteobacteria bacterium | reverse complement strand
CCACCGTCAAGGGCGACGTGCACGACATCGGCAAGAACATCGTGTCCGTGGTGCTCCAGTGCAACAACTACGAGGTAATCAATCTTGGCGTCATGGTCCCGGCGCAGAAGATCCTGCAGGTCGCGCGCGAGGAGCACTGCGACATCATCGGGCTCTCGGGCCTCATCACGCCCTCGCTCGAGGAAATGGCGCACGTTGCCCGCGAGATGGAACGGGAAGGCTTCGAAGTGCCGCTGCTGATCGGTGGCGCGACGACCTCGCGCACGCATACCGCCGTGAAGATTGCCCCGCACTATTCCGGGCCGGTGATTTGGGTGCCGGACGCGTCACGCAGCGTTTCGGTTTGCAGCAACCTGCTCTCGGACGATTTGCGCGCGGGTTATCTTAACGACGTGAAGGGCGAGTACGAGCGTGTCCGCCGCCAGCACGAAGACAAGCGCGGGCTCGAGCTGGTCCCGCTTTCGCAGGCGCGCGCCAACTCGCTCAAGACGGACTGGACCGACTATGTGCCGCCCAAGCCGGAGATCGTTGGCACGCGCATGCTCAAGAATTACGACCTCGCGGAGATCACAAAGTGCATCGACTGGGGCCCGTTCTTCCAAGCCTGGGAGCTCTCGGGCCCGTTTCCCGCGATCCTCGAGGACGCGCTGGTGGGCGAGGCCGCCCGCAACGTATACCGTGACGGCCAGGACATGCTCAAGAGAATCGTCGAAGGCCGGTGGCTCACGGCGAGCGCGGTGTTCGGGCTCTTTCCCGCTGCGAGCGTCGAAGCGGACGATATCGAGATCTATGCGGACGAAAGGCGCGCCCGGGTGCTGATGACCTGGCACAACCTACGCCAGCAGAACGTCAAGCCCACCGGCCGGCCGAATCTCTGTCTTGCGGATTTCATCGCGCCCAGGGGCTCGGGGGTGGACGACTACATCGGCGCATTCGCGGTCACGGCCGGAATCGGCATCGAGAAAAAGCTCGCGGAGTTCGAGAAGAAGCACGATGACTACAGCGCGATCATGCTGAAGGCGCTCGCAGACCGCCTGGTCGAAGCGTTCACCGAGTGCTTGCACGAACGCGTGCGCAAGGAGTTCTGGGGCTACGCGCGGGACGAGCAACTCGACAGCACCGCGCTGATCGCGGAACAGTACCGCGGCATCCGGCCGGCACCGGGCTATCCGGCCTGCCCGGACCATACCGAAAAGGGCCCGCTCTTTCAGATCATCGGGGCCGAGCGGATCGGCATGCGCCTGACGGAGTCCTTTGCCATGCAGCCGGCGGCGGCGGTGAGTGGCTTCTATTTCTCGCACCGCGAGTCGCAGTACTTCGCGGTGGGCAAGGTGGGCCGCGATCAGGTAGAGGACTACGCGCGGCGCAAGGGCATTCCGCGCGCCGAGGCCGAGCGGTGGCTTGCACCCTACCTCGCCTACGAGCCGTGACTAGGTAACTGCGATAGCGTCTCTGTAAAGTTGAAACCGGCTGGCCACTTAGTCACTTAGTTACTTAGTCACCTAGTCACTCATTCGATGAAGCCGGAGACGGAACGCTACCTTGACCTAGCACTCCTCGGCCACAACGAGTGGTGGCGCTACGTCCTCGGCGCTTTGATCATCGCCGGGTCGTGGCTCGGGTTGGGCCTCGTGCCGTACGTGTTGCTAAGCAGCGCCGATATTTTCGATCCGCGGCTCGACTTCATCGCGGTCAACCTCTCCATCTTCGTCATGCTCGCCGGGCTGGTGGTGACCGTGAAGTGGCTGCATCGCCGCCCGCTGTTGAGCCTAATCACGCCGGAGGCCCGCATCGACTGGCGACGGATGGGGCGCGGTGCTGTGGTCTGGCTCGCCATCGCGGCGGTGCTGTCGCTGGTCGAGTTCCTGCTGTTTCGCGACCGCTTTTACCTGAGCTTCAATGCGGCCCGATTCGTCCCCTTTCTGCTGCTCGTGCTGCTGCTCACGCCGTTGCAGGCTGCGACGGAGGAGCTGGTCTTCCGCGGCTATGCGATGCAGGGATTCGGGTGCCTTACGCGCAACCCGGCAATGATTGCGATCCTGAGCAGCGTGGTTTTCACGGTGCCACACCTCCTCAACCCGGAGGTGCAACAGCACGGCATACTCCTAATGGCGGCCAATTATTTTGCGATCGGCATGTTGCTCGCCACGAGCGCGCTGCGTGACGGGCGCCTTGAGCTCGCCATCGGCCTGCACGCGGTCAATAACGTGTTCCTCGCGCTGGTGGCCAATTACGAGGAATCTGCCCTCATGACCGAGTCGATCTTCACTGCGCGCGAGCTCGATCCGGTTTATTCTCTTACGGCGCTGGTCGCCGGCGCCCTGGCCTTCCACTGGTGGGTGTTCGGCCGTGCGGCGCGAGCGTCACACGAATGAACCACAAAGATGCGGAAAAAAAAGAAGGAAAAGACACGAACCGCCAAGACGCCAAGGACGCCAAGAAAGGCAAGATCGACAATTGAACCGCGGAGACGCGGCGCGCCGTGAGTGGTGTCTCCTGGGCTAAACTGTAGCCACCATGCGGTTCCTCGCGTTCATCGAAGCTACCGCGGTGATCATTGGCATCATCGCCGTGATCGCCGGCCAGTTCTTCGCCCTTCCCAAGGGTTTTCAACTCGGGGTGTTCCTGATTGGCGCGGGCATCGCGCTCGGCGGGCTCGAGTCCGTCTTCACGCGCCGCATGTGTTTTCGTGCCTCGGACGACAATTACGAGGACTATGCGGGCGCGCCGGCGATGATCGTCGGGCTGATGGCGTTGCTCATCGGGACGGGGCTCATCACGACGGCTTACGTTCTCGCCGATGGGCTGTGGTACTCGACCGTGCACTACTTAACGCGCCGGCCCGCGCCGGTGCTGATCGCGGCAGGTCTGCTGCTCATCGGTGCGGGCGTGCTGATGATGCTCAACCCGCGCGGGCGCACAGGCCTGGCCTGGGCGCTCCTGGTGCGCGTTCCACGATCGCTGCTGGGTTTCATCCTGTTCGTGGCGGGACTCGCGGGCATTGGGCTGGGCGTGTGGGAGTGGCTCCAGCCGACCGCGTTCGACCGCTTCACGAGAAGTCTGCCGCAACACTTCGAATGGCGAGTGATCGACCGTTGGTGGCGAAGTCTTGTCGGTTTGCGCCGCTGAAGCCCGTTAAATAGCCGCGGATAAACGCTGAAAATCCGTGAGTCGTGAATGGTGAATGGTGAATGGTGAATGGAAAAAGGGGCGTGGCGCGGCACCATTTCCTGTTTCCCATTTCCTGTTTCCCTGGTCATTGGCGTTTATTGGCGGCTGAAAAGTTTTAACGATGCATCTGCACATCCTCGGCATCTGCGGCACCTTCATGGGCGGCATCGCGCTTCTGGCGCGCGCCGCCGGGCACCGCGTTACCGGCTGCGACGCAAACGTCTATCCGCCGATGAGCAATCAACTCGCTGCCCAGGGCATCGAGTTGATTGAAGGTTGGAATCCGGATCAGGTTGCGCTCAAACCCGACGTTTTCGTGATTGGGAATGTGGTTACGCGAGGAAATCCGCTGATCGAGGCAATCCTCGATCGCGGGTTTCCTTATGTGTCCGGACCACAGTGGCTGAAAGAACACGTCCTCCACGGAAAATGGGTGATCGCCGTCGCCGGTACCCACGGAAAGACCACGACCGCCGCCATGCTCGCCTGGATCCTCGAGGAATCCGGCCTGGCGCCCGGATTCCTTATCGGAGGAATACCGAATAATTTTGGTGTGTCGGCGCGTCCAAATCCCCCCCAGCCCCCCTTTGCTAAAGGGGGGAGCAATTCCCCCTCACGCCCCATTGCTTTAGGGGGGGGCAATTCCCCCTCACGCCCCAGTGCTTTAGGGGGGGGCAATTCCCCGACACCCCCCTTTGACAAAGGGGGGCAGGGGGGATTTTTTGTGGTGGAAGCCGACGAGTACGACACGGCCTTCTTCGACAAGCGCTCGAAATTCGTTCATTACTCGGCCCGCACAGCCATCCTCAGCAATCTCGAGTACGACCACGCCGACATCTTCCCCGATCTTGCCGCCATCGAGACGCAGTTTCATCATTTCGTGCGCCTGCTGCCGGCGAGCGGACTGATCGTTGCCAACGGCCTTGATCAGACGCTAGAGCGCGTGCTCGCGCGCGGGTGCTACACGCCGGTCGAGCGGTTTGGCGTGGCGGATGGATGGCGCGCGGGTGCGCAGCAGGGCGACAGCTTTGACGTGTTTTGGCGGAACGAGATTGTGGGCCGGGTAGTATGGTCGCTCACCGGCGCGCACAACCAGGCGAATGCGCTGGCCGCGATCGCGGCGGCCCGTCATTGCGGAGTTGCGCCCACGCTGGCAATGGAGGCATTTCGCGCTTTCAAGGGCATCAAGCGACGAATGGAGGTGTGCGGCGTCGTGAATGACATCACTGTTTACGACGACTTCGCCCATCATCCGACCGCGATCGAGGCCACGCTCACCGGCCTGCGCACCAGGGTTGGCGCCGGGCGCATCGTCGCGGTCGTCGAGCCGCGTTCGAACACCATGAAACTGGGCGTCATGAAGGAACGGCTTGCGCCCAGCCTTGTCCAGGCCGATCACGTGTTCTGCTATATCGCCGGCGTGAAGTGGGACGCCGCTTCCGTGCTGGCGCCCCTCGGCGCAAAAGCCGAAGCGCATGCCGATTTTGATGACTTGCTGAACCGAGTGGTAGATTCGCTCACGCCTGGCGACCACGTTGTCATCATGAGCAACGGCGGTTTCGGCGGCATCCACGAAAAGCTGCTCGCGCGCTTGGCGGCGAGCAGCGGTGAGCGGTGAACAGTGAACAGTGAACAGTGAACAGTGGACAGTGGACAGTGAACAGATTGAACCTTGAACAGACGAACCGGCACCGCGGTGTGTTCTTACCGTTTACCGTTAACCGTTTACCTGCGCAGCCATGAACGAAATCGTTGCCAACGACAAACTCGGAGCGTTCTGCCGCCACACCCACGTTGAAGTGAGGGGGGCGGCAAACGGCCCGCTTGCCGGCCGGACGTTCGCGGTGAAAGACATCTACGACGTGGCGGGCCAGAAAACCGGTTTTGGCAGTCCCGATTGGTTGCGCACGCATGATCCGGCCGTGCGCACGGCACCCGCCGTGCAGGCCTTGCTCGATGCCGGCGCGAACCTCGTCGGCAAGACCTTGACCGACGAGATGGCGTGGAGCCTCACTGGGGAGAACGCGCACTACGGAACGCCAGTCAACGTCAACGCGTCCGGGCGCATCCCCGGCGGGTCCTCCAGCGGCTCGGTCTCGGCAGTGGCGGCCGGCGTCGTGGATTTTGCGATCGGCAGCGACACGGGCGGTTCGATCCGCCTCCCGGCAAGCTTTTGCGGCGTGATCGGCCTGCGTCCCACGCACGGCCGCATTCCCATGGAGGGTGTGTGCCCGCTCGCACCAAGCTTCGACACGTGCGGCTGGTTCGCGCGGGACGCCGCGTTGTTCGAGCGGATCGGCCGCATCCTGCTGCGGGACGAGGGGGCCGCCCGGAAGCCGCGTCGCGTGCTGTTGGCCCAGGATGCCTTTGCCCTTGCCGGGGAAGCGGTCGCGAATGCGCTCAAGCCCGCCATCGCGCGGGTCGAGGCTCTGATCGACGTGCCGGAGGCGGTGACGGTGGCTGATGAGCCGCTCGGGGAATGGATGGACTATTTTCGCCTGCTGCAAAGCGCCGAGGCCTGGGCGCAGCATGCCGATTGGGTGACACGCGTAAATCCCCAGTTCGGGCCTGGCGTGAAGGAGCGGATTGCCTGGGCGTCCACCGTCGATCCGAGAGCGGTGGCGCATGCGAAAGCGCGGCGCGAGGACATTACCCGTCGCATGGCTGCGCTGCTCGAGGGCGACACGGTACTCGTGCTGCCAAGCGCGCCCGGAATCGCGCCGCTCAGGGAGTCGCCGTCGCAGATTCTCGACGATATTCGCGCTCGCGCGCTCGCGATCCTTTCGATTGCAGGGCTCGCGCGACTGCCGCAGGTGAGCCTGCCGCTTGCGACCCTCGACGGCTGCCCGCTGGGCCTGTCGTTGATCGCCGCGCGCGGCAACGACACCCTGCTCCTTTCGCTTGCGAAGAGCCTCGTTTGAACCGCCAAGCCGCCAAGCGCGCCAAGAAAAACGAAGGCAATAATTGAACCGCCGAGGCGCCGAGAGAAGCATGAACTAGAATTGAACCGCCAAGACGCCAAGCGCGCCAAGAAGAACAAACTCGATTCACCATTCACCATTCACGGAATTTAGTGAACCGCCGAGACGCCAAGCAAAACGAGAACGATAATCGAACCACGGAGCGCGCGGAGAGAAACAAACCACGATTCACGATTCGCGAATCACGGGTGTGGGCACATCACCCATCACTCCTCACTCATCACGCTCCATTCACTATTCACTATTCACCATTCACCATTCACCATTCACCAATCACCATTCACCAATCACGCCCTTCAAGCAGGATGCTCATTTACATCCACGGTCTCAACAGCTCGTCCCGCTCGTCGAAAGCGGGGCTGCTGCGCGAGCGCATGACCGCTCTCGGGCGAGCGGTGGATTACGCGTGCCCGGACCTGCCGCATCGGCCGCAGCGCGCGCTCGAGGTGCTCGAGGCGTTGATCGCTGGTGCACGCACGCCGGCCGCGCTGGTTGGCAGCTCGCTGGGCGGCTACTACGCGACGTGCCTCGCCGAGCGGCACGGGGTGAGAGCGGTGCTGGTCAACCCCGCTGTGCGGCCTTACGAGGGGCTGGGGGCTTTGCTTGGCCCGCAGCAAAACCTTTATACCGGTGAGCGCTACGAGCTGACGCAGGTCCATCTCGATGAGCTTGCGGAAATGGAAGTGGCGGCCATCACGCGTCCGGAGCGCTACCTATTGATGGTGCAAACGGGCGATGAGGTGCTCGACTACCGGCAGGCCGTAGAGCGCTATCGCGGCTGCCGGCAGAGGGTGATCGAGGGCGGTGATCATGGCTTCAGCGACTTCGCCGACTATCTCGAGCCGGTGTTCGAGGTCTGCGGCATCATATCGATAAATCAATAACTGGACGGTACGGAGTTCCCACAGGGCATCGCCAAGTGAGCAAGAACGTCTTTTACGAGGAGGAGGGCGACTTCAAGGTCGGCGCTATCCTCGCCGACAACGAGACCTCACTCCAGGTCGAGGCCCCTCACGGCAAGCGCTCGAAGCTGAAGGCATCGAATGTGCTGCTGCGTTTCGAGGATGCGCGGCTCGGGGACTTCATGGGCGCGGCACGTCAGCTCGCCGAAAGCCTCGATGTGAATTTCCTCTGGGAATGCTGCGGAGACGCGGAGTTCTCGTACGAATTGCTGGCGCAGGAGTACTTCGGGCGTCGGCCCGGCCCGGCGGAAGCAGCCGCGCTGCTCATCAAGCTGCATGGCGCGCCGATGTACTTCTACAAGAAAGGCCGGGGGCGCTACCGGGCGGCGCCACAGGATGCCTTGAAAGCGGCGCTTGCTTCGGTGGAGCGCAAGCGTCGCGAGGCAGAGAAGCGCGCCGAGTACGTGGCGCAACTGAAGCGCGCCGAGCTGCCCGCGGATTTCGCGCCGCAGTTGTCGAGCCTGCTCTACAAGCCCGAGAAGGCGAGCATCGAGTGGAAAGCGCTGGAAGAGGCGTGCGAGGCGCTCAAGCTGACGCCGGCCCGTCTGATCGAGCGCTGCGGCGGCATTCCGTCCACGCATGCCTACCATCTCGATCGTTTCCTGTTCGAGCACTTCCCGCGCGGGACCGCCTTTCCGGAGCTGCCGCCGGTGCCAGCACCGGCCGACCTGCCACCGGCGGGCGTCGAGGCGTTCAGCATCGACGACGCGAGCACGACCGAGATCGACGATGCGTTTTCGGTGAGCCCGCTTCCCAATGGTAATGTCTCGGTGGGAATCCATATTGCTGCTCCAGCGGTTGGCATTACGCCGGGCTCGCCGATCGACGCCGTTGCGCGCGAGCGTCTTTCGACCGTGTACTTCCCCGGCGCAAAGATCACCATGCTGCCTGAAGCGGTTGTGGAGCGGTTTTCGCTCACCGAGGATGGCGATCGGCCGGCGCTGTCGCTTTATCTGGAGCTCGCCCCCGATGCGTCGGTGATCTCGGTGGCAACGCGCATCGAGCGGATTCCGGTTGCGGCCAATTTAAGGCACGCCGAGCTGGAGCGGGTGCTCGATGCGGACGCGCTCGCGGCAGGGCGCCTGGAACACCGCTACGGGAAGCAACTGGTCACGCTGTGGCGGCTCGCGAGCGCGCTGGAGCGGGCTCGGCGCAAAGACGGGCCCGAGCTCGAGATGCGACCCGAGTACAACTTCTACGTCGAGCATGACCGTGTGCGAATCGTGCGCCGCCAGCGCGGCACGCCGCTCGACAAAATCGTCTCGGAGCTGATGATTTACGTTAACAGTGCCTGGGGCCAGCAGCTCGCTGCGGCCGATGCTGCCGCGATCTACCGCGTGCAGGGCGCTGGCAAGGTGCGCATGAGCACCGTGCCGGCGGGCCACGAGGGGCTGGGTGTGGAAAGCTACGCTTGGGCGAGCTCACCGCTGCGGCGCTACGTTGACCTGGTCAACCAGCGCCAACTTCTCGCACTGACGCAGGGCGAAGGACTGCCTTACCGGAGGAGCGATGAGGCGCTGCTCGCGGCGATGCGGGATTTCGAGTCCGCGTACGAAGCGTATGGTGAATTCCAGCGCAATATGGAGCGTTATTGGTCTCTGCGCTGGCTGATGCAGGAAGGCGTCGAAACCGCGTGCGCGACAGTCTTGCGCGAGAGCCTGGCGCGCTTCGAGGAGCTCCCTTTGGTGGCGCGTGTGCCCTCGCTGCCCGCGCTCGCGCCCGGAATCCGCGTCGAGCTGGCCGTGTCCGGCATTGACCTGCTGGAGCTGACGCTGCGCTGCGAATACCGGCGACAGCTCCCGGCGGGTTAGCGCTTGCTTAGAGCGCGGGCGAGTCCGTGACTTTACTTTAATTATATGCAACAACTTACGGTCTAGAATAGACTTTCTGGTCAATTTGGCGCGCCTTCTGTAGAATGGATTCGATGGGCTTGCTAGCAGAGAGGAAGGTCATCGCGCTGCGGCGGCGGGCGAAGCACGGTCGGCACGCACCGTGGAGTGGCGCAGTCGCGAAGCTTGATGAGCGCGTCGCCGAGCTTGAGCGGCGCATGACGGCGTTCGATCGCCGGATCGCGGTCCTGGGTCGGCACGCGCGGATGCAGGTGTCGTTCGTGCTCTCCGTGCTCATCCATATCGTGATCATCTTCGGCGTTACCTTCACGATGGTGGATCTTTCGCAGTTCAAGCGCCTCGATCAGCCGCTCGAGGTGACCCTGGTCAACAGCAAGAGCCCGGAGCGGCCGGTGAAGGCCGACGCGCTCGCGCAGGCAAATCTCGACGGCGGCGGCAATACCGATGAGAAGGTCCGCGCGGCGAGCCCGCTGCCGGTGCCGGCCGAGCACAAGCCCACGCCCGAAGTCACCATGGCGCAGAAGCACGTCGAGAAACTCGAGCGCGAAGCGAAGCGGCTCATGACACGGGCGAAAAAGGCCCCGACAGCGGTGCCGTTGCCACAGCCTAAACCGCAACCGCGGGCGGTCGCGCCGGAGGTGGCTCCGAACGCCGCTGACATCATGGCCCGCAGCCTCGAGATCGCGCGGCTCGAAGCGCGAATCTCGAAACGGTGGAACGCCTACCAACAGCGGCCGCGCCGACGCTTCGTCGGCGCGCGCACGAAAGAATTCCGGTTCGCACGCTATATCGAGGACTGGCGCCTGAAAATCGAGCGGATCGGCGAGCTGAACTATCCCCAGGCGGCCCGCGATCGGAAGATCTACGGCAGCCTCGTCGTCACGGTCTCGATCAAGGCCGACGGCTCGCTCGAGAGCGTTGATATCAACCGTTCATCGGGCGAGAAAATCCTGGACCAGGCCGCCCTCCGCATTGTCCGACTTGGGGCGCCGTACGCCCCATTCTCCGCAGATATCGCCAAGGACACCGATATCCTGAGCATCACGCGTACCTGGCTGTTCACGCGGGCGGATCAGTTCGTCACCCAATGACGGCGATTCCGCCGTCAGGGTTTAAAGTTCCAAGTTCCGGGTTCAATGTTCCAAGTTCAAAGCGCGGAACTTCGTATTCGTGATTCGTCCAATTTTGCTTGAACCTTGAACCTTGAACCTTGAACCTTGAACCTTGAACCTTGAACCTTGAACCTTGAACCTTGAACCTTGAACCTTGAACCTTGAACCTTGAACCTTGAACATGTCTGATAGGTACGCCGTCATCGGCAATCCCGTCGAACATAGCCTGTCGCCGGCGATACACCCGGAATTCGCGCGGGCGACAGGCCAGGATATCGTCTACGAAAAGATTCTCGCGCCGCTCGACGGCTTCCGTGACGCGGCATTCAGGTTTCGCGATGAGGGCGGCAAGGGACTCAACGTAACACTTCCGTTCAAACACGAGGCCTGGCTGGTCGCAGGCCTGCGGAGCGGTTTCGCCTGGCGGCCGGGGCGGTCAATACGCTCACCTTCCGTGGCAGCGAAATCATCGGCGACAACACGGACGGGATTGGACTGGTACGCGACCTCGCGCGAAATTTGCAGGTGCCTATACGCGGCAAGCGCGTGCTGCTGATGGGCGCGGGCGGGGCGAGCTACGGTGTGCTCGAGCCGCTGCTGCGCGAGGAACCCGAGCTCATGGTGATCGCAAACCGAACGCTGGAGAAGGCGATTGCATTGGTCGGGCACTTCGAGAAGTTTCGGCAGTTTGCCGCCCAGGGCCTTGGCGCGCGTTCCTATGAGGCGTTGGCGGGCTCGCAGTTCGACCTCGTCATCAATGCGACCTCGGCGAGCCTTGCGAACGCCATGCCGCCGCTTCCCACCGGCCTATTCGCGCCCGGCGCGATGGCCTACGACATGGTCTATGCAAAACGCACGCCGTTCATGGCGTTCGCGCAGGAGCAGGGTGCCCGCGTGTCGGACGGCCTTGGCATGCTGGTCGAGCAGGCCGCCGAATCGTTTTTCATCTGGCGCGGCGTTTACCCCGAAACGCGAGCGGCGCTGTCGATGCTAAGGCGCCAGATGCCGAAGTGAGGTACAAGACACAAGGTACAAGGCGCAAGGGGCAGCGTTTTATCCGCTGGATCGGCTACAGCGTGCTGTTCGCTTTCGCCGGGTTCGTGCTCGTGCAGCTCTGGTTCGCGGCGCAGGTCTGGTACTGGGTCGACCATAACCCGCAGGGCACGGCGTTCATGCGCGCCCGGCTCGTGGCCCTGCGCCAAGACGATCCGAGGGCCAGGCTCACCCATAGGTGGGTCGCTTATCGCCGCATATCGGTGCACGTCAAGCGCGCCGTCGTGGCCGCGGAAGACGCCAAGTTCATGAGCCACCGCGGGTTCGATTGGGACGAGATCCAGAAGGCGTTCGAGCGCAACGCGAGGGAGGGCGAGATCGTGCGGGGTGCCTCGACCATTACCCAGCAGCTTGCGAAGAACCTTTTTCTTTCGGGCGAGCGCACCTGGTGGCGCAAGGCGCAGGAGGCCGTGATCACGGTCATGCTGGAAGCCCTGATGAGCAAGCGGCGTATTGTGGAGATCTACCTCAACGTGATCGAGTGGGGCGACAGCGTCTTTGGTGTCGAGGCCGCGGCGCGCCACCATTTCGGTGAGTCGGCCGCGAAGCTCGACCCCGAGCAGGCGGCGAGGCTGGCGGCGATGGTCCCCAGCCCGCGCCGCTACCTGCCCGGCAGCTATACGCCCTATCTCGCGCAACGCACCGCCACGATCCTCGCGCGCATGAATGCCGTGCGGGTGCCCTAGGAATTTGGCGGGCCAGTCCGCCACATTCCTTATGGCAACCGGAACGGATGGCCGAGGTCTCGAGCAACAGGGTTTATCTGTGGCGCGTACCGCAGCGCGCGGACTAGCGGGCAGCGCCGCGGCGTACTGCCGTTGAGCGACGATCAGGAATCGCGCGCGGGTTCGGTCTCGCCTTTGAGCCACGTCACGCGCACGCGGTCGTAGTCATCGCCGCGCTCGAGCAGCTCCTCGAGGCGCACATAGGGCGGGGGATCGCCCATCATGACTTCGTAGATAATGCCGGGGTTGAAGGTTTCCCGTTTCAACACGACCTCATGACCCGTGCTGGAGACCGCGCTCTCGTTAAGAATGAGCGCGTTCACGAACGTGAACTGGAAGGAGCCGGAGGAGGTCTGCCAATTCTCGGCCTTTTCCGCCCCCTCGCCGATGCCCTTGAAATAAACGGACAGCGGTTTTTTGGAGATGACCTCGATCTCTGCATGCACGTGGTCCTGCTCATCGCGCTGCATGCGACGGATGACGCCGAGCCACCACGATTTCATGCCGGGCGCGACGAGAGTGCAAAGCGCGCCGATTGTTGCCCATGCCTCGTGCTGGCGGGGAACGTCGGCCCCTATGCTCCAGGCGCTGGCATCACGCTCCCGCCATTCGTCGATTTGCGCCGTGATTTCGTGCGTCTGCAGTGCGATGCCGGTGCGCTCCTTGACGCGCATGCGCATGTCATCACTCATCTCGGCCGCGCCGCTGAGCTCAATACGCGTGACGAGCTCGGAGGCCGCCGGGAATCCGTGCGCGACTTTTACCTTGGCGTCGATTTTGACGCGCGGGTGCCGCGACTCGGACTCGCCTTCATTCCAATGGCGCAGCAGGTGCTTCAACACGACCAGTTTTTCATCGACGGAGAAGTCGTCGCCAAATCGTTTCTCGGGCTCCGCCGGATTCACGATGTGGCGGTCGATGATTTCCTGAATCTCGCCGCCCGCCCGGCCGACGCCGAAGTAACGCAGCGAGGGGCTTTCCTTCGTGTCCGGTGTGCGACGTGTCGGCCGCCCCGGCTGTGCGAGGTCGAAACAGAAGGGGCAGTCTTTCTCCGGCGTCGCATGGAGGGCAAAGCCGGCCGCTATTCGCGCGACGACTCGCGCCGAGAGCTCTAGCTCGGCCAGTGACTCAGAGTCCGGTGCGGTAACATCCATCATGGGCAACCGCAGGAATTCCTGGCGCACGTTGGTCGGCAGCAAATCGGTCGGATACGCCTTGATGACTTCCCCGACGTAGTTGCCTTTCTCGGCGTCGGCGTAGAGCGCCGCAAGCTCCTCCCAGATGCGCGGTCTGACGGGCAGATACCGCATCTGCAGCAGCTTGCCTTCGGCGGTGAGCGCACGGAGCGTGCGAGCGATGAGCAGGTGCTGTTCGGGGTGCGGCG
Source organism: Betaproteobacteria bacterium (assembly GCA_032123035.1). Lineage (GTDB taxonomy): Bacteria > Pseudomonadota > Gammaproteobacteria > Burkholderiales > SG8-41 > SG8-41. The sequence continues at coordinate 2,776 of JAQBFV010000151.1, read as the reverse complement.
GCACGCCCGGCTTCGTTGCCTGGGCGATCTCCTGCAGGCACAACCGATAGGCCGCGGAGACGTTCTTCCAGAAATCGGTCAGCCCCTGCCAGAGTGCGCGCCGCTCGAACTCCTTGAGCGTGGTGTTGCGCAGGAAAAGATCGAGAGCAGCGGCTACCAGCGGCTGTCCCGTCTCGTCCACGAGCTTCAGCACGCCGATACGATCCGCGAGGGGGAAATCCGGCGTCGCGGTAATCGTTTCGAGGTAAGCGGAGATTTCTTCGAGGGCCTTGCTGTCGTCCTCCGACAGATCGCCCAGGAGTCTCTGTGCCTCCTCGACGTTGTACATCGGGTGGTCGGCTTTCTTGCCGAGACTGCTTAACCACTGGAGCATGGCAAGCTCTCTTTCTGGAGTCCTGCCTGCGGCGGGCCGCCGCGGCGTCCCATCACGCATAGTACACCGCAACGGTGTGTAAAAGTCAGCCAGCTAAGTCACAAGCATGGCCGCCAATTGCGTGTTTCTTCGTGACCGACTCCACGGCCTTGGCTGTCATCGCGGCGAGCGCCTTGCCCATTCGGCCCAGGGGCGCTCAATGCCGTGGCGTGCCTTGAACCACGCCGGCGAGTTGTACGAGAGCCAGCCTTTTCCGTTTGCATCCTCCCAGGCGAGGGACTTGAGCGGCAGGTCGATTCCTGCTGTGCCGTAGTGAACCGTCTCCGGTCACCGGTCAGCGGTGCTTGGGCATGTAAAGATCCGTGATCGAGCCTTCGGCGATTTCGGCGGCGAAGAAGACCGTCTCGGAAAGCGTCGGGTGTGGATGCACGGTGAGCCCGATATCGGAGGCATTCGCCCCCATTTCGAGCGCCAGGACTGTTTCGGCAATGAGCTCGCCTGCGTTGACGCCGACGATCGCCGCGCCGAGGAGGCGCTGCGTGTTCTTGTCGAAGATGAGCTTGGTCATGCCTTCATCGCGGCCCATCGCAAGCGCTCGCCCGCTCGCAGCCCAGGGGAATACCGCCTTCTCGAATGCCACGCCCTGCGCCTGGCACTGCGTCTCGGTCAGGCCCATCCAGGCTACCTCGGGGTCGGTGTAGGCCACCGACGGAATCGTGCGCGCGTCGAAGAAGGCCTTGTGTCCTGCAATGACTTCCGCCGCGGTCTTGCCTTCGTGGGTCGCCTTGTGCGCGAGCATTGGCTCGCCGCAGATGTCGCCGATCGCGTAGATGTGCGGCACGTTGGTGCGAAGCTGCTTGTCGACCGGGATATAGCCGCGCTCATCGACGTTGACGCCTGCGGCCTGCGCGTTGATCTCGCGCCCGTTCGGCCGGCGACCTACTGCCATAAGCACGTAATCGAACACCTCGGGCGCGGGCGCGCTGCCGCCTTCGAAGGTAACCTTCAGCCCGTCCTTCTGCGGCTCGATGCGCGCGACCTTGGTCTTGAGCAGAATCTTCTCGTAACGCTTCTCGATTCGTCTCGCGAGCGGCCGAACCACGTCCTGGTCCGTGCCCGGGATGAGCGAGTCCAGCATCTCGACCACGGTGATCTTCGCCCCGAGCGCATCGTAGACCGTCGCCAGTTCGAGCCCGATGATGCCGCCGCCGATCACCAGGAGCCGCTTGGGGACCGCGGGGATTTCGAGCGCACCGGTCGAGTCAATGATGCGTTTATCCTCGTATGGAAAACCGGGGATTCTCGCGACGCTGGAACCAGCCGCGATGATGCAGTGGTCGAACGAAATTGTCTTGGCTCCCTGCGGAGTTTCGACTTTGAGCGTATGCGCGGTCGCGAACTGGCCTCTGCCCTGCACGACGTCCACCTTGCGTTGCTTTGCGAGACCGGAGAGGCCCTTCGTCAGCCGGCCGACCACGCGCGTCTTCCAGGTGCGCAGCTTCTCCAGGCTTACGTTGGGCTTGCCGAACTCGATGCCCGCGTGCGCGACCTCCTCAGCCTCGGTCAACACTTTGGCAATGTGCAGGAGCGCCTTCGAGGGGATGCAGCCAACGTTGAGGCATACACCGCCGAGTGCCGGATAGCGCTCCACCAGCACGACTTTCTTGCCGAGGTCGGCGGCGCGGAATGCCGCCGTATAGCCGCCGGGGCCGGCGCCCAGAACCAGTACTTCCGCGTGGATGTCGCCCTTCGGCCCGGCAAATCCCCCCGCTTCGCTGCCCCCCTTTGCTAAAGGGGGGCTGGATGGGGTTGCGCTGTCCCCCTTTGTTAAAGAGAGGCTCGACGGAACGAAGTCACTCCCTCTTGGCAATGAAGGGCCAGGGGGTGTCTGGTCTTCTCCCTTCAATGAAGGAGGACTTGACGGGGTGTAGTCACCCCCCTTTGACAAAGAGGGGATAGGGGACGCCGCGTCTCCCCCCTTTGACAAAGGGGGGGTGGGGGGGATTTCGAGCGTAAGAATCGCAGACCCTTGCGATACCTTGTCGCCCACCCTGAGTTTTAGCTCCTTTACGATGCCGGCCGCCGGCGCCGGCACTTCGATCGTTGCCTTGTCGGACTCGAGCGTGACGAGTGAGTCCTCCTTCTTGACGCTGTCACCGGGATTGACGAGCACCTCGATCACCGGGACGTCCTTGAAATCGCCGATGTCGGGAACCTTCACTTCGATGACGTTGCTCATGGAAGACCTATTTAAGCCACAGAGAGCACAGAGAGCACAGAAAACTCAGAGAATTAATTCAAGGCACGAGAAACCGATTCATTCACTCTGTGACCTCTGTGTTCTCTGTGGCTGCTGATTGACCTATGGCCAAGAAAAACGCCTTTTACGCCCAGTCCGGCGGT
>JAQBFV010000150.1:0-3520 GCA_032123035.1 Betaproteobacteria bacterium | reverse complement strand
GAGATGATGAACTGGCTCGTCTGCAGCGAGGTTCCGAGTGAGTACGTCCCCTTGCTTCTCGAAGAGATGGAACTCAACCACCACGACGAGCGGCGCGTCGATTGGGACAACGTGCCAGCCGACGCGCGCGCCAACTTTCCGGTGATCGTGATCGGCTGTGGAATGTCGGGCCTGCTCGCGGGCATCCGACTCCAAGAGGCCGGGCTCCCGTTCACGATTGTCGAGAAGAACGCCGGCGTCGGGGGGACCTGGTACGAGAACCGTTACGGTGACCGACGGCATCTGCCGCATCCACGGTCTGTCCGACGCGATGCAGGGTGAGATGCTCGAGTTTCCGAAGGACACTTTCGGCTTGGCGCTCAACCTCGAGCGCGACTCGGTCGGAGCGGTGGTGCTGGGGCCCTACGAGCACATCTCCGAAGGCGACACAGTCAAGTGCACCGGTCGCATTCTGGACGTGCCGGTCGGCCCGGAACTCATCGGCCGCGTGGTCAACTCCCTAGGCCAGCCGATCGACGGCAAGGGCCCGATCAACGCCAAGATGACCGACGTGATCGAGAAAGTGGCGCCGGGCGTGATCGAGCGCGTATCGGTGGCGCAGCCGGTGCAAACCGGCCTGAAAGCTATCGACTCCATGGTGCCGATCGGCCGCGGCCAGCGCGAGCTGATCATCGGTGACCGCCAGACCGGCAAGACCGCGGTGGCGATCGACACCATCATCAACCAGAAGGGCAAAGACCTGATCTGCGTCTACGTCGCGATCGGGCAGAAAGCCTCCTCCGTGGTTAACGTCGTGCGCAGGCTGGAAGAGCACGGCGCCATGGCCTACACCATCGTGGTTGCGGCCACCGCGTCCGAGTCCGCGGCGATGCAATACATTGCGCCCTACTCCGGCTGCACCATGGGCGAATACTTTCGCGACCGCGGCCAGGACGCGCTGATCATTTACGACGACCTGACCAAGCAGGCCTGGGCCTACCGCCAAGTGTCGCTGCTGTTGCGCCGGCCGCCGGGCCGCGAAGCCTATCCCGGCGACGTGTTCTATCTGCACTCGCGCCTGCTCGAGCGCGCCGCGCGCGTGAACGCGGAATACGTGGAAAAATTCACCAAGGGCGAGGTCAAGGGCAAGACCGGCTCGCTCACGGCGCTGCCAGTGATCGAGACCCAGGCGGGGGACGTCACCGCCTTCGTGCCTACCAACGTGATTTCGATTACCGACGGGCAAATATTCCTGGAGACCGACCTGTTCAACGCGGGGATCCGACCCGCCATCAACGCCGGTATCTCGGTATCGCGCGTTGGCGGAGCGGCGCAGACCAAGGTGATCAAGAAACTGGGCGGCGGCGTGCGCCTGTCTTTGGCGCAATATCGCGAACTCGCTGCCTTCGCCCAATTCGCCTCGGACCTCGACGAAGCCACGCGCAAGCAGCTCGAGCGCGGCCGGATGGTCACGGAATTGATGAAGCAGCCGCAGTACGAGCCACAGCAGGTGTGGGAAATGGCGCTGACGCTGTTCGCCGTCAACAACAGCTACTTCGACGACATCAAGGTTGACAAGGCGCTCGCGGCCGAGCGCGCGTTGCGCGCCTACGTCAAGGACAAGTACGCTGCGACGGTCGAGCGCATCGAGAGTACAAAGGACCTCTCCAAGGAAGACGAAGCCACACTGCATGAGGCGGTCAAGGACTTCAAGAAGAACGGTACCTACTGACCGATCTGTACCGCGGGGCGGCAATCCTTTGCCGCCAGCGGATTGACGAAGCGAGAGACAGGCAATGGCGGGTTCAAGGGAAATCAAGAACAAGATCAGGAGCGTGCAAAACACGCGCAAGATCACCAAGGCGATGGAAATGGTCGCCGCCTCCAAGATGCGCAAGGCGCAGGAGCGCACGCGCGCGGCTCGTCCCTACGCCGAGAAAATTCGCAATGTCGCGGCCCACCTCTCCCACGCCAATCCGGAGTACCGCCATCCCTATCTGGTGACGCGCGACAGCACCAAGAAAATCGGCATTATTGTGGTCACCGCCGACAAGGGCTTGTGCGGCGGTCTGAACACCAACGTCCTCCGTATGGCACTGTCGAAAATGCGCGAGTGGGAAGCGCAGGGCGAAAGCTTTGAAGTATGCTGCATCGGCAATAAGAGTCTGGGCTTCATGCAGCGCCTGGGCGCCAACGTTGTGTCGCACGTGGTCGGCCTTGGCGACAAGCCGCACATGGAACGGCTGATCGGGGCGCTGAAAATTATGCTCGACGGCTATATCGAGGACCGTTTCGACCGGCTGGAGATTTTCTATACCAAATTCGTTAACACCATGAAGCAGGAGCCGGTGATGGAACAACTCCTGCCGCTGTCGGGCGAGAGGCTGGGTTCGCCCGAAGGTTCCTGGGACTATATTTACGAGCCCGATGCCAAGACTGTCCTCGACCAGACCCTTACCCGCTACATCGAAGCGCTGATCTACCAGTCGGTGACCGAGAACATGGCTTCCGAACAGAGCGCGCGCATGGTGGCGATGAAGGCGGCGAGCGACAACGCGGGCAGCGTCATCGACGAGCTGACTCTGATTTATAACAAGTCCCGCCAGGCGGCGATTACCAAGGAATTGTCAGAGATCGTCGCAGGCGCCGCGGCGGTATAGGTTTGGTTTTCCCCAGGATCCCCGATTTGGTACAGATGATGAACCCATCCGTACCAAATCGGGGATCAAAACGGCCTCTGGGCTGAGTTAGCGGTTCTAATGACAACGGTGGTTGCGCAACGGTCGTTATGAATCGTGAAAACATTTTGAGACGCAGGGCAGCATTCCGATGCCGCCGTTACAGTAAACCGAAACTGAACTTGATTTTCTAGGAAAAGACGATGAGCCAAGAAGGAACTATCGTACAGTGCATCGGCGCCGTGGTGGACGTGGAATTCGCGCGCGACCAGATGCCGCATATTTATGACGCGCTGAAAATGGACGAGATCGGGCTCACGCTCGAAGTCGAGCAGCAGCTCGGCGACGGCATCGTGCGTACCATCGCCTTGGGATCAAGCGACGGTCTGCGCCGCGGCATGAAAGTGGTCAACACCAATGCACCGATCTCGGTGCCGGTGGGGCCGCAAACCCTGGGCCGCATCATGGACGTACTTGGCCGCCCTATCGACGAAATGGGCCCGATCGGCGCCGAGAAAGTCGCCTCGATCCATCGCATGGCGCCCAAGTACGACGAACTCTCGCCCAGCCAGGAGCTGCTCGAGACCGGCATCAAGGTGATCGACCTGGTATGCCCCTTTGCCAAGGGCGGCAAGGTCGGCCTGTTCGGCGGCGCCGGCGTGGGCAAGACCGTGAACATGATGGAGCTGATCAACAACATTGCGAAAAAACACTCGGGATTGTCGGTATTCGCCGGCGTGGGCGAGCGCACGCGCGAGGGCAACGACTTCTACTACGAAATGAAAGATGCCGGCGTTCTCGACAAGATCTCGCTGGTATTCGGGCAAATGAACGAACCTCCGGGCAACCGGCTGCGGGTCGGG
>JAQBFV010000149.1:0-2988 GCA_032123035.1 Betaproteobacteria bacterium | reverse complement strand
TGAGTAAGGCAGCGGGCGCGCTCGATCCCCTGGAAGTGGTGATGCGCTCCGTCCTTACCCGCTCTTGCCTGTGGCGGCCGCTGCCGCCCAGAACGAGACCGCGGCGTTGAACTCCTGCGCATGGAAGTCCCAGGCTTCGGCTCCTGCCTCATCGCCGGCAAAGCGCCCGAGCCGCCGGGCGCAATCAAAGAACCCTGGGGCCGGGAGGCCGCCACACGCTTTGCTGATGGCAATGGCCGCGATGAAGGGGCGGTCGGCCGCCGCATCCTCCGCCATGAGATGCTCCAATGCCTCGGTCACCTGATGAATGGTGTTCGGCGGTGCCAGCCCCAGAGCTTTGGCAAGCTCCCGATAGGTGATTGGAACCCGCCGCTGGGCGATCATTTGAAGGTGCTCCCGAAACCGTGGAGCGATTGTCTGAATAGAATAGCTACCTGGACGCGTTGACAAGGAACAACTATGGCATTCAGCGAATCTGTCCGCAAGCAGATCACCGATCTCTTGGCCAGCAACCGGGCTGTCCTCTTCATGAAGGGTACCCCGCGGAATCCGCAGTGCGGCTTCTCCGCCCAGGTGGTGCAGATCCTCGACGAGCTGCTGCCGCGCTACGAGACCGTCGACGTGCTTCGTTCACCCGAGATTCGGGATGGGATCAAGGAGTTCTCCCAGTGGCCGACGATTCCCCAGTTGTACGTCGGCGGACAGTTCATCGGGGGCTGCGACATCATCCGCGAAATGAACGCCTCCGGAGAGCTCCAGAAGCTCATCGGCGCAGAAGTCTCCGAGCCGGCGACGCCGACGATCACCATCAGCGAGGCGGCGGTCAAGGCGCTCGAGGCGGCCCTGGCCGATTCGGATGGAGATCCCCTGCACCTGAAGATCGACGCCCAGTTCCAATACGAGCTGCTCTTCGGAGCGTGCGATCCGGGAGACATCGAGGTCCGTACGAGCGGGCTGACCCTGTTGCTCGATCGTACGAGCGCGCGCCGCGCCAACGGCATGAGCATCGACTTCATCGACGGAGCCGGCGGCGGGCTCAAGATCAACAACCCGAACGCGCCGCCAAAGGTGAGGCAATTGAGCGCCCCCGAGCTAAAGGCCATGCTCGACCGGGGCGAGGTCATTGTCTTCGACGTCCGCCCCGAAGACGAGCGCGTCATCGCCACCATTGCGGCGGTGCGCCCGCTTGATGCGGCCGGCCAGAAATACCTGTTTGGGCTCGACCGCGAAACGCCCGTCGCATTCCACTGCCACCTTGGGATGCGCAGCCAGGAAGTCGGCGAGCAACTGCTCGGCGAAGGCTTCCGGAATGTCTACAACCTAAAAGGCGGAATCGACGCGTGGTCCCAGATGGTCGATCCCTCGGTGCCGCGATACTGAAACGAGGAGGACAGGTGTCGTCGCATCCGACCGATTTCCAGGGTTCTGTCATCGACGCCCTCCGCGAAGCGATTGAGGGGCAGATCCCCGCTTCGCGGGCCGAGGTAAACGGTGGCGGCGGGCACTTCGTCATCGAGGTGACCTCGCCCGCCTTCACGGGCAAGAGCACGCTGGAGAGCCAGCGCCTGGTGTACGGCGCAATCGCTCACCTGATGAAGGGCGACATGGCTCCGGTGCACGCCGTCGACAGTCTGAAGACCCGGACGCCTTCTACGTCTTGACGCCGTGAAATTCCTCAAGGCCGTGTGCCTGGATGTTTCCGACAGCCAGGTTTATTCCCGGGAGGGCGCCGCGCAGGATGGCGAATGGCTCGTGTCCGGTGGCTACGCGGTGTGCGACCCCACTGGCGTAACCCACCGCACGCCCAATTGCCATTGCCTCACTTCATTCATTGGTGTCGTGAGCCACGGACGCTGCACCATCGCCGAAGTCGTGGAGATCGACAAGTCGGAATACCAACAGGTGATCGAGCGTCTGGTTCGTCATTTCATGGACGATCTCGGCGCCCCGACCTTGGAAGCGGCCTGCGCTGTTGCCGAAGAGGAAGCCGCCTATACCGCCGATTTGTGCGAGAGCTTCAGCGCCGAAGTGTGGATCACGGTCAAGCGCACGCCCGGCGATGACCGCATTCAGGAACATTACTCAGTGTTCGAGCGGCTGATGGTCGGGAGCCACAAACTTTGACCCGGCTGCCGTTTACCCGCATCCCGGCATCGCAGGCGTCCACGAGCGGTCTCGCGCGGCGCAAGTGCCCGCGTGTGCGCCTACGGGAAAAGGCCGGAGAGCGGAGCCGCGGAGCCGAGTCGCGTTGGGAGTGACCTTATACGTTGACCTGCCCGGGGATCTTCGGGCCAGTCTCGAATTGAAAAGCGGCGAGCGTCCGCTTGTGGCCGATAGCACCCAGTCAGGGGGTGCAAGTAGGAGTTCCCGTAAGCAGCCCTTCGATGCGTGCTGGCTCCTGCAGGCACCGACCCGCGGCGCGAGGTGACGCAGACACCCTTGGTTGGATGCGCAGTGCTGCGTGTCAGGTGCGTGCGGGAGATTTGCGGGGATTAGTCCTGATGAGTTGTGCGCTGTACTGCAAGACGTTGCAACGGGCGTCTCCGGCACTTGGTTTCAGGGCAGAGTTTCCAGTTTTAACTACGCGCTGCGTTCTGCAGGCACCGACCGGCGACGCGAGGTAAGGGGGTGCTCGGGTCTGCGGGGCGGTGTACTGGGGGCCTCCTGCAGGTGGGTGCAGCTTGCCGGGCCTTCCTACGCTGCGCCGGCAGCTACCAGCGGCTCCAGGTGGGCGTGGCGCAGCAAGTGCATTTGAACATCATGCGTAGGGCCCAATTGCCTCGGGTCTAAATGTAGCCAGAATGTAGCTTCACCATGCTTCGAAACGTTGCTTTCATGCTTCGTGCGGCTAAGTATCAAGGTGGCGGGCGCTGCAGGTTCTTGATTTAACAAGCAGCAGTTTTCATCTTTGCGCCTACGAACCAGGGGGTCGGGGGTTCGAGTCCCTCCGGGCGCGCCAGTCATTCCGAGGCCTCAGCGTGAGCTGGG
>JAQBFV010000148.1:0-7421 GCA_032123035.1 Betaproteobacteria bacterium | reverse complement strand
TCCTAGTTTGCTTCCGCCTCTTGTGGGCGGGCATAGGCTCATTCCTCCTCCCCCAGGAGAATGCCCCGTTGTGGCAGGGGTTGAATGCCTCTCTGCAGCGGGGTTCCCTTGTGAGGTTGAGACTGCGCGGCGTGACCCGTGAATCAGCTAGAGCACTCACACACACCCTCGACGGGATTTTTTTTGGTGCTACCTGAATAACCGCTCTGGTTCGTTTCCGGACGCTCACGAAGGTCTGCTTTGGGTCGTAAGCGGACGCTCGCGGAGATCCGCTTTCGGCCAATAGCGGTCGTTCGTGGACTCCTAGATCTGCTTTGGACAAAGCGCGGACGGCGGTGGGCCGATTTGCGCTATGATTGAGCGTGGCACGCGAACGCAATGTCGGGTTTCTGAGCGTGGCACGCGAACGCAATGTCGGGTTTCGCTTGATCCAGATCAACTCAGTACGGAATCCAGAGTAATAGTTGTAAGTTTTTCATGCCAACCAAGGAGCATCCAGTGAAGAGATTTAATCAAAAACTCATTCTAGGTGCAGCGACGGTTTGCGGCGTGGCACTGTCGCTTCCGGCCGTGGCTGAGGTCAACCTGGCCGGGAAAACGGTCGAGTTCGTCATCCCGTTCAGCGAGAAGGGCGGTTCGGCAAAATGGGCCAATTTCTTCGCGCCGTTGATGTCCCAAGCGCTGCCCGGCAACCCGACCGTGATCGTCAAGTACATGCCCGGCGCAGGTTCCACGAAGGGCGCGAACTGGTTCCAGAAGCAGAAGAACGGCGACGGCACCCTGGTCTTCGGTTCGTCCGGCTCGACCCACTTTCCTTACCTGCTGGGCGATAAACGCGTGAAGTACGAGATCAAGGACTGGATCCCGGTGATGGCGACCGGCACCGGCGGCGTTGCCTACCTCAACGCCAAGGATGGCAAGAAGTTCGACGGATCCGCGAACGCGCTCAAGGGCGGCCACCAGATCTTCGGCTCGCAGGGCGCCACCCGGCTCGACTTGATCCCGTTGCTGGCGTGGAAGATGCTGGGTATGAAAGTCGAGCCGGTGTTCGGCATCAAGAGCCGCGGCAACGGCCGGCTGATGTTCGAGCGCGGCGAGGCGACCGTGGATTACCAGACCACCGCCGCCTATCTCCAGGGCTCGTTGCCGCTGGTCGAGGAAGGCAAGGCGGTGCCGATGATGACCTGGGGTTCGTTGGACGACGACGGCAAGGTCGTCCGGGACCCGACCTTCCCCAAGTTGGCGACCTTCAAGGAAGTCTGCGAGAAGACCGACGGCTGCTCTACCTCGGGTGATGCATGGAACGCCTGGAAAAGCTTCTTCAGCGCCGGCTTCCCGGTACAGAAGATCGTCTTCCTGCCGGCCGGCACCGACCGGGCCATCGTCGACACCTACGTCAAGGCATTCGAGAAAATCCGTGTACGGCCCGATTTCAAGAAACTGTCGACGAAGCGTCTCGGCAAGTACCCGATGTTGGTAGGCAAGCAAGCGGCGTCGGCCACGGTTGAGGCCACCACGGTGACCCCGTCCGCCAAGGCGTTCATCATCAAGTGGTTGAACACCGAATACGGCACCAAGCTGAAATAGGGGGGGCGACCGGCACGCGACCAGCCGCAACGGCTGCTAGCGTTGCGCGAGTGGCATCGGTACCGCGGAAGCGCTCCTGACCGGAGCGCTTCCGCATGACCTGCCCGTTATCACGAATCCAGGGGATTAATCAGCCTCGTGCTGGAGAATAAGCGGCCTTGGATCTATTACAATTACAGACAGTTTGGCCGGCGTTATCCGAAGCATTCAACCTGGTCAGTCGTCCGGCGGTTCTCGGCTACCTGTTCCTTGGCGTCACCATGGGACTCGCGGTCGGGGTGTTCCCCGGTCTCGGCGGGATTGCCGGTCTTTCCCTGCTGATCCCCTTCATGTTCGGCATGGATCCGATCCTTGGTCTTGCATTGATGGTCGGCATGGTCGCCGTGGTGCCAACGTCGGACACCTTTACCTCGGTGCTGATGGGCATACCGGGATCTTCCGCGTCCCAGGCGACCGTGCTGGACGGTTTTCCGCTCGCCAAGAAGGGTGAGGCGGCGCGCGCGTTGTCCGCGGCCTTCGCGTCATCACTGTTTGGCGGACTTATCGGAGCGTTCTTCCTGACGTTTTTCATCGTGATCGCACGGCCGTTGGTACTCAAGTTCGGCTTGCCCGAAATGTTGATGGTCACGGTGCTTGGGTTGTCGATGGTCGCGATACTCGCCGGCCGGGTTCCCCTCAAGGGTCTCGCCGCGGCTGGCCTCGGCATGATGGTGGGTACGGTCGGCGAGGCTGATGCGGGCGGCAGCCTGCGCATGGCGACCTATGACATACCGTACCTGACTGACGGATTGAAACTGGTGATCGTCGGGCTGGGCATATTCGCGCTGCCCGAAATCGTCGCACTGCTCAGGCGGGACCGGACGATCTCGAAAACCGCCAAACTCGGTGCGGGCTGGGCGCAAGGTCTCAAAGACTGGTATGCCAATCTTTTCCTGTCGGTCCGCTGTGCGCTGATCGGCGTGATCGTCGGTGTCATCCCGGGACTCGGCGGCTCGGTAGTCGACTGGATCGCTTACGGCCACACCGTGCAGACAACGAAGGACAAGGCGAATTTCGGTCACGGTGAAATTCGCGGGGTCATCGGACCGGAAAGCTCGAACAACGCGAAGGAGGGTGGCGGGCTGGTGCCGACACTGCTGTTCGGCATCCCGGGATCGGGTTCGATGGCCATTTTTATCGGCGCGGTCGCGCTGCTCGGCTCCGGCGATATCGAAGTGGGCCCGGCGATGATCAAGGATAACCTGAACTACACCTACGCGATCGTCTGGCTGCTGGCCCTCGCCAACGTCTTAGGCACAGTCTTGTGCATCGTGGTATCGGGCCCCATCGCCAGGCTGACCACGATCCGGTTCGCCTTGCTGGCACCTTTTCTCTTCATGCTGATCTCGTTCGCCGCGTTCCAGTCGGGGCAGAACCTGGGAGATCTCGTGGCGCTGTTCGCGATCAGCCTGATCGGGATTCTGCTGCGCCGATTCGACTGGTCCAGGCCCGCGTTCCTGATCGGTTTCGTGCTGTCGAATCCCGCCGAGGCGTTTACCAACCAGGCCCACCAAGTCGCGATATTCAAGTTTGAACAAGGCATCGATGTCGGCCTGGCATATATCTTCAGCCCGATCGTCATCGTCCTGATCGTCATCACCCTGGTCTCCATCGTCGTCGGCATCCGCCAAGCCAAACATATAATGGCCGAGGGAGATATCCAGTCCAAGTCCAAGCGGGCGCCGATGATCTTCCTGCTGGCCGTCCTCGCCTACCTCGTCATCTCCTTCTGGAATGCCTCGTTGATCGGCGACCGGCTGCTTGGCGACAAGATCTTCCCGATGTTCGTCTCCACGGTGGCCATCGTCGCCTGCCTGTCATGCCTGATCTCGATGATCCGCAAACCCGCAACCGACGTGCTCTTTGCCGACCGTGAAGTCTACGGTGACGACGCCAATGCGCGTTACGGCCTGTGGCCCACGCTGGCCTGGTTCGCGAGCCTGCTGATATTGACGTCCCTGATCGGCTTCATCCTCGCGCTATGCATCTTCCTTTTCATGTTCATGCGCTTCAGGGCCCGCCTCACCCCGCAGATGTCGGCCCTTTACACCGCCTGCGGCATCGTGTTCATGTGCTTCATGGCCTGGATCCTGCACAGAGATTTCCCACCCGGCCTGTTGCAGGAGTGGTTCGTTCTGCCCTGGCCATTGACCTAATCAGGATGAGAGTTGACTGCATGGGGTGCAGGGAGTCAGAGGTTTAAATGCTCTCACCCTGACCAAATAAACAAAGGGTTCCGCGAGGAATCCTTTTGCAATTTAGCCGTAGGCACCCGTGGTACTCAAACAGGGCAATTCTTGATTTGTCCTGTCCGCTTCGGGTCGGAAGCGGACATTGCCCGTCACGCTAGGTCCGGGCTGCTGCGACATGAATACCTACCCCGCTTCGGCGGGGTTTTGTTTCGGGTGCAGCCTCCGTCATCAATGCACCGTCGCCCCGAGATGTTCGATAAGGGCCAACAGTCGAAAAGGGTCGTATTGGGCTTAGGGTGTATGACGCTCGCGGCACCCGACACCACGGACTGCCAGAGTAAGGATTACCGGGTCCGAGTCAGCATCAGCCAGCACGGCGTGGCGCATTACACAGAGAAGGATTGGGGAGATGCGGCATTTTCTCTGCCGCATCTCCACGGTGCACTAGTGGTGCATTACTAGCGTTCTAGATCCTCGGCTATATCTTCGGTGCTGAGGAAATTCTTTCTGCAAATGCTCTCAACCTTCGATTCTTCCATGTGGCCCTTATCTGTCAGCCATCTAGAGATGCGCAATGGGTACCACATGGACGCAGCCTTTCCTTGTCCTCTTAAGGCTCGCGCCTCAACAAGCCCATATCTTTTCGCCTCACGCATGCGGACGTTCCACCACTCGCGGTTTCTTTGCTCGTCAAGTTCAACCACAAAGTGGCGGATGATTCTGCTGGAACTTACTGGTTTCTCTGTCGGCGTGCCTGTCGAAGCCGCATCTACAAGTTCGAGCGCCTCGGACAAAAGCTTCGGCAGAGCAAACCCCTTGCTTTCCGCCAATGCACAAAACGCACACGGCTCTACTCCGCGCTCAATGTATTTGCCCGCTAGTCGGTCCTCAGTCCACTCAATGTCTTTCAAATCCATTGCGTTTTTCGTGTACTCGTAGAGCCTGCCCCAATGCGGTCTTACTTCTTTTTTTGCGATTTTGTTGATTACCCCTTCCGGCCCGAGCTTTACCGCGCTCGGAGCGTCTACGGGTGGCTCGATGCCGAGGACAAGTGAAATCCCCTCAAAAACGCGCCAACGTGATTTCTCTACCCATGTCTTGTAATCAGGTTCTGCCATATAGCGCCCCTCCCTACGCTTACCTTCAATCGAGGAAGCCAGCCCCAGCCCGGTGAAGGTGGCCGGGTTGCTAGAACCACCAAGAGTGTAGGTAAACAAGAACGCGATCGCCAGCAGTATTTCGGAGTGGAGCAGCACCAGCACGCTTTCCGTTGATTCGAAAGCTGCACTGGCTGCAGCGCCTCGTTAATCCGTTGGCTTGGGTGTGGCCGAAAGCGGACACTGCCTGTCAGATAGAATCTGCGCCAATAGAAATGAATATTCACTCCGCTTCGGCGGGGTTTTTGTTTTTGAATCGCGCTTTCCGATTGGACAAAAAAACGCGCAGGTCGAGGAACCATGCGCGGCGATTACCATCAGTATCCAAACTGAGGAGAAGCAGAAGCTTTGGATACCGATTTCTTTATACTCGCATTCTGAGAAATGGTTCGTTACATACGCACCGACTTTGTGTTAGATCAACTTTCCCCCACAAAAGCGCGTTTTCCCATTTACAAAACTCAGGGTGAGGCGAACACTGATTGCGGTGAGTCTGTTTGCTTCTACCTCTTGTAGGTTGGCATAGGCTCACTTCTCCTCCCTGGAGAATGCCCCGTTGTGGCAGAGCTTGAGCGCCTCGCTGCAGCGGGGTTCCATTGTGAGGATAAGACTGCACGGCGTGACCCGCGAATCAGCTACAGCGCACACCCGCCCCGCTTCGTGCGGGGTTTGTTTTTGGTGGTTCTGCTTGCTTCGTCGAATGTCTGCTTTGGGTCCAGAGTGTGTAAAAACGTGAACTTGTAGGGCCCCACTCGATCTATGCGATAGGCATTAATGATCGAGGGGGGTCAGGATGAAACGCTTCATCCAGAGTGAAAGCAGAACGCAAAGCACGTTGCTACCTGAGATTCTCGAGGACTACGTTGCCGATACGAATCCGGTTCGGGTCGTCGATGTCTATGTGGATGAGCTTGATCTGGGCGCGCTGGGCTTTGAGGGCGTCGAGCCCTCGGCAACCGGTCGGCCGGCTTATCACCCCTCGGCTCTGCTCAAGCTCTACCTCTACGGCTATCTCAATCGCATTCAGTCCAGCCGGCGTCTGGAGCGCGAGGCCCAGCGTAACGTCGAGTTGATGTGGTTGACGGGTCGGCTGAGGCCTGACTTCAAGACGATTGCCAATTTCCGCAAGGACAACGGCAAAGCCATCTGCAGCGTCTGTCGGCAATTCGTGGTGCTGTGCCGGCAGCTGGGTCTGCTCTCGGAGGCGCTCGTGGCTATCGACGGCGCGAAGTTCAAGGCGGTGAACAATCGGGATCGGAACTTCACCAGTGCCAAGCTCCAACGGCACATGCAAGAGATCGAGGCCAGCATCAATCGCTATCTCGTGGCACTGGACACGGCCGACCGGCAAGAGGCCCCGGTGGCGCAGGTCAAGACCGAGCGTCTACAAGACAAGATTGCGGCCCTGAAGGCGCGGATGCAGGAACTCAAAGCCCTCGAGGTTCGGCTCAATGCCACACCGGAGAAACAGCTTTCCCTGACCGATCCGGATGCCCGCTCGATGAAGACGCGCGGCACCGGGATGGTCGGCTACAACGTGCAAACAGCCGTTGATGCGAAACACCATTTAATCGTTGCCCACGAGGTGACCAACGTCGGGATCGACCGCAGTCAGCTCAGCTCCATGGCCCAGCAGGCCCGTAGCGCAATGGGCAGCACGGAACTCACCGCGGTGGCCGACCGGGGCTACTTCAGAGGCGAAGAGATTCTGGCCTGTGAGCAGGCGGGGATCACCGCGATCGTTGCCAAGCCACTGACCTCCAGCAGCACAGCCGAGGGGCGTTTCGGCAAGCAGGATTTCATCTACGAAGCCGATGTCGATGAGTACCGTTGCCCTGCGGGCCAGCGGTTGATCAAGCGTTTCACCTCGGTCGAACACGGCATGACGCTGCACAGTTATTGGAGCTCAGCGTGCCAGGGTTGTGCGATCAAGGCGCAGTGCACGACGGGCAAGGAACGGCGAGTCAAACGCTGGGAGCACGAGGCCGTCCTTGAAGTGATGCAGGCTCGGCTGGATCACGCCCCTGAGATGATGCGCATCCGTCGCCAAACCGTCGAGCATCCGTTCGGGACGATCAAGTCCTGGATGGGAGCAACGCACTTCCTCACCCGCACGCTCGCCCGGGTGAGCACCGAGATGAGTCTTCACGTGCTCGCCTACAACGTAAAGCGCGTGATGAAACTCCTGGGGATCGGTGCCTTGATCCGGGCCATCAAGGCCTGCAGGCGCTTGTTGCGCTCAATTCGCGCCCTGTGTAGACCCATCACGACCGTTCCGAACACGGGCCTCGAAAAGCTATTCCGCCGACTCGTATTCCTCGCCGCGCTCCTGCAGGCCGCATAGAAGCTTTCATCGGGCGGTCCGCCGCCTTACGCGCGCTGCAGAAGCCCTGATACGTTTTGACACAGTCTGGGCCAGGAGCGGACGTTCCCGTGTCCTCCCGCC
>JAQBFV010000147.1:0-2931 GCA_032123035.1 Betaproteobacteria bacterium | reverse complement strand
GATGGGTGATGGGTGATGGGTGATGGGTGATGGGTGATGGGTGATGGGTGAAAAGTGGCGCCGTCAGCGCAGGGTGCCGAAGACCTTTCGCACGATGGCGCTGGAAGCGCCGACCGGATCGCGGCGGAATGCTTTTTCCTGCTCTCCGATCATAAAGTAGAGGCCGTCGAGCGCTTTCTGGGTGACGTAGCCCTCGACTGTGGCCTGGTCCTTCTCGATCAATCCGAACATCGCACCCTGTCCGGCGAGCGAGTTGTATTGCTGAGCCAGCCCGACACGGTCGGTCGCTTCCTTGACGATGGGCAGGAAACGTTGCGTAAGCTGGGCGCTGGTCGTGCGGCGGAAGTAGTCGGTTGCCGCCGTGTCCCCGCCGGAGAGGATGCCCTTGGCGTCCTGCACCGACATTTGTTTGACCGCGTCGAGCAGTAGCGGTTTGGCTTCTGTGACTGCGGCTTCGGCCGCGCGATTCATGGAAAGCACCAGCTCATCGGCTTGCTGTTTCATCCCGGCAAAACGCAATGCCCCTTCGACCCTTTGCAGAGAAGACGGCAGCGGAATCTTGACTCTCGGATTGCCGAAAAAGCCGTTTTTCACGCCAAGCCCAGCTACTGCAGCGATGGAACCATCGCTCAGCGCCTGTCTGAGGCCGCGAATCGCTTCGGCGTTGCTCAAATCGGCAATGCCCGTTGCCGCAGCATTGCCTATTAACAGGAAACTCAAACAAACAACAATATCGCGCATGTGTGATTCTTCCGTGGAGCCGGTCGCTGGATGTTGCTCTTTTACTGGCCAGTGCCACTAAGTTTATTCGCCTCGGCGAAGAAACTTTCGGCGTGATAGGAGGACCTGACCAGCGGGCCGCACGCAGCATGCATGAAACCGAGTTCGTTTGCAGTGCGCGCATATCCTTCGAAAACGGCGGGTTCGACGTAACGCGTGACGGGCAGGTGATGCGCGGACGGCTGGAGGTACTGCCCGATCGTCAGCATATCGACAGAGTGCGCGCGCAGATCGCGCATCGCCGAAAGGATTTCATCATCGGTTTCTCCCAATCCCACCATCAATCCCGACTTGGTAGGTATATGCGGGAACCGGGACTTGAAATCCTTTAATAGTTTCAGCGAGTGATGATAATCGGCGCCAGGCCGAGCCTGCTTGTAGAGCCGCGGCACTGTTTCGAGGTTGTGGTTCATGACGTCCGGCGCTGCCTGCGAGAGGTTTTCGAGCGCCGACTCGAGACGGCCCCGGAAATCGGGCACCAGCACTTCGATGCGCGTGCGCGGCGAATGCTCGCGCACGGCGCGGATGCAGTCAGCAAAGTGAAGCGCGCCGCCATCGCGCAAGTCGTCACGGTCCACGCTGGTGATCACGACATAGGCCAGCTTCAGCGCCGAGATCGTGCGGGCGAGGTTGACCGGCTCATCGGGATCGGGCGGCAGTGGTTTGCCGTGCGCGACATCGCAGAAGGGGCAACGCCGAGTGCACAGGTCGCCCAGTATCATGAAGGTTGCGGTGCCCTTGCCGAAGCATTCGCCGATGTTGGGGCAGCTGGCCTCCTCGCATACCGTATGCAGGCGATGCTCACGCAGGATTTTCTTGATCTCGTGAAAGCGCTGCCCCTGGCCCAGTCGCACGCGGATCCAGTCGGGCTTCGCGAGCGGCTCCGTTGGCACCACCTTGATCGGGATGCGTGCCGTTTTGGCTTCGCCTTTTTGCTTGACGCCGGACGCGCTCATGGCAGGTGCTTCACTAAATGATCGACGAGCTCTTCGCCCAGGCGTTCCGCGGAGCCGGCGATGCCGAGATCGCGCGCCTGGGTGACCGCAAGCCCGGGGTAACCGCACGGGTCGACAGCGTGAAATGGCGAGAGGTCCATGTCGACGTTGAACGCGATGCCGTGATAGCAACAGCCGTTCTTCACGCGCAGCCCGAGTGCTGCGATCTTGGCCCCGCTTACGTAGACTCCAGGCGCCTCGGTGCGCCCCTCGGCACCAATGCCGTGCGCGGCGAGCAAGTCTATCACGGCCCGCTCCATGATTCGGACGAGCGGCCGCACCGTGAGGCCGCGGCGCCGCAGGTCGAGCAGCAAATACACCACGACCTGCCCGGGTCCGTGAAAAGTGATCTGGCCGCCGCGATCGACCTTGATCACGGGGATCGTGTTGGCGCCGCGCGGGAGGTGTTCACGGCGACCGGCCACGCCGAGCGTGTATACCGGTGGATGCTCGAGCATCCAGATCTCGTCGGGCGTCTCCGGCGTCCGCGCGGCGGTCAGTTCCCGCATCGCGTGCCAGGTCCGCTTGTAATCCACCAAGCCGAGGCGACGCACGCGCACGTCGGGCGTGCGCACATGCGCGGCTGCTGGCGTTTCGGCTGCGATCGCGGTCATGGTCATAATGGTACTGGGAAACCGCGCGTTGAGCGGCGACAGAATCCACCGTTCGAACGCCCGGAGTCAAACCGGAGCGACGCGTCCGCTTAAACGGTTGTTGTTAGATGATAAGAACGGGAGGAAAATGCCGCAACTGAGGAGTTTGTCGGGCGTTGATCCGGCAAACTCCTTATTACTGTAACGTCCGGGCGGCAGGCACTTATACGGCGGCCGCGGGCGGCGTTTCGAGAGAACGTGAAGACGACTACGGCGATCCGGAGACGCAAATGAGGGGCGGGGCATGAACGGGCCGGAAAACGCCGCCGCCCGCGGCCTTACGGTCATCACACTCGTCTGGGTGCTTGCGCGGGTCGCCTCCGGCATCGCGCCGTACGACCGTCTTGCTCGATGAGCCGCGCGAGGAATTCAAGCGACGACGACGGCAAACAAGCCGAGCGCAGACCCCCGGGGGGCTTCACCACAGCGCCCTCGGCCGGATTTTGGGGGTAGGATAGAATTGCACGGCGATCGCATACGCATACTGGGGGAGGCCAGAAATG
>JAQBFV010000146.1:0-7433 GCA_032123035.1 Betaproteobacteria bacterium | reverse complement strand
GCGCATGGACAGGGCGGGCGCATGAGCATCCGGTTATCGCGGGTTAGCCTCGACTACTCGGGCGAATTCCGCGCGATAAGCGGCGTCAGCTGCGATATCGGGCACGGCGAACGTGTCGCGATTATCGGTCCGTCCGGCGCTGGCAAGACTACGCTGCTCAGGTTGCTTGCCACTGCGCTGCGTCCCTCAGCGGGCGAGCTGAATCTCCTGGGAGCGAATCCGTGGGGGCTCGATCGTGCGGGCCTGCGGCGCCTGCGCGGCCGCATCGGCATGGTGCACCAGGCCCCTCCGATCCCGCCGCGCCAGCGCGTCGTGACGGCGGTCCTCGCAGGGCGGATCGGCCAGTGGCCGGCCTGGAGGAGCCTGCTCTCGCTCGCCTACCCCATGGATATTGAGGGCGCACGGAGCGGGCTCGCGCGCATGGAGGTTGCGGACAAGCTGTTCCAGCGCTGCGGTGAGCTCTCCGGCGGGCAGCTGCAACGCGTCGGCGTTGCCCGCGTGCTCTACCAACAACCGGACCTCATACTTGCCGACGAGCCGGTTTCCGCCGTGGACCCGGCGCTGTCGGACCGCGTGATCGGTGAGCTCAACCGTGACGCGTTCGCACGGGGCGTAACGCTCGTCGCGAGCCTGCACGCGGTGGACCTTGCGCTGCACTGGTTTCCGCGGGTCATCGGCGTGAAGAGCGGGGAGATCGCATTTGACCTGCCGCCGGTACGGGTAAGCGATGCGATGCTGGCCGATCTGTACGCGTCCGAGGCGGCGCAGGTGCCGACCCAGGACAACCAGCCGCTCGCAATGGCGCCCAAGGGAATCCGGCGGCAGCCGCTTTGCTACTGAACCCTGAAGAGCCGTGAATCGTGAATCGTGAAACGTGAAACGTGAACCGGGGCTCGTTTGGAACCCGAGGATTAGCTACGGATAAACGAAGGTAAAGAACAGATTCAGGCGGTTCCTCCGATTTGCGATTCACGATTTACGATTCACGACCATTGATCGGCGTCTAATCGATTCTGCTCTTGTTCTTGGTGTTTCTGTGTTTTTGACATGCCGATCCGTGTTTATCTGCGGCTAATGGTATTTTTTTATTTTTGAGGCACGCTCCAGTGAACGGTGACGCATCGGTAATGCGGTTGCGCGATCCGGCGGCGCTGCCGCGAGCGGGTCTGACGCTTCTTATCCTCCTCCTGCTGGTGCCGGGTTTTCACCTGGCGGAGTTCGATCCGGGCGTGCTGTTCGAGGCGCGCAGCCGCGAGACGATGGGCAAGTTCATCGCGAGCTTCTTTCCGCTCGCGACGTCGCCGGAGTTCCTGCGGCTCATCATGCGATCCACACTCGAGACGCTCGCGATCGCAACGGCCGGCATGGCGATCGCGATGGTGGTCGCCTGTCCCCTGGGGCTGATTGTCGCGCGCAGCCTCTCGATTTCGCGCATTGGGCCGGGTCCGGGCTATCTGGCCGGGCGCATCCTGCGCCTGCCCGCGCGATTCGCGCTCATGTTCTTCCGCAGCATTCCCGAGATCGTTTGGGCGCTGCTCTTCGTGCGCGCCGTCGGACTCGGGCCCGCAGCCGGCGTGCTCGCCATCGGAGTGGCATACGGGGGCATGCTCGGCAAGGTCTATGCGGAAATTCTCGAGTCGAACGACACGCGGCCCACAACCGCGCTGCTCGAAACGGGCAGCGGGCGGATCGAAGCGTTCTTCTACGGCACGTGGCCGGTCGTGTTGCCTGAGCTGGTGTCCTACACGGTCTATCGCTGGGAATGCGCCGTGCGTGCATCCGTCATCATGGGCTTCGTGGGGGCGGGCGGCCTCGGTCAGCAGATGGAGCTTTCGATGCGGATGCTGAGCGGTGGCGAGGTCAGCACCATCCTGATCGTGTTCCTCCTGCTCGTGATGCTGGCCGACGGCATCAGCGCGCTGCTGCGAAAGGTGACGGCGTGAGGCGCGCGCACTGGGTCGTGCTGATGGTGCTGGTCGGCGCGACCTGGGCAAGCTTTGCCTTTTTGTCACTCGACCTGGGCCAGCTCGCCTCGCTGGAGGCGCTCGGTCAAATGGGGCGTTACATCGCGTCGTTCTTCCCACCCGATCTGTCGCCTTCCTATCTCGCCCGCATTGGCGTTGGCACGCTCGAAACCCTCGCCATTTCGGCAACCGGCACTGTGCTTGCCGCCGGTTTGGGGCTGCTGCTCGCGTTGCCTGCCGCGGGGCGGTTTGGCCCGATTCCCCGCGCCGCGGCCAGGCTGGTCCTGAATTTTCTGCGCTCGATCCCGGAGTTGGTGTGGGCGGCGCTGATGGTGATGGCGGCTGGGCTCGGCCCTTTTGCCGGAACGCTTGCGCTCGCGTGGCACACGGCGGGCGTGATCGGGCGGCTGTTCGCGGAGACGCTCGAGAATGCTCCCGACGAACCAGCGCAGGCGTTGCGACTGACGGGGAGCCGGGCTTCGCTTGCGTTTCTCTACGGCACGATGCCGAGCGTCGTACCGCAGTTCGTCGCCTATACGCTCTACCGCTGGGAGATCAATATCCGCATGGCGGCGATTCTCGGCGTGGTGGGCGCGGGCGGGCTGGGCCAGATTCTCTACGTGAGTCTCTCGCTCTTCCAGCAGCCGCAGGCCCTGACGGTCATCATCGCGATGCTGGTGCTCGTGGCACTCGTAGACGGGGCAAGCGCGTGGCTGCGCCAGCGGCTTGCCGGCTAAGGGCCCGGTTCCACGTTCCAAGTTCCAGGTTGAACCTTGAACCTTAAACTTTGAACGTTGAACCCGGTTAGAGCTCGTAGCTTGATCCCTCGCCCGCGAGTGTCGCATCGACAACCGCGCGCTTCAGGTGGGGCGAGAACATCTCGATGAACTCGTAGACGTAGCCGCGCAGATAGGCGTTGGGGCGCAGTCCGATGCGTGCCATGCTGGGCTCGAAGAGGTGACTGGCGTCGATCAGCCGCAGCCCCGTGTCGCGGGCCGGGTCGAACGCCATCTTGGCGAGGATGCCGACGCCGAGCCCCATCTCGACGTAGGCCTTGATCACATCCGCGTCGATGGCCGTGAGCACGACGTTGGGCACGAGGCGTTTCTGGTCGAACGCGCGCTGCACCGGCGAGTCCCCCGTGAACGCGAAGTCGTAGGTGATGATCGGGTGGCGCGCAATTGCCTCCAGCGTGAGTGTTTTTTCATGCAGCAGCGGGTGCTGCAGCGGCGTAATCACGCAGCGATTCCACTGGTGGCACGGCAGCAGGGTAAGTCCTTCGTAGTGGTGCGCAGCTTCGGTGGTGATGGCGATATCGGCGTCGCCGGACCGCACCAATTCCGCGATGTCCTCCGGGCTCCCTTGTCGCAGCGAAAGCCGCACGTTGGGGTAGCGCTGCATGAACTTGCTCACCACCGGCGGCAGCGCATAGCGCGCCTGCGTGTGGGTGGTCGCGATCACGAACGAGCCGCTGCCCTGTGAGCCGAACTCACGCGCAACCTGCTTCAGGTCATCCGCGTCGTGGAGGATGCGCTCGACGATCGTCAGGATCATCCGGCCGGGCTCTGTCACGTCGGTTATCCGTTTACCGCGACGGACCAGGATGTCTACGCCCAGCTCCTCTTCCAACAGCCGGATCTGTTTGCTGACGCCCGGCTGGGACGTATGAAGGGCTTCCGCGGCCTCCGAGAGATTGAGCCCACGCTTCGCGATCTCCCTTAAATAGCGTAATTGCTGTAATTTCATAGGGTTACATTAAAGACGATTTAGTTATTAAATTCTAACATGATATTCGTTTGAAATATAAAGACTTGCTCGTACGATTCAAGTCCCGCTAAACCGGTGGATGCGGACGTGTACCAATACGACCAGATCGATCAGCAGCTCGTGTCCGAGCGGGTTGTCCAATATCGCGACCAGACCCGGCGCTTTCTCGCCGGGGAGCTCTCGGAGGACGACTTCAAGCCGCTGCGGCTGCAGAACGGGCTCTACCTCCAGCGCTACGCGCCGATGCTGCGCGTGGCGATCCCGTACGGCCTGCTGTCCTCGCGCCAGCTGCGCAAACTCGCGCACATCGCCCGTACCTGGGACCGGGGCTACGCGCACTTCAGCACGCGCCAGAACCTCCAGTACAACTGGCCGAAGCTCGAGGACGTGCCCGACATCCTGGCCGAGCTTGCGACCGTGCAGATGCACGCGATCCAGACCAGCGGCAACTGTGTGCGCAACATCACCACCGACCATTTCGCCGGCGTAGCCGGCGACGAGATCGTGGACACGCTCATCTGGTGCGAAGTGCTGCGCCAATGGTCCACCTTCCACCCGGAGTTCGCGTACCTTCCCCGCAAGTTCAAGATCGCGTTTAACGGCTCCGAGGCAGATCGCGCCGCGACGTTTCTGCATGACATCGGCCTGCAGGCCACCCGCGATGCGTCGGGCGCCGTGGGCTTCCGGGTGATCGTGGGCGGAGGCATGGGACGCACACCCATCATCGGGCACGTTATCCGCGAGTTCCTCCCGTGGCCGCACCTGCTCACCTATCTCGAGGCCATCCTGCGCGTCTATAACCGCTACGGCCGGCGCGACAACATGTACCGTGCCCGGATCAAGATCCTCGTGAAGGCGCGCACCCCCGAGCGCTTTCGCGAAGAGATCGAGAAAGAGTGGGCGCACCTCAAGGATGGGCCAGCGACGTTAACCGCAGCCGAGATCGAACGCGTAGAAGCCCGTTTTACGCGACCGTTGTACGACGTCCTGCCCGGGGACGACGCGAGCTACCGCAGCCGCCTCGGCCTCGATCCCGCGTTCGCCGCCTGGGCCAAGCGCAGTGTCCATCCGCATAAGTTGGCGGGCTACGCCGCGGTGACGCTCTCGCTCAAGAAGACCGGTGCGGCGCCGGGTGATGCGACGGCTGAGCAGATGGACGGGGTGGCGGGCCTTGCCGAGCGCTACAGCTTCGGCGAGCTGCGGATATCTCACGAACAAAACCTCATCCTCGCCGATGTCCGCCAGTCCGACCTGCACGCGCTGTGGCATGAAGCCAAAGCGCTCGGATTGGCAACGCCCAACGTGGGCCTGCTCACCAACATCATCTGCTGCCCGGGCGGGGACTTCTGCTCGCTTGCCAACGCCAAGTCCATTCCGCTGGCGGAGGCGATCCAGCATCGTTTCGACCGCCTCGACTATCTCCACGACATCGGCGAGATCGATCTCAATATCTCGGGCTGCATGAACTCGTGCGGCCATCACCACGTCGGCCACATCGGGATCCTCGGCGTCGACAAGAACGGCGAGGAGTGGTACCAGATCACCATCGGCGGCAATCAGGGCCTTGCGCGACCCGGTGCGCCAGCCGCGCTCGGCAAAGTGATCGGACCGTCGTTCGCGCGCGCCGACGTGCCCGACGTGATCGAGCAGTTGATCGAGATTTATCTCGAGCGGCGCGATTCTGAGGCCGAGCGCTTTATCGACGTCGTTTGGCGCATCGGCATTGAGCCTTTCAAGGAGCGTATCTATGGCACAGATCATCAAAGAGCGCGGCGTCGCGAGCGATCGCTGGCTATTGCTTGAGTCGGCGGACGACGGCGGCCTGCCGCCGCTGCCTCCGGTCGGCGACATTATCGTGCCGCTCGCGCTCTGGCGGGCGGAGCGTGACACGCTGCGGCTTCGTGCGGGGAGAATTGGCGTTTGGCTCGACGGCCATGAAGATCCGGCGTTGATTGCCGAGGACTTGCTGCTCTTCGGCGTGGTCGCGGTGAATTTTCCGAAGTTTACGGACGGCCGCGGCTATTCCATCGCCCGGTTGCTGCGCGATCGGTACGGCTACCGGGGCGAGCTGCGGGCGATCGGCGACGTGCAGCGCGATCAGCTCTTCTATCTCGCCCGTTGCGGCTTCAATGCATTTGCCCTGCGCGCCGGCGAAGATCCACGTGCCGCGCTGTCCGCGTTCGGCGACTTCAGCGACGCCTACCAGAATTCCGTCGAACGGCCGCTGCCATTGTTCCGCCGGCGCGAGGAATTTGCCGGGCTTTCGCCCGACAAATTCCTTAATCAAGACTAGTGCAGAGAATGCGATATGGATCTAACGACAGTCAGGTTTTGTTCCGGTAAGGATTTTGTCGAATGAAATTCCGACAATATCCTAGGCGAAGCACCGCCGGTAAGGTCTACCTGGTGGGAGCCGGGCCTGGCGCGCCCGATCTTCTGACTCTGCGTGCTGCGGAGACCCTGCGGCGGGCCGACATCGTGTTCCACGATGCGCTCGTGCATCCCGAAGTGCTGGCGCTGGCTGCCCACGCTGAACGAGTCGCGGTCGGCAAGCGCTGCGGCCGGTTTGCCACGGCGCAGCAGTTCATCAACAAGCGCCTCGTGGACGCCGCACGCAAGCACGCGGTGGTGGTGCGGTTGAAGGGCGGCGACCCGATGCTCTTCGGACGCGCGCAAGAGGAGCTCGCGACCCTGGAGTCCGCGGGGATTCCGTACGAAGTCGTGCCGGGAGTCACCTCGGCACTCGCCGCAGCGGCAGAGGCGGGGATTTCCCTTACGCAACGCGGCGTCGCGCGCAGCGTCGCCTTCGTCACCCCGCGTGTCGGGGAAGGAGAGGCGCCCAGCGAGTGGGCGAGGACCGTCGCGGGCGCCGACACGGCGGTCATCTACATGGGCGCAGGACAGGCCGCGCAGATCACCGCGGCACTGCTTGCGGCCGGCGTGCGACCTGAGGTGCCGGTCCTCGTCGCGGAAAGCGTGACCTTGCCGCAAACCCGGCGCATCGCGCTTACGTTGCGAGAGCTGCCAGGGATCGCTCAATACGGAATCACCGGCCCGACGCTCATCCTGCTCGGACGAGCGTTCGGGACCGCGTTGAGCCAGGGTGTCGACGACACCTTGCTCCACCACGCAACAGCCTAGGGCGCGCCCCGCGCTTTGCTAGACCGCCTCTCGTAAAACACGCTACAATTCAAGCTTTTAGTTACACCACGGCTTGGATGTATGCGGATCTCACGCGGCCTGCCTGCCGCTGCAGAGGGCCCCACTGCGTTCACGATTGGCAACTTCGATGGCGTGCACCTCGGCCATGAGGCCATGCTGGACGAGCTCACGCGCGCTTCGCGGCGGCTCGGTGTGCCCGCCTGCGTGCTGACGTTCGAGCCCCACCCGCGCGAGTTCTTCGCACCCGACAAGGCGCCAACCCGGCTCACCTCGCTGCGGGAGAAGCTGGAGCTGCTGGCGGGCTGCGGCGTGGACCGCGTTCATATCTGCCGTTTCAACTACGCCTTCGCGCAGATTGCGGCCGACGAGTTCATCGAGCGTATTCTCGTACGCGGTCTCAGCGCGCGCTGGGTGCTGGTTGGCGATGATTTCCGTTTCGGCGCCCGCCGCGCCGGCGACCTCATCATGCTCAAGCAGGCAGAGTTCCGGTTCGGGTTCGAGGTGGCTGCGCTGCCCAGCGTGACGCTCGAAGGCGTGCGT
>JAQBFV010000145.1:0-4912 GCA_032123035.1 Betaproteobacteria bacterium | reverse complement strand
GTGTGAACGGCGTTCGAAACACGCCTGAATCTGGCGGATAGCGCGTGTGAGCGCCAGAATTGTTCGCCACCTGAGATTACGGTTCGGGTGCTGAGACTGGCGCGGTGGTTCTGCGATGACGGTTTCCGGTTATGTCTTCGGCAGGAAACGCAAGGAGCCGTTTCGGCGAGTGGAGTTTCCTGCCGAAGGCCCGGTGCGATAGAAGACGCCCGCTGCCGATAAAGTGAAGGCCCGAGGTACGCCGCCTCGAGCCTTCCGGGAATCAGCGTGAGGATCGTGATTACTACCGAACGCCTATCCCGTTGATGGGAGAATGACGCGATCACGACGCGCTGTCCAGTGTGCTGGCAGCCGGAGGGATCGTGATCGAGGTCGCCAGCGACCGGCTGTTGAACTGTGCGCGCTGTCACAGGCAGTTGCGGATCTGCCGGGGTTGCGATCATGGCCAGCGCTACTGCCGGGGGGAATGTGCTTGGGCGGCGCGCCGCGTTTGCGTGCGGCGAGCCGGCGGCCGATACCAGAGAACATTTCGGGGCAGGCTCCGGCACGCCGCACGGCAGTGTCGGTGGCGTGCCCGCCAACGCGAGAAAGTGACGCATCACGGATTCTACGCGACCCCCGCGTCTGCCATCGTCGTGACAATCACGGAGGGCAACGACGATGCGAACGGGCAACAGAACGACGGGGTGGCACGCGACAGTGGAGGTGCGCGACAAGACGATCTGGGTGTGGGTCACCGGGCCGAGCGGGCGCGATGTGCTGCGCGCGGCCTTGCCCCGCACCCCGGCACACCCCCGGGCGCTGCTCACCATGTTCGAAGGGCTGGCGCTGTGCAGCGGGGCGCCGCTCGGCGTTGTGATTGGTGTGGATCACCCGGTCTGCGATTCGCTCGGTTTGGGCCGCTTCGGTGCGGATGAGAGCTGGCCCGAAGACAGCGCGCTGGTGAGCTTCCTCATTCGCCAGCCGGCACGGCCGCCGCGGCGGCTCGGCCGCTTCGATGAATGCACCGACTGTGGCGGGCGCAGCTTCGACGACGTGACGTGGTGACGCGATGATTTCACCCGAACGCGAGGCTGAAATCCTGCGGCTGTGGCACGCCGAGAAGTGGAAGATCGGTACGATTGCCGCGCAACTCGGTGCCCACCACGACACCGTGCGCCGGGTGCTCGCCCAGGCCGGTCAGACCCCGGCGCTGGAGTCGATTCGCCCGTCGATGATCGACCCCTTCGTGCCACTGATTCGCGACACGCTGGAGAAGTACCCGACGCTGCGCGCCAGCCGCCTCTACGAGATGGTCCGGGGGCGTGGCTACCGCGGCAGTCCGGATCACTTTCGCCATATGGTGGCCCGCTATCGTCCGCGGCCCTTTGCCGAAGCGTACCTGCGCCTGCGCACGCTGCCGGGCGAACAGGCCCAGGTGGACTGGGGTCATTTCGGCAAACTCACCATCGGCCGGGCCGAGCGCGTGTTGTGCGGCTTCGTGATGGTGCTCAGCTACTCGCGTCAGGTGTTCCTGCGCTTCTACCTCGATCAGGCCATGGCCAATTTCCTGCGCGGTCACGTGGCCGCCTTCGAAGCGTTTACCGGGGTGCCGAGGGTCTTACTGTACGACAATTTGAAAACTGCGGTGCTCGAACGTGTCGGCCAGGCCATTCACTTCCATCCGACGCTGCTCGAACTGGCCGCGCACTACCATTTCGAACCACGCCCGGTGGCGGTGGCCCGGGGAAACGAGAAGGGACGTGTCGAAAGAGCCATTCGCTACATCCGCGAAAGTTTCTTTGCCGCCCGCATCTTCACCGATCTGACCGATCTCAACGCGCAGGCCGACACCTGGTGCGACACGGTGGCGGCCGAGCGGCTGTGTCCCGAGGATCGCCGCCAGCGCGTGCGCGAGGTGTTCGACGCCGAGAAAGCGCACCTGCTTACCCTGCCCGACAATCCCTTTCCCGGCGAGGATCGCGTCGAAACGGCGGTGGCACGCACGCCCTACGTGCGCTTCGACCTGAACGACTATTCGGTGCCCTTCAAGTACGTGCGCCGTCCGGTGGTCGTCCTGGCCACGATGGAGACCGTACGCATCTGCGCCGGGCCAAGCGTCATCGCCACCCACCGGCGCAGCTGGGACAAGGGCCAGGAGGTGGAAATCGAGGAGCACGTCCGGGAGCTTGTCGCCTGGAAGCGAGCGGCCCGCCACCACCGCGGCCTGGACCGTCTTCATCACGCCACCCCGCACGCCCCGGCCTTCTTTGCCGCGCTGGCCCAACGCGGCGGCAATCTCGGGGCTGCCACCACCGGACTGACCCGGCTCCTCGACCTCTACGGTGCCACCGCGCTTGATGCGGCCCTGGCGCAGGCGCTCGCGGCGGACTCGGCGCATCTGTCTGCCGTGCGCCAAATCCTCGAACAGCAACAGCAGGACCGCCATCAGGATCCGCCCGTAGCCGTGGCGCTGCCCGACGACCCGCGTGTGCGCGACATCGTCGTGCAGCCGCACGACCTGGCCACCTACGACCGGCTCGCAACGGAGAACTCCGACGATGACGACGACAACAACCGACGATGAACTACGCGCCACCGTGCGCCGCCTCGGCCTCTACGGACTGCTCGCCAACTGGGAGGAGGTCCGCCACTGCGATTGGCTTCCCGGTCTGCTCGATTACGAACAGACCGAGCGACAGCGCCGCTCACTGGAGCGCCGGCTGCGCTTTGCCCGCATCGAAGCCTTCAAACCCATCGCCGATTTCGACTGGCAGTGGCCCACGAAGATCGACCGCGCCGCCGTCGAGGAGCTCTGCTCGATGGAGTTTCTCGGCGAGACCGCCAATGTCGTCCTGATCGGCCCCAACGGAACGGGCAAGACGATGATCGCGAAGAACCTCGTCCATCTCGCGCTGCTGCGCGGACACTCCGCCCGCTTCACCACCGCCAGCGCCATGCTCAACGATCTGGCCGCCCAGGACTCCGCCTCCGCGCTGCACCGGCGTCTGCGCCACTACTGCCGCCCGGGCCTATTGGCCGTTGATGAACTTGGCTACCTGTCCTACAACGCCCGCTCCGCCGATCTGCTCTTCGAGGTCGTCTCTCGCAGATACCACCAACGCTCGACGATCATCACCACCAACAAGGTCTTTGGCGACTGGAAGGAAGTATTCCCCAACGCGGCCTCCGTCGTCGCCCTCATCGACCGTCTCGTCCACCGCGCCGAGATCATCACCATCGACGGCGAAAGCTATCGGCTCAAGGAAGCCCAAGAACGCGCCGCGCACAAGGCCAAGACCCGTAAGACCCGGCGCTCCCGCGATTCGCAATGAGTCACACCTGCTGCAATGTCGACATGCGCCCTCGACTCGCGCCGTCTCCGCCAGAATTACGCGGATTCACGCCGCCGCTAACAGCTCGCGGCGCTCTCGCACGCGCTCGCCTACGGCGCGCTCGAGCACACCGCGGTCGAGCGCATTCTGCTTGCGCACGGGACTCCCCGCCGGCTCGACGAGTACGTGGCCGAGCAGACCGCAAGCAAGCTGCGCCGCGCCGTGGCCGAAAGCAGCACCGAGCCGCGCGACCTCGCCGAGTACGACGCTCTGCCGTGCCGAGGCAGCCCCTCACCACCAGTAGGAGATCCACCATGTCCCGAGAAGGCAAAGGCAACGGCCCAGGCACAGAGCTCCGCGAGCGAATCCAGCAGCACCTCGAACGACTCGGACTGAAGGGGCTCGATATCGACGCCCACCTGGCCTGGGCGAAGAAAACCAAGGGCGGGGAGATCGAGACTGCCGAGCGTCTGCTGGCGCAAGCCGTCGCCCTCAAGCGCGAGCGCAGCATCGAATGGCGCATCCAGGGAAGCGGCCTGAAGGACCGCAAGACCATGGCCATCTTCGACTGGGCCTTTCAACCCAAGCTCGACCGCCGCGTGGTCGAGGATCTCTTCACGCTCTCGTGCGTCGAGTGCCACGAGGATGTGCTGATCACCGGCAAAGCCGGTACCGGCAAGAGCCATATCTTGAAGGCGCTCGTCCTCAAGGCGTGCGAACAGGAGTTGACGGTCCGTTACGCGCGCTGCGTGGAGCTGGTCGACGACCTCTACGCCGGGCTTGCCGACGGCTCCTACCCGCGGCGGATGAAAAAGTGGTGCCGGCCCTCGCTGTTGGTCATCGATGACGTGGGATTGGGGCAACTCAAGCGCCGTGACGATGAGCCCACCGCAGCTCATATGCTGTTCACGCTGCTCGACCGTCGTCACCAGAACGTCACCACCGGCATCACCTCGAACATCAAGCTGTCGGCCTGGGGCAAGTACCTCGGCGATGCGACCCTGGCCGCCGCCGTCCTCGACCGGCTGGCCGCCAACTCCATCCACATCGATATCGATGGGCCGAGCTACCGCCAGCACCTGGCGCGCCAGCGCGCCCGGGCGCATGGCCTGGAGTTGCCCGCAGAGAAGGCACCATGAGCGCCATCAACGACCCCGACTTCGTGCTGCGGCTGCGGCCGCTCGACGCCCGCACGGCAGCCTGGATGCTCGACTTCTGCGGCCATCTCCAGCAAGAGATCTGGCGCGCCTACGGCGACGAGATCGAAGCCCTGTGGGCAGCCACCGATCCCGAACAGCCCATCTACGGCCCTCTGCGGCCGCCGACCCCGTCCCGCAAGCGGCGCTGACGCAGCCCGGGGCCACGACGCTCACCCTACGCGCTCCCTCTGTGGACCCGGGCTGCGTCGTCTTCACCACACCACTTTCGTCCATCACCTGGCGATTGTCGCACGTCGTTTCCTCCGTTTCCCGCAACCCGCAGTGGATCACCGAAACCGCCGCAAGTGGATCAGTTCCTGGCCGCCGCCGAAGAATGGTCGGGAAGAGGCGCCGAGAGTTGTTGTAGATCAGGATCGCGCCACCCTGGCCAGTAGCAAA
>JAQBFV010000144.1:0-4433 GCA_032123035.1 Betaproteobacteria bacterium | reverse complement strand
TTACCGCCAGCCTGAGCCATGTCGGGTCGGCCACCACCGCGGCCGCCCACCTGCTGGGCAACGAAGTTGGCAAGCGGTCCCGCCTCGATACGGTCGGTGTAGTCCGCCGTCACACCTGCCACCAGAGTGACCTTGTCGCCGTCCACCGTGGCGAGCACCACGGCCGCCGAGCCCAGCTTGTTCTTGAGCTGATCGACGGTGGCGCGCAACGCCTTGGTATCGACGCCGTCTAGCCGCGCGGCCAGTACCTTGAGGCCGTTGACGTCCACCGCCTGTGCCGCCAGGTCTTCGCCGTGAGTCGCCGCCAGGCGTGACTTCAAGCGCTCCAGATCCTTCTCCAGCTCGCGGCCGTGGGACACTACCTGGCCGACCTTCTCGACCACGGCATCGCGATCCGACTTCACCAGCTCCGCGATGTCGTTGAGTTTGCGCTCGGCGCTGGCCAGCCAGTCGAGGGCCCGCGTGCCCGTAACTGCTTCGATTCGGCGAACACCGGCGGCAGTTCCTGTCTCCGAGGTGAGCTTGAACAGCCCGATATCGCCGGCGCGCGCCACATGGGTGCCGCCGCAAAGCTCGGTGGAGAATTCGCCGATGGACAATACGCGCACCGGGTCTTCGTACTTCTCGCCGAACAGCGCAACCGCGCCGCTTTGTATTGCCTCATCGAGCGCCATTACCCGGGTGACGGCTTCGTCGTTGTTCAGTATCCAGTCGTTAACCTGGCGCTCGACGGCGCGCAACAAATCGTTGCTGACTGGCTCGAAATGCGAGAAATCGAAGCGCAATCGATCCGCCGCCACCAGCGAGCCTCTCTGCTGCACATGCTTGCCGAGCAGAGCGCGCAATGCCGCGTGCAACAAGT
Organism: Betaproteobacteria bacterium; assembly: GCA_032123035.1. Classification (GTDB taxonomy): domain Bacteria; phylum Pseudomonadota; class Gammaproteobacteria; order Burkholderiales; family SG8-41; genus SG8-41. The sequence continues at coordinate 3,571 of JAQBFV010000144.1, read as the reverse complement.
GCGTGGCGGAGTGGTTGCGTGCAACGGCGCGGCGCGTGTCGACATCCACCTTCGCCTGGAGACGGTCGCCGATGCGCAACTCACCGTCGGTGAGCACGCCGATGTGGGCCGCCACCTCGCCCTGGCGCTGAGTGTCGCGTACCTCGAACTGCACGGCGTCGTTTTTGAGCGTACCGCGATCGCCGATTTGGCCGCCGGCCTCGCTGTAAAAAGGAGTGCGATCGAGCACCACGACGCCCTGATCTTCCGGCTGCAGACTTTCCACCGGCTTGCCGTCGCAAAGAAGAGCCAGTACCTCGGCCTCGCCACCCAGGTCCTGGTAGCCGGTAAACACCGATTTTCCCGACACCTCCAGGCGCTGGGTCATGGCGGCGCCGAAGGTGCTGGCCTCGCGGGCCCGTTGACGCTGGCCGTTCATGTGTTTCTCGAATCCCTCGAGGTCCACGCTCAGACCCCGTTCCCGGGCAACGTCGGCGGTCAGGTCCACCGGGAACCCATAAGTATCGTAGAGCTTGAACGCAATCTCGCCGGGAATGCGCTCGCCGGAAAGCCCCTCGATGGCCTGATCCAATAAGCGGATACCCTGGTCCAGGGTCTCAGCGAATCGGTTTTCTTCCTGGGCGAGTACCCGCTCCACCAGCTCGCGCCGCTCGCCAAGCTCCGGATATGCCGCACCCATTTCCTTGTTCAGAGGCTGCACCAGGCGATGGAAAAACGGCTCCTTCATGCCCAGCTTGTGACCGTGACGAATCGCGCGTCGGACGATGCGTCGCAGCACGTACCCACGTCCCTCGTTCGACGGCACGACGCCATCGGTCACCAGAAAGGCGCAGGCACGGATGTGGTCCGCGATGACGCGCAGGGACTTGTCGTCCAGGTTACTGGCTCCGGTAACTTCCGCGGCCGCCTCGATGAGGCTGCGAAAGAGATCGATTTCGTAGTTGCTGTGTACGCCCTGGACGACGGCGGCCAGGCGCTCGATGCCCATGCCGGTATCCACGGACGGTTTCGGCAGCGGCGTCATCGTGCCTTGGGCGTCGCGATTGAATTGCATGAACACCAGATTCCACAGCTCGATGTAGCGATCGCCGTCCTCGTCTGGACTGCCGGGCGGTCCGCCGGCGATCTTCGGGCCGTGGTCGTAGAAGACCTCGGAGCAGGGCCCGCAGGGCCCGGTATCCCCCATGGACCAGAAATTGTCCTTCACACCGCAACGGGAGAAGCGTTTCGGATCGACGCCGATGCCTTTGAGCCAGATATCAGCGGCCTCGTCGTCTTCCTCGTAAACCGTCACCCACAACCGCTCAGCGGGAAATGCGAACTTCTCGGTCATGAGTTCCCAGCAAAACTCGATGGCCTCTCGCTTGAAATAATCGCCGAAGCTGAAATTACCGAGCATTTCGAAAAAGGTGTGATGGCGCGCCGTGTAGCCGACGTTTTCCAGATCGTTGTGCTTGCCGCCGGCGCGTACACAGCGCTGCGCCGTGGTCGCACGATCGTAGGAACGCTTGTCGGAGCCGAGAAAGACGTCCTTGAATTGCACCATGCCGGCGTTGGTGAAAAGCAAAGTCGGATCATTCGCCGGCACGAGCGGGCTGCTCGGCACGATCTCGTGGCCGCGTTCCCGAAAATAATCGAGAAAAGTCTGGCGAAGTTCGTTAGTGCTCGTCATCACCATCCGTCAGGTGCGCAAAAATTCACAATGTCGCAAGGGTCAGCGCCTTGCATATCTGTCACCGTTGTTCATCGCTGTCCAGGGCAAAGCGAATGTGCTCCTGCTCGAAGCCGCGTTGTGCGAGGAAGCGCGCCTGGCGGGATCGTTCCCGAATGTCCTCCGGCGGCTCGGCTCCGAATCGTTTGTGCCGCACGGCAAGGGCCTGTTTGCACCAACTCTCTCGATCCACATCCATGCATTGCACGACCAAGTCGTCGCTAACGCCTCGCTCTCGCAGCTCATAACGAATCTTCAACGGCCCCCGCCCGCGCGCCACTCGCTGCAGTACGAAACTCTCAGCGAATCGTCGATCGGATAGAAGGTTTTCGGCCTCCAGCGTGTCCAATACCTCACCGACCAGCGGCTCGGAGAATCCACGCTGAGAGAGCTTGCGGCCGAGTTCGGTGCGCGAGTGCTCGCGGCGCGCCAGTAAAGCAATCGCCTTTTGGCGGATCGCCAGACTTTCTTTGTTCAGGCCTCCGCTTCCTCCGCTGCCTCGGTTTCTTCAGCTTCTTCGCCTTTTACCGCAGCTACCGGCCTTCGGACCAACAGCTTGTCGCGCAGTGCGCGGTCGATCTCCTTGACCATATCCGGATTCTGCTTGAGGAATTCGCGCACATTGTCGCGGCCCTGGCCGATGCGATCGCCCTTGTAGCTATACCAGGCGCCGGACTTGTCGACGAAACCGTGCTCCACACCCAGATCGATGAGCTCACCCTCGCGGGATATGCCTTCGCCATAGAGTATGTCGAACTCGACTTTTTTGAATGGCGGTGCGACCTTGTTCTTCACCACCTTGACGCGGGTCTCGTTGCCCACCACCTCGTCGCCGCGCTTGAGGGCGCCGATACGGCGGATATCCAGGCGAACCGATGCGTAGAACTTGAGCGCGTTGCCGCCGGAGGTTGTCTCGGGGCTGCCGAACATCACGCCGATCTTCATTCGAATCTGGTTGATGAAAATCACCAGCGTATTCGAGCGTTTGATATTCGAGGTAAGTTTGCGCAAGGCCTGGGACATGAGGCGCGCCTGCAACCCGACGTGAGCGTCGCCCATGTCACCTTCGAGCTCCGCTTTGGGCGTGAGCGCGGCGACCGAGTCGATCACCACCACGTCGACGGCACCCGAACGAACGATCATGTCGCAGATCTCGAGGGCCTGCTCGCCGGTATCGGGCTGCGACACCAGTAATTCTTCCACGTCGACGCCAATCTTAGCCGCGTACTGCGGATCAAGAGCGTGCTCGGCGTCGATGAAAGCAGCGCTGCCGCCCGCCTTCTGCATCTGGGCGATGACTTCCAGGGTCAGTGTGGTTTTGCCGGAAGCCTCGGGCCCATAGATCTCGACGACGCGCCCGCGAGGCAGGCCGCCAACGCCGAGCGCCACATCCAGTTGCAACGATCCGGTGGAAACGACGTCGATATCGGGCATCACGCTGGGATCTCCCAAACGCATGATGGCGCCTTTGCCGAACTGCCGCTCGATCTGCGCTAACGCAGCTCCAAGTGCCTTTTTGCGATTGTCGTCCACGGTGTCTCCTCGTGTGCGGATACGGATTGAGGCGAATGTGGAATTATCCCATAGATGCGAATGCCGGCATAGGAGCCTACCCCGGCGGCCGGCCCCAGGCGTGTGAATAACCTCAATCACAGGGCCTCTCACAGCCTGCGCCGGGGTCACGTGGGCGCGAAACCGACGTGATTCGGGCTCTTGGGCGCATACCAAGAGCGCATACCGCGCCCATGCAAGCGACGAGTCCCTCGCCGTCATGCGCCCTGGGAAGGCGGCGAAAGCAACTCCAGAAGTCCCTGGAGTGCCCGCGCCACGGCTTCGCGCCGTACATCCGCGCGCCCGCCC
>JAQBFV010000143.1:0-23618 GCA_032123035.1 Betaproteobacteria bacterium | reverse complement strand
TCTGCCCTCGCGCATTGCGGCCTCGGTGGCTTGTACCCACTTTGCCGCGTCGGTCTTGCGTCGGAAGGTTGCCCCGACCGGCGGGAAACCGCGTAGCCGAATCTGAGCGCGGTAACTGGTGCGCTGCTTGCCCTGCTCGTCTACACCCTTCCGTGCCTGAATGGTCGCCATGTTGTGCCCCTTTGCGCTTGGCTACTGACGATTCCTGCCAGTAAGTGTGCCATAAGTGTGCCAAACGACACAATGAGCATCAGGAGTACAACCGTATCTACCGTGTAACTATATGATTTACTTGGTACCCGGAGGCGGATTCGAACCGCCACAGCCTTTCGGCTAAGGGATTTTAAGTCCCTTGTGTCTACCAATTTCACCATCCGGGCACACGGGCCGGCGCGAAAGGGCAGCGGCGCTTCACGCAGCCAGTAGCGTTTGGAGGCGGGGGTCGGAATCGAACCGGCGTACACGGCTTTGCAGGCCGCTGCATGACCACTCTGCCACCCCGCCGCAACTCGGCAGAAAATAAAAAGGGAAAACGAAGTTGCCGTTCAGACCGAGATCCAACGCTAGCGTTGCTCTCTGCCTCGAGCCGGCTCCGAGCCCGCCTGACCTCCGATGGTCAGACACACCGAACCTTCGCTTTCCCTGAAATACTGGAGCGGGAAAGGAGTCTCGAACTCCCGACCTCAACCTTGGCAAGGTTGCGCTCTACCAACTGAGCTATTCCCGCGTTTCGTCAGGGAAAATTATAGGCTAGCCGCCCCCCCGCCGGCAACTAACTCCCTTTCCATGCCTGCGGCAGGGCCACCCGGAGGTAATAAATCATCGACAGCAGGGTCAGCACGGCCGCAAAGTAAATCAGCCACGTGCCGACGCGGTGCGGGTCAAAGAGGCCAATAGAGTCATGGTAGAGCAGCAACGGGATAGCGACCATCTGGGACGCTGTTTTGATCTTGCCCGCCAACGACACCGCCACGCTCGTTGCCTTGCCGATATTCGCCATCCACTCCCGCAAGGCCGAGATCGTGATCTCGCGGCCGATAATGATGAGCGCAATGATTGCATCAACACGCTCCAACTGCACCAGCGTAATGAGCGCTGCTGCCACCATTAGCTTGTCGGCCACCGGGTCGAGAAAAGCGCCGAACGCCGAAGTCTGATTCCACCTGCGGGCAAGCCAGCCGTCGAGCCAATCGGTCACCGCCGCTGCAGTGAAGATGACGGTTGCGACAAGGTTCTGGTTCGGTACGGACACCCAGCTCTTCTCGAAGTAGAAAATGCCCACGAACAGCGGAATCAGGAGGATTCGCAGCCAGGTGAGCAGGATTGGAAGGTTGATTGGCATTAATGGAGCTCATGATAGATCTTTTCGGCGAGGGTGCGGCTGATACCCTCGACTTGGGCGAGATCGTCGATGCTGGCCGAGAACAGGCCGCGCAGCCCCCCGAAACGCGCCAGCAAGCGCTGCCTCCGTTTGGCGCCGATGCCAGCGATACCCTCAAGCGTCGAGCCGGCGCGCGCCTTGCCGCGCCGCGCCCGGTGACCCTGGATCGCGAAACGATGCGCCTCGTCGCGGATCTGTTGCACGAGGTGTAGCCCGGCGTGACCGCTGCCGAGCAGGATCGGTTCAGGCTGGTTCCGCAGGAAGAGGCGCTCTTGTCCGGGCCTGCGCTCTTCGCCCTTTGCAACGGCCACCAGGGTAACGTCATTTAATCCGAGTTCCGCGAAAACCTCGGCAGCTACCGCCAGCTGCCCCTTGCCGCCATCGATGAGAACGAGGTCGGGCACCCTGCCCTCTCCTGCCACGATCCTCCGGTAACGGCGTGACAGCACCTCGCGCATGGCGCTGTAGTCGTCTCCCGGCTCGATGTCCGTTATGTTGAAGCGGCGGTACTCGCCTTTTTGCATCGCTGATCGGTCATAGACGACACAGGACGCCACGGTCGCCTCGCCCATCGTATGGCTGATGTCGAAGCATTCAAATCGCTGGATGGATTCCGGCAACTCGAGCGCCTGCTGCAGCGCCGTTAACCGGGCTTCCTGAGTTTCCTGCTGACCCAGTGCCTGCCCAGCGCCGAGTTGCGCGTTGTGTTCGACCATTTCCAGCCACACCCTGCGCACGCCGGTCGGCCGCGCGTGGACGTGCACCTTGCGTCGGGCCCGCTCCGACAGGAGCGCTTCGAGCGTCGGAGTTGGAGCCGTGGCGACGACGATATGGGGAGGCGGGCTGTGCTCGAGATAATGCTGTGCCATGAATGCCTCGACGACCTGCTCCGGATCGCAGTCGTCGGCATTGCGCGGAAAGAAGTTTTTGTCCCCGAGGTGATGGCCGCCGCGAATCATGGTCAGGTTTACGCACACGATGCCCGCCGCTCGACGGCAGGCGATGACATCGGTATCGCCCCCCTCCCCGCTCACGAATTGCCGTTCCCGCACCTTCCGCAAGGCGCCAATCTGGTCGCGGTAGATGGCGGCCTCCTCGAAGTCCGTGTGCGCAGATGCCGCGTTCATGCGTTGCTCCAGCCGGGTAGCCACCTCATCCTCCTGACCCGAGAGGAACAATTCAGCGCTGCTCACATCTTCCGCATAGTCGGCTTCGGTCACCATACCCACACAGGGCGCGGTGCAGCGGCGAATCTGGTGAAGCAGGCACGGACGCGACCGGTTGGCGAAGACCGTGTCTTCGCAGGTGCGAATGCGGAATACCTTTTGGAGCAGCTGAATGCTCTCCCTGACCGCGCCGGCGTTGGGAAACGGACCGTAGTAGCGGTCTTGCTTGTCGAGCGGACCGCGGTGAAATCCCAGGCGCGGGAACCGGTAGCCAGAGAGCACGAGATATGGATATGATTTATCATCTCTAAACAGTATGTTATATCTAGGACTTAAATTTTTTATTAGGTTATTTTCAAGTAACAAGGCTTCCGCCTCGGATCGGGTTACCGTGGTCTCTATCGCGGCCACTTTCGCTAGCATGAGCTGGATGCGCGGGGATGGGGCAGGTTTCTGGAAATAGGAGGCCACCCGTTTCTTGAGATCAAGGGCCTTGCCCACGTAGAGCGCCTCGCCCGCCGCATTGAGCATGCGATAGACGCCCGGCCGATGTGGCAGGCCGGCAATGACTGTGGAGGGATCAATCACGGCAGCGGTTGACGATTGCAGACCGGTACCCCGCCCAATTCCGGGATATTGGCGGCACGGTGATCCGGGCAACGCGTGCCTCGTTGCGGCTCTTGGCTGCGCGCGGGGTCCCCGGGGACGCTGACGGTCACGTCGGGCATGAAAGGCGCTCTCGTATTGCAGCGACAACGTTCCGGAACATGGCCGGAGTGAGTCGTTTTGTGTGGGTATTGTAGCGGCTGCAGTGATAGCTATCGTAGAGCACAAGCTGGCGCGGCAACTCATGCCGTGCGCCGTGACCGAATCGGTACTCGCGGCGTGCAATGCCGAGCGCCATGAGCACGGCCACATGTGCGACCGTGCCGAGCGCAAGGATCGCCGCCCCTCGCGGTAAGGCCGCGATCTCTTCGGCCAGATAGGTATTACAGCAGCGGATCTCCGAGGGTTGCGGGCGGTTCGCGGGCGGAAGGCACTTCACCGCATTGGTGATCCGGCAGTCCACGAGACGAAGTCCATCGTCAACGCTGATCGATACCGCCCGGGACGCAAAACCGAAACAGTGGAGCGTGTCGTAGAGCAGGAGGCCCGCGTGATCACCCGTGAACGGGCGCCCGGTGCGGTTAGCGCCATGCTTACCGGGCGCCAGGCCGACAATCAAAAGCCGCACGCGCCGTGAGCCAAATGGCGGGACCGGACGGGCATGGTAATCGGGGTGCTCGGCGCGCACCTGCTCGAGAGAGCGCGCCAGCCGAGGGCAGCGGCGGCAGGACTCCGAGAAGCTCGACAGGGCGCGGGGCACTTGAGTTAAAATTGCGGGTTTTCGATTTCTCGGAAACGATCGAGATGGCAAAAGTCCTAGCAACCGACATTCGCGCCGGCAACCTGATCGAGTGGGAGAAGCGGGTCTGGCGCGTTCTCAAATCCTATCACGTTCACGTCGGAGGCCGCGGCGGCGCGTTCATGCAAATCGAAATGAAGGACATCGAGTCGCAAACCAAGCGCAACGAGCGGATCCGCTCGGAAGACAAGATCGAGCGCGCGTTCGTCGAGCAGCGCGCCATGGAATATCTTTACTTCGACGGTGACAACTACATCTTCATGGACAAGGAATCGTTCGAGCAGCTCACGCTGCCCGCCGATTTCCTCGAGGGGCAGACTGGCTACCTGATCCCCAACATCGATATACAGATCAACTTCCACAACGACCGGCCGATCGGCGTGCAGCTTCCGGCCAGCGTGATGCTGACGATCGTTGAGACCGAGCCCACCCTCAAGGGCGCGACAGCCACAGGATCGTTCAAGCCCGCCAAGACCGAGACCGGCCTCACCGTTCTAGTACCCCAGTTCCTCACGGAGGGGGAACGTATCAAGGTCAATACGGATTCCGGAGAGTATATCGAGCGCGCTTGAGCGCCCTACGCTCTGGGCCGCCGCGCCCGCGGCCACAGGCGGATGACCGCAGTGCCTCGAGATCCTCTGGGGCGGTGTGCCTCTGGCTGCAGCGTCACATGGCCAATGCCGTAACGATCGTGCACGAGCGCGGTGGCCGCGGCGAGTATTGCGGGCCATTGCTGCAACTCATGGATTTCCAAATGCGCTGACAGCGCGACCTGTCCTGGCGTGATGCTCCACACGTGAAGGTCGTGAACGGAAATCACGCCAGCTACACCCGCCAACGCCTTTCCGATGATCTGCAATTCCAGTGCCGGTGGCACGCCCTCCATCAGCACGTGCAATGTGTCGCGCAGCAACCGGATCGTGGAAACCAGAATCAGGCCCGCAATCACGAATGACAAAATGGGGTCAATGGGAAGCCAACCAGTAAAATATAGGACGATTCCGGCAAGGAGCGCTGCAAACGAACTCACGAGATCGCCGATAACATGGAGCAATGCCGCCCGCACATTTAGGGTCAGTTCGCCGCGGCTCATAATCCAGAGTACGAGAGCATTGACGGCCATGCCCGCAAGCGCGATTACCGTCATCCCGAGCGCCGCGACCGGGCGCGGATCCAGAAGCCGTGCGACCGCCTCAACGACCAGCGCGACGATGATCACGAGCATCAGGAGGCTATTCAGCGTTGCTCCGATCACCTCTGCCCTGGCCCAGCCATAGGAGTGGCGGTGCCCGGCGGGGCGTCGTGCGAGCCAGGCGGCGATCGCTGCCAGCCCCAGAGCGAGCGCATCGGAGAGCATGTGCCCGGCATCGCTCAGCAAGGCCAGGGAGCCGGTCCAGACGCCGCCAGCGAACTCGACCGCCGCGTACGCGAGGGTAATGACGAGCGCGGTCGTGAAGGCGGCACCGCGCGCAGGGGGCGGATGGTGCCGATGCGCCTTCATGTGTCGAGCGGCAATTCCCCGTCGTGCGAGCCGATACCGGACATGGCATGCAACGCCTGCGTGTAGCGCGCATCCTCACGCAGTCCGATCATATCCTCGGCATGCGGCCGCCCGTGCATACGCCCGAGCCGTGCCAGGCTCACCGCCGGCATCGAGTAGCTGAACGCTCCGTAGAGCTCATCGACTGCCGGGGCATTGTTGCAGATGAGAACCATGTCACAGCCTGCATCGAGCGCGATCTGGGTCCGTTCAACGAATCCACCAGCGACGCTCGCACCTTCCATGTTGAGATCGTCGCTGAAGACGATTCCGTCGAAACCCAGCTCGCCTCGCAGGATCTGTTTCAGCCAGACGGGTGAAAAACCCGCTGGACGGTCATCGACGCCCGGATAGATCACGTGGGCAGGCATGATGCCGCCGAGCCCAGCCCCGATCATCCGCCGAAACGGCACGATATCGTTGGCCTCGATCTCCGCGTAGGTGCGCTCATCCACCGGCACTTCGAGATGGGAGTCGGCGCGCACGTGGCCATGGCCCGGGAAATGCTTGCCAACGCCGCTCATCCCAGCCTGCTTGAATCCCTGTACCAGGGCGCGCGCCAGCTCCGCGACGATGCGGGCATCGGAGTCGAATGCACGGTCGCCGATGACGCTGCTGTTGCCGTAATCCACGTCCAGGACTGGGGCAAAGGTGAGGTCAACACCGTGCGCTCGCAGTTCCGCTGCGAGCACGAAGCCAACTGCCTGGGTGATTTGTCGTGCGCGTTGCGCGCTCGCTTGGAACGCGAGCCCCAGCTCGCGCATCGCGGGGATTGCCGTGAATCCCTCGCGGAAACGCTGCACCCGTCCACCCTCGTGATCAACCGCTATGATCAGCGACGGGCTGCGCAGGGCATGGATCTCGCGCGTGAGTCGTGTCAGCTGCTCCGAATCGGCGTGGTTGCGTGAGAACAGGATGACGCCCCCGGTCAGTGGGTGTGCGAGCCGCCGGCGGTCATCAGCTGTGAGCTCGGTGCCCGCAACGTCGAGCATCACCGGGCCTAGTGGCAGGGTTTTGGTCATTGGGCCTCGAGCACGACGCAGGCGCAAGCCAACGCGGCTTCGTCGCTGATCGTCAGATGATGGTTCACGATGCCGTTCGATTTCACCAGCTGTTCGAGTTTTGGATGGAACGAAAGGCTCGGTTTGCCGGCCCGGTTCTGTACGACACTGATGCACTGCAAGGTTACCGGATAACGGAAGCCGGTTCCCATAGCCTTGGAAAAGGCTTCTTTGGCGGCGAACCGATTCGCGAGAAACAACACCGGGCGGGCAGTCCTTAGGTAACCAGGCCACTCGAGCGGCGTGAGCACGCGTCGCGCGAAGCGCTCGCCATATTTTTCGATCAGCCGCGCCACGCGCCGCGGCTCCACGACGTCGATTCCGATACCGTAGATCATGTTGCCGCGGCGATAAGCGCCTTCATGTCACGCACTGCCTGGGTCATCCCGACAAACACCGCCTGGGCCACGATGGCATGGCCAATGTTGAGCTCGCGAACCTCATTGATCTGCGCTACCAGTTTGACGTTGTCATAATTGAGGCCATGCCCGGCGTTGACGTGGAGACCTTTACCGTTCGCGTACCTCGCCGCCTGACGGATCTGGTTGAGCTCGAGAGACGCGCGGGCCGAATCAGGCGCGTCCGCATAGCGACCCGTGTGTAACTCGATCAGTGGAGCACCCGCCACCAGTGCGGCATCGATCTGGGCGGTATCGGGATCCACGAACAACGACACACGAATTCCGGCGTCGCCGAGCGCGTGGCACGCCTGCCTGACGCGCTCAAGGTTGCGGGCCACGTCGAGCCCGCCCTCCGTCGTCACTTCGACGCGCCGCTCGGGCACCAGGCAAACGTCATTCGGTCTGATGCGCCGTGCAAAATCGATCATCTCCGGGGTGACAGCTGCCTCGAGGTTCATCCGGGTCCTGAGCAACTTTCGCAACTGCGCTACGTCGGCATCCTGGATATGGCGGCGGTCTTCGCGCAGATGCAGCGTGATGTAGTCGGCCCCCGCGTCTTCTGCAGCCAGTGCCGCGTCGATCGGACTCGGGTAACGGGTTCCCCGTGCTTGCCGCAAGGTCGCCACGTGGTCGATGTTGACACCGAGGAGTTTGCCGGGCTTTATCCCGGCAAACTCCTGAGGCAAAACCGCCTGCACAAAGACGGGGGAAATCAGGGAAAACCTCATCTCGGCCCTACTCTCATGCACCCTTTCAGGCCTACGGAGATCGTTACGCTCAACTTCATCCGAAATCCGCAGGCGGTTTTGCTTTAGCAGCCTGTCGGAGCGCTAAGTCCGACAGGCTGCTGGGTCATAGGTCCTGGAGCTCGCGCAGCATCTGCCGCGTGTGCAGCACTTGTTTTCCGAGGTAGTGGTTGATCAGCGTGCGCATCAGCGCTTTGCTTTGCTGCTGCGTCGCGACGCTGTCGAACTTGCCTGACTGCATGTCGAGCAGCGTCTGGCCGGCCAATTGTACGCCCTTTCCGGAATCCGAGGCCCCGGCCGCGACTGGCCCGCGCTCGACCACATAGACGTAGCGCTGGCGTGGCAGGATGACCTCGCCCGTTTCCGCATCGCGGTCGAGCGTGACGGCGTAACCGAGTTCGCCTAGCAGTTGAAGCTCGAAATGCCGCAGGATGCCCTCGCGCTCCATTTCCCCGGCGAGCGCCGCCAGCGTGGCCTGATAAATCCTGTAGAGCCGCTCATGGGGATCGTCGCGCGGCAGGAGCTTCAGCAGGAGTTCGTTCAGATAGAACCCGCACATCAGCGTCTGGCCCCTGAGTGCCGTGTAGGTTCCCTGCCGTTCGGCGCGGGTGAGCGTGCGCAGCTCTGATCGTCCCGTCCATGACAGCAGAAGCGGCTGAAACGATAGCAGCACGCCGCGCAACGAAGAACGCGGACGCCGGGCGCCGCGCGCAACGAGCGCGATCCGGCCATGATCGCGCGTGTACGTTTCCACTACCAGACTCGTTTCGCGGAACGGGTAACTGTGCAGCACGAAACCGGGTTGCGCCTCCTGCCGTCCCTGGCCGCGGGTGCTCATACGTCTCCCGGAAATCGGAAACGCAAGGTCCAAATAGGGCACGATTTCGCTGGAGCCCTGCCGGAATCCGTGCGTTTCTGGACCGGGGCCCAAATGGCCATCGCTAGTCCTGGTAGCCGACGCGCCGAAGGTCCGCCTCCGTGCGCCCCCACCCGTGTTTTACTCGCACCCAAACCTCGAGGAAAACTCGTCCACCGAACAGTCGCTCCATGTCATGGCGCGCCTGCGTTGCAACTTCCTTCAGCTTCTGCCCGTTCTTCCCGATGACGATGCCTTTCTGGCTGGCCTTGTCGACAAGGACGACACAGTGAATGTGGCGCACACCGTCCACGACCTTGAACTGCTCGATCTGCACAGTGGTCACATAGGGCAACTCTTCGCCGAGCAGGCGAAAGAGCTTCTCCCGCAACAGTTCGCTGGCGAGAAAGCGCTCATTCGCGGTGGTGATCTCATCTTCCTCGAAGAGCCGTGGTCCTGAGGGCAGGACGCTCACTAGCGCGCGAATGAGATCCTCGATTTGCAGTTGCTTTTGCGCGGAAATCGGGATGATAGCGGCAAATTCACGTCTGCCAGCCAGCTGCTCCATGAAGGGCAAAAGTAGCTTCTTGTCCCGCACGAGGTCGATCTTGTTGATCGCAAGCACGACCGGGACATTCTGCGGCAGCAGACGGGCAATCGCCTCGTCGGCGCGATTGAGTTTCAGCGCCTCGACGACCCACACGATTGCATCGGCTTCCTCCACGCTTGCCGCGACGCTCCGATTCATCAGGCGATTCAACGCCGAGCGGTGCTCGGTCTGGTAGCCCGGCGTGTCAACGAACGCTATCTGGGCGTCGGCCCGAGTCACGATCCCTGTGATCCTTTGGCGTGTTGTTTGGGGCTTGCTCGACGTTATGCTGACCTTGGAGCCAACAAGCCGGTTGAGCAGCGTGGACTTGCCGACGTTGGGACGGCCGGCGATGGCGACATAGCCAGCCCGGTGCATGCCGTCCGCCTCAGGCGCGCGTCGCGAGTTCATAGGCCTGCCGCGCGGCCTCCTGCTCGGCGCTGCGTCGACTGGTGCCCTCCCCTTGCGAGCGCACGCCGAGTTCGGGTACCAGGCACTCGACCTGGAACTGTTGCTCGTGCGCTTCCCCGCGCGTCGCCACCACGGCATATTGGGGCAAAGCCATCTTGCGTGCTTGCAGATATTCCTGCAGGAGCGTCTTGGGGTCCTTGCCCGAGGTCGCCGGGTCGATCAAATCGAGTTCGCTTCCGAAAATTGCCTTGACGACCGCGCGGGCTGCTGTGAAGCCACCGTCGATAAAAGCTGCGCCGATGACTGCTTCCGCTGCGTCCGCCAGAATGGAGGGACGCCGGGCCCCGCCGCTCTTGAGCTCGCCCTCGCCCAGCCGCAGCTGATCGCCTAAGTCGAGCCGCTGCGCAATCGCGGCAAGGGACTGCTGGTTGACGAGGCTGGCTCGCAGCCGCGACAACTCACCTTCGGCCAGCAGTGGGAATTTTTGATAAAGCTCGAGCGCGACCGCGCAGTTGACGACGCTGTCGCCCAGGAACTCCAGGCGCTCGTTATGGGCCGCGCTGAAACTGCGATGCGTCAGCGCCCGCCGCAATATCTCGGGGTCGTCAAAGCGATATCCTATTCGGTGCGCAAAGCCCTCAAGGTCCATTCGGCGATAACCGGGCCGCGTGCGCCTACTTCTTCTCGGAATGTGGCGCGAAGTCCATGCACGCGCTGAGATTTCCGAAAATCGGAACGCGCATGGAATACTGGGCCTCGATGACCCATGCGCCACCCTCCTTGATGATCGTGAGGTCTTGAACACCGAGCGCCCGGATGTCCTCCATCGTTGCGCGTCTCACGAACGAGCTTTCCACGTCTCTTTTGGTCAGAGTGACCAGGTTATCGTCGTTCGCGATGACATTGAATGTTCTCTTAATGGAATAGTATTCGTAGTACGGCGGGAAAAGTTTGAAGCCGAGCAACAGCACCGCGATTACTACGCCCGACCATAGCAGAAATCCCGACAACGTTAGGCCTTTTTGCGCACGCATACCCAATCCCTTCACTTGATCATCTGCCCAATTCGTCCGAACTCGTCGAAGTTCCACCAGATCATGAACGCCTTTCCGACAATGTTGGCTTCCGGAACGAACCCCCAATAACGGCTATCGCTGCTGCTGTCGCGGTTGTCACCCATCAGGAAATAATGCCCCCGCGGCACCGTGCAGCTGAACCCCGCATCATTGTAGGCACAATTCTCGCGGAAGGGAAACATTCGCACGCCCGCAAGATGGACGCTCGGCACGTCGCGCTGGACCAGCACGGCATGGTTTCGGTCATCGAGCTTTTCCATTAAGCGTTGGGCAGCGACGAAGTTCAGACCTGACTCGACATAAGTGTAGTCGCCATCCGTCTCCATCTTGACGCCCGCTCCATTGATCCAGAGGCGCTTGTTGCGGTAGGTGACCTTGTCGCCCGGAAGGCCTACCACACGCTTGATATAGTCGAGCGACGGATTCTCGGGGTAACGAAAGACCATGACGTCACCGCGCTGCGGAAGATTGATCGACACAATCTTGCGGTTAAGGATTGGCAGGCGGATTCCATAGGTGTACTTGTTCACCAGAATGAAATCACCCACCAGCAGCGTCGGCAACATCGAGCCGGAGGGAATCTTGAAGGGTTCCACCAGGAACGAGCGCAGCAGAAACACGACAAGAATGACGGGGAAAAAACTCTTCGGGTACTCGACCCACCATGGCTCCGGGCGGCCCGCCGCGCGGCGTGCGCGCAAAAAGAAATGATCGAGCAGCCAAATCGCGCCGGTGCCGACCAACAGCAGAAACATGATCAGGGCGAAGTTCATTTCTCCACCTGCAGGATCGCGAGAAATGCTTCCTGAGGAATCTCGACATTTCCCACCTGCTTCATGCGCTTCTTGCCCGCTTTCTGCTTCTCCAGCAGCTTTTTCTTGCGGGTTATATCGCCGCCATAGCACTTGGCAAGCACATTCTTGCGCATGGCCTTTACTGTCTCCCGCGCGATGATATGGGAACCGATCGCGGTCTGAACGGCGACGTCGAACATCTGGCGCGGAATGAGCTGGCGCATCCTGCCCGCGAGCTCGCGGCCCCGGTGCTGAGAATTTTCGCGATGAACGATCAATGACAGCGCGTCGACCCGGTCCCCGTTTATCAGGATGTCGAGCCGCACCAGATCGGCGGCCCGGTATTCCAGAAAATCGTAGTCGAGCGACGCATAGCCCCGGGACACCGACTTCATGCGGTCGAAAAAATCCATGACGACTTCACTCAGAGGCAGCTCGTAGGTGAGCATCACCTGCCGCCCGAGGTACTGCATGTTACGTTGAATCCCCCGCTTCTGGCTGCACAGGGTGATCACGGGGCCAACAAAATCGTGGGGGACGAGGATCGATGCAGTGATGATCGGCTCGCGGACTTCGGCAACCTTGCTGGGGTCCGGCAGCTTCGAGGGGTTTTCGATCTCGGCCACCGACCCATCACGCAGCAAAACTTCATAAATCACCGTGGGCGCGGTGGTGATCAGATTCATGCCGTATTCGCGCTCGAGCCGCTCCTGGACGATGTCCAGATGCAGCAGGCCGAGGAAACCACAACGGAAGCCGAAGCCGAGCGCCAGGGACGACTCGGGCTCAAACCGCAACGACGCGTCATTGAGGCGGAGCTTCTCCAGCGCTTCCCGCAGCGCGCCGTAGTCGCTGGCGTCGACGGGGTACAGGCCGGCGAATACCTGGGGCTTGATTTCCTTGAACCCCGGTAGCGGTTGCGCCACGGGTCGATCCACCAGCGTCAAGGTGTCCCCGACCCGGGCGGCCGTCAGCTCCTTGATCCCGGCGGTGACGTAGCCAACCTCGCCAGCCGCGAGTGCTTCCTTCGTTCGTGCCTTGGGCGTGAACACGCCCAGTTGCTCGCACAGATGCACAGTGCCGGTCGACATCAACCGGATCCGGTTCCTGGGTTTCAACTCGCCATCCACCACACGGACGAGCATGACCACCCCGACGTAGTTGTCGAACCACGAGTCAATAATCAGTGCCTTGAGCGGCGCTTGCCGATCCCCCTTGGGGGGCGGAATTCGAGAAATGACCGCTTCGAGTATGTCAGCGACACCCTCTCCGGTCTTCGCGCTTACCCGCAGCGCTTCCTTCGCGGGGATTCCAATGATCTCCTCGATCTCGCTTATCACTCGCTCGGCATCCGCCTGTGGCAGGTCCATCTTATTGAGAACGGGGACCACTTCCACCCCCTGTTCGGTGGCCGTGTAGCAGTTGGCGACGGTCTGGGCCTCGACTCCCTGCGACGCATCCACTACCAGCAGCGCGCCTTCGCATGCCGCCAGCGAACGGGACACCTCGTACGAAAAGTCTACGTGGCCGGGCGTGTCGATCAGGTTGAGCAGATAGCGCTCGCCGTCCCGCGCGCGGTATTCGAGGGCAGCGGTCTGCGCCTTGATCGTGATGCCACGCTCGCGCTCGAGGTCCATGGAATCGAGGACCTGCTCTCCCATCTCGCGGTCGGAAAGACCCCCGCACAGCTGGATGAAGCGATCGGCCAGGGTCGACTTGCCGTGGTCGATGTGCGCAATGATGGAAAAGTTGCGAATATGCTGCATAGAAAAGGGCACTTAAGAAGGCCGAGAGACAGCGGATTCTCGCGCTCTTCCAGCTATTTAAAGCAAAGCCGTGTATTTTAACGGAATTTCGAGAGATACGCAGTAACGGCCGGGCCGTCCAGGACGTAATGGCACAACTCACGGTCCCCATGCGCGAGAACCGGGACCCGTTGGCCGTAACGCTGCTCGAGTCCCGGCTTTTCATCCACATCAACGATTTCCAGCTGGAAGTCGAAGTGCCCCCGCAGTGCGCGCAGCGCTGCGATCATTTCCTCGCAAAGGTGGCAGTAGCCGCGACTGTAGACCGTCAACGTGCGCGCGTCAGTTCGTCTCGACGCGGAACGGGACATAGAGTGAGTTGGGTCCACGCCGGATGAGCAGAGCAACGGTCCGGCCTTTATCGAACTGCGCTATGATCTGGTTGAACTGATCGACCGACGGGACGTCCTGATTGTTGATGGCGAGAATCACGTCCCCGCGTCGCACGCCCGCGCGCACGGCTGCTCCCTGGACATTCTCGACCAGCACGCCGCCCGAGATTTTCAGCTCACCCCGCTGTGCTTCGCTGAGATCGGATAAGGTCAATCCGTACTGCGTCTGCGCGGGACCTTGTCGTGGGCCGCCAGGCGGTCCGGCGCGCGCGGTTTGTTCGTCTGCCATCTGTCCGACGGTAACCTGCACATCGCGAAGCGCCTTGTTGCGCCAGATTTGAATAGTCACACGCGAGCCGGGTTTGGTGACGCCCACAATGCGCGGAAGGTCCTCGGAAGAATTCACGATCTTTCCGTTGAATCTGAGAATCACATCCCCTGGCTCAATCCCTGCTTTCTCGGCCGGCCCGCCCTTCTCCACCGAATTCACCAGCGCACCGCGCACGCTCGGCAACCCGAAAGACTCGACCAGTTCCTTGGTAAGCGGTTGGATGACGACGCCAATTCGGCCTCGAGTCACTTTTCCGGTCGTTCGCAATTGCTGTGCAACCTCGTTGGCCACATCGATCGGTATCGCAAATGACAGCCCCATGAAGCCGCCGGTGCGGCTGTAGATCTGGGAATTGATGCCAACCACCTCGCCTTTCAGATTGAACAGCGGCCCGCCTGAGTTGCCGGGATTGACCGCGACGTCCGTCTGAATGAACGGTACATAGTTCTCCTGGGGCAACGAGCGGCCTTTGGCGCTCACGATACCGGCGGTCACGCTATTCTCGAATCCGAAGGGTGAGCCAATGGCGACGACCCATTCGCCCACTTTGAGCTTGCTCGGGTCGCCAAATTTGACCGCCGGCAGCCCTGCGCCTTCGATCTTGATTAGCGCAAGATCAACACGCCGGTCAGCGCCGATCACCTTGGCCTTGAATTCGCGTTTGTCATTAAGTTTTACCGTAATTTCATCCGCGCTCTGGACGACGTGGGCGTTCGTCAGAATGTAGCCATCGGGGCTGATGATGAAGCCCGAACCGAGTGATTGAGACTGAAACTCCCGCGGTCCCGGTTCGGGCATGAAGCGTCGAAAAAACTCATAGAACGGGTCGTCTTCCTGCAGGTTCGGGATTTGTGGCAGCAGAGGATTGCGGACGGACTGAGTGGTGCTGATATTGACCACCGCAGGTCCCTCCCGCTCCACCAAATCCGTGAAGTCCGGCAACTGGGCGACACTGTTTAACGGCACGATCAGGCAGATCGCAAGTAGCAAGCGCGTGAACATGGGCAAACCTCAGTGACTGCAGCAACTCATTTTACGCGGAGAAGTGCGGCGCGAACCAGGCACGAGCTACTGGCCGGGTGCGCCACGGTATTCGAGAGAATTGGCGATTCTCATGACAGTCTCGGCCGGTGCTTCACCCAGTACAGTCACCATATGGTCTGCGACGAGGCGGATGTAGATGTTTACGGCCCCCTGATGAGAGAGGCTCCGGGGCGGGCGGCTCTTTGGCAAGGGCTCGATGAACACCGATACTGCCGCGAGACCGTCCGAATAGACGAGATGAGACACGGTCGTCCCGTGCCCTGCGATCGACCGTTTGGACTCCCTGACCTTCGTGAAACCGGGCAGTTCGCTTGCCAGTACCCAGCCGGTCCGACCGGGCCGGTCAGCCGATGGACTCGCCGCGCGTCCGATTTTCCAGCTCCTGCTTTCTGCGGCATAGCGGGACTGGACCTGATCGCGATCGAACTGCCCGCCCAGCTTGACTTCGGTAAACGCGAACGATTCGAGCAGAGTGCCTTTCTCATTGAAGGTCTTGGCACGCAGCGGAAGGCCCGAGCTGGCTTCCGCGCAAAACTCGTGACCGTAGCGTAACCGGTCTTTGGGCATGAGCACGACGACGCGGCAATCGTATCCCGCCGCCCGGCCCATTCCCGATTGGCGCACGGTGTAGTGCTGAGCGAGACCGCTGGTCAACTGCGCCGGCAGCAGCGCCGGAAAACGGCGCCCGTTGCGTTTCTCGATCAGGACGGTCTTGGTATTGGGCAGGTAGCACGTAACTTGATCGTTGGTGCGTATCACCTCGCGGGGAGGCCCGTCGAGCGTTTCGAGCTTCTCGAACTCGCCCCCGGCCGCATTCACGTAATGAACGATGCGGGACGCTTCGATGTCGTTGCCGTGTCGATAGACAAAGGTTCCTGTGTAGTTCAGCTGGCGCGATGCGCTAGCCATCATTCTCAGCCACGACAAGCCGTTTTCCGATTCGCTCGGGTCGGCGCAAAGCGCCGAGGGTGACAATCCTCCCAGAAGGACGAGGGCCCAAGCGCCTTTCACACTACTGCCCCGTGGCCGCTTGCGCACCCGAAACGGTGCGTATATAGGGCGCGAGCCCCTGGATCGTTGTGCTGGGCGAGTACTCCTGGTGCGCAATGAGATATTCATTCATCGTGCCATCGCTTGGAACACTGGCTAACTGGGGAGGTGGGGCTGCAAGTGGAGGAGGATTCGAGGGGGCTGTGGCAATTTCGGACGGGGGGGCAAGAGGATTATTGAAGAAGGCCAGCCACCCGACTACTGCGATCGCGGACAGCGAGGCCGCGGCGGACAGCGCATAGGTCATCATCTTTTTCGGCGCACGGCGTCGCGGCGCGAGTACCGTCGGCTCGGAGGCCAGTTTCTCGCTGACGCTTTGCCTGGATGCTACGGAGAGTACCCGCTCGCCCCGCAACACATCGCCGATCAAATGGAACGTATCCCAGCAGTTAAGCAGATCCGGATCTTTCTTCAGGCGGGCCAGATGCTGCTTCATCTGGCTTTCGTTCAGCTCGCTGTCCATCAATGCCGAAATATGCTCCATCTCACCATCTCCTGTCATTCCGCGTGCCGAGCAAAGGTCTGAGTTTTACCGCGATTGCCTCGCGTGCCCGGAAGATGCGCGATCGGACAGTGCCGATCGGGCAGTTCATTATGTTCGCAATATCCTCGTAGCTCAGCCCTTCGATTTCGCGCAGCGTTATCGCCGTTCTCAACTCCTCTGGCAGATCCGCCAGCGTTTGGTTCACGTTGTCGGCCACCTGCCGGCTGATGAGCTCGTTCTCCGGCGTGTTCAGATCGCGCAGCTGATCCGCGTCCTGGAAACCTTCCGCATCCTCCGCATCGATGTCCGTCGCCGTCGGCGTCCTGCGCCCCATCGCCACCAGGTAATTCTTGGCGGTGTTGATCCCGATCCGGTATAGCCAAGTGTAGAACGCGCTGTCGCCCCGAAACGTGGGCAACGCCCGATAAGCCTTTATGAAGGCTTCCTGGGTCACGTCCTCGACCTCTGCCGCGTCCCGGATGAAACGCGACAACAACCGTGCGAGCTTGCGCTGATACTTGCTTACAAGCAGGCCAAAGGCCTGCTTGTCCCCACTCTGCGCGCGCTCGACCAGTCGCTGGTCGACTTCGCGATCGCTCATCAAACCCGTCCCTGACCTTAAGTTTCTTATCCGGTCAGATTGGCCCAACCGGCAGGAAAAATGTCACAGTATACCTGCCTGGCCAGCCTCCCCAGAGCGCGAAGCCGGGTCGTTACTGCACAGACAGGGCGGGGAAAAATTAGTTCACCGGCCAACGTGGTTATTCCTGCAGGCCGGTCGTCCCGAAGTCTGTGTGCCTTACCAAGATACTCGGGTTTCGCACTGCGAAATCCGGGCTCGACTCAGTCCTGCACGACCGGCATGGGGCTCGGGCATTGTCGCTGCCGTTTCATCCTGACCTTGGAGGCCACCGGGCAGGCGTTTCATCGCTCAGCGGCGTCTGCCCTCAGACTGAGCGCGCAGGCCGCGCGGTACGACAACGCGATCGAGTGCGTCGAATCCCCCCTGCACGATCAGCGCCATGGCTGCCGCCGGGATCGCCCCCGCAAGCAACATCGCGCTGTCGTTCACGGCCAGTCCCGCGACGATCCGTTCGCCGTAGCCGCCAGCACCGATGAAGGCCGCAATGGTGGCCGTGCCGACGTTGATCACAGCGGAGGTCTTGATGCCTGCCAGAATGGAACGCACCGCGAGGGGCAGCTCAATCAGCAACAATTGCGTGTTGCGAGGCAGGCCGAGCGCCACGGCCGACTCCCTCAGCGAAGGCCGGACTTCGACCAGACCGGTGTAGGTGTTGCGTACGATTGGAAGCAAGGCGTACAGAAATAGCGCCACGATCGCCGGCAATGTTCCGATGCGGTCAAGCGCTGCAATGAGAAAGGCCAGCAGCGCCAGTGCGGGCACCGTTTGCAGGATGCCGACACCGCCGAGAATGAGGTGACGCCACCGCGACGCGCGATGGGCGCCTATCCCGAGCGGGATGCCGACGGCGGCGCTCAGAGCGAGGGAGGCGAAGACCAGCACGCAATGCTGCCCGGTGAGGCGCCAAAAGTCGTCGCCAAAAAGGGAATCCAGAAAATTCCTCTTGCGCTCGATGCCATCACGGGCCGGGCCCACCGCAAGAAAATCGCTGGCGATGCGCCCGAAGCGCTGCCCGGAAAGCTCGGCCGCCGCGTTCATGGCGGTCATGCGAGCGGCAGAGATACGCCCTTCCAGCGCCTGCAACGCCAGCCACGCGCCGGGAAAACGCTGCGGAAGGTCGCGCCGGTATAGAAGCACGGCGTCGTACGCCGGAAAGAAATGGCGGTCATCAGTCAGCACGCGCAGCTGGTAGCGCGCGATCTTCGCGTCGGTAGAGTAGACGTCAACGACGTCCACCTGGCCTGCCGCCATTGCCTCGTAGGCCAATCCATGGTCAAGGCCGCGCACGTTTCCGTTTGGCAGCCCGTACGCTTCCTTGAGCGCCTGCCAGCCGTCGCGGCGATTGAAGAATTCCTGGGACAGGCCGAACCGCAGCTGCGGAAGACGCGCAAGGTCGGAGAAGCGTTGGATACCTAGGGCCGCAGCGCGCTGCTCGGTCATGGCGAGGGCGTAGGAATTGCTGAACCCCAGAGGCACGCCGACTTCCAGCCCCCGGGCGTGAAGGCGGCGATTGAGCTCGTCGATGCTGTGCGGGCGTGTCAGACCCAGGAGTTCAAAAGCGATCGTCCCGGTGTAATCCGGGTAGACGTCGATTGCACCGCTCTCCAATGCCGCAAACAGGATACCGGTGTTGCCGAGACCTCTCTGGTGCACTGCTTTCGCGACATCGGTCGCGTTCACCGTTTGCGCGGCAATTTCCCCCAGTATGTAAGATTCCGTGAAGCGCTTCGATCCGATCTGGATCGACTCCTGCCCCCAGCAGGCGAGCGGCACGAGCAGCAGCAGGAGCCATGTCGCGCGCACGCGCTCGACCTCAGAGGCTCAATTGCGATGATCCTGCCGCGAGCGGCGCCCGGCGCTCGAACTCGGCGGCAGCATCCTCCAGCTTCATGAACGTCGCGCCATTCTCGGTGAGCGTGCGAATCAGCTTCTCGAGCGCGATCATCCGGTGCCCGCGCCCGATCACGAAGGGGTGGAAAGTGTAGGTGATCACACCCCACTCGAGATGGTCCCTCATATAAAGAAAGTCGTTCACCCAGTTCTCGAGAACCGAATTGGCGTTCATGAGCCCCTGGAGCACGCTCGAAGGAGTGCGGACGAACTCGAAATGAGGATAGTCGTCGAGCGTCCAGCTCACCGGCATTTCGATGAGTCTGGTCGCAGCGCCGAACCGCGCCGGCGCATCGGGAGCGATGACGTCTCCTTGCCGCACCCGGTAGGGCGTGTAGTCGTTGCCCATCATGCTGCTGTCGTAGCGAAATCCGTGCTGCAGAAGCAGCTCGACGGAGTGTGTACTCAAGTCCCATGACGGTGATCGGTAGCCGCGCGCGCCCTGCCCGGTCAACTTGCGAATCTGCTCGTTGGCGCGGACCAAGGCCTGCTCTTCCTGCTCGCGCGTCATAGCGGCGGGCGGCACATGAGCCCAGCCGTGGTGCCCGATCTCGTGCCCGGCGTCGAACACGCGCCGGCACGGATCCGGATAGGTTTCGAGGGTGTGTCCCGGCACGTACCAGCTCGTCGGGACGAGATACTTGCCCAACAGGGCGAGCAGGCGTGGGGCGGCAACGTCAGCTCCAAATTCGCCGCGCGAAATCGGGGATGGCGAAGTCATGCCTCGGGCGATGAACCCGGACATGGCATCAAAATCAAAGGTCAAGCAGGCAATGTGCCGTGACATCGGCGATTCGGTCTATCGTGGATCGTGCGCGCGCTGCCACGCAGTATGGCCGATTACCGCGCTCACTGGCAAAATACAGCCATTAACCTGAGGTCCCCGACTCATGCCCCCGCGCGATTTTCCCCTCGAGCCGTTCTGGATGCCGTTTACCGCCAATCGCCAGTTCAAGGCGGCGCCGCGAATTCTGGTGTCAGCGAAAGACATGCATTACACCACCGAGGACGGGCGCAAGATACTTGACGGGACGGCGGGGCTCTGGTGCGTCAATGCCGGGCACTGTCGGCCACGCATCGTCCAGGCGATCCAGCGCCAGGCGGAGACGCTGGACTACTCGCCGCTGTTCCAGATGGGCCATCCTGGTGAGTTTCGGGCGGCCGGACTGATTGCCGAGTTGGCGCCTGACGGTCTGGACCGCGTGTTTTTCGCCAACTCGGGCTCGGAGGCGGTGGACACGGCGCTCAAGATTGCGCTGGCCTATCAGCGCGCGCGTGGCGAGGGCCACCGCAACGTGCTGATCGGACGTGAACGGGGCTACCACGGCGTCGGTTTTGGCGGAATTTCGGTTGGGGGCATTCCGGCTAACCGCAAGATGTTTGGCAACATGCTCACGCGGGTGGACCATCTGCCCCATACGCACAACCTCGAGCGCAACGCGTTCAGCCGCGGTCAGCCCGATTGGGGCGCGCATCTTGCCGACGATCTTGAGACCCGGATTATCGCCCTGCACGATGCGTCGAACATCGCGGCGGTCATCGTTGAACCGGTCGCCGGCTCGACCGGTGTGCTGGTGCCGCCCAAAGGCTACCTCGAGCGGTTGCGCGCGATCTGCGACAAGTACGGACTGCTGCTGATCTTCGACGAGGTTATCACCGGGTTCGGTCGCACCGGCCGGGCTTTCGCCGCCGAGACGTTCGGCGTGGTTCCAGACCTGATCACCTTCGCCAAAGGGGTGACCAATGCGACCGTGCCGCTTGCCGGCGTCATCGCTCGCCGCGAGATCTACGATACGATCGTCGAGCAGGCGCCTCCCGACACGATCGAGCTGTTCCACGGCTACACATACTCCGGGCATCCCCTGGCGACGGCTGCGGCCGAGGCAACGCTGGCTCTGTATCACGAGGAGAAGTTATTCGACCGTGCACGCGATATCGCCCCTCGCTTCGAAGAAGCCGTGCACAGCCTGAAAGGCCTGCCCCATGTGATCGACGTGCGGAATTTCGGCCTCATGGCAGCGGTCGAGCTGGAGCCCGCATCCGGTCATCCCGGAAAGCGCGGTTTTCAGACATTCCTCCGCTGCTACGAGAAAGGGATACTCGCCCGGAATACCGGCGACATCATTGTGCTCTCGCCTCCGCTGATTATCAGCGAGCGCCAGATCGACGAGCTTGTCGGAACGCTCGGCGCCGTGCTGCGCGAGATCTGAACTAGACGCGCTGCATCGTGCGCCGGCCGAGGTTGACCAGGCAGTGGTCGATCCATTCCGCGGTCAGCTTCTCTTGCATTGAGTTCTGGTGCAGGCGCGCATCCAGCGCCCCCCAGTCCACCTCGTCCATAGGCTGGTCCTGGTTGAAACACGAGAATACGTAGCTAACCTTGCCGGTCGCCGGGTCAACGTGCGGCTGCAAGCACTGGGCGCAAATCTCCTTCATCATGCATTGCATCGGAGAATTGATCGAGCCGATGGCGAAGTGATGGGGCTTCAGGAAGGATTTCAGGGCCTCATGCCGGGCGCGCGCGACCGCCGCCATCATCCGGTCGGAACCGATGGCCATGATTCGGTCGGCGTCTTCAAACCGAATGGGCTGCTCGCCCAGTTCTCCGCTCGCGTACGCGTGCATGCCTTGCACGATGTTGCCAACGAAGGTCCGGTCCTGGGGGCGGTCCGGTGTAAAACCCGGCTCCTCATCGCAGCACCAGACAACGACATCGGCTGCCGCTTCGATTTCATGCAACTTGTAACGATCTGCCATGTGCTTGTAGCCGGCGAAGTACAGCACCCGGTTTCCCGCTCGGCGCATGGCCTGACCGATGGAGAACAGGACGGCGTTTCCCAATCCCCCGCCCACGAGCGCCACTGTCTCGCCTGATGGGATTTCCGTCGGTGAGCCCGTCGGGCCCATCAACACCACCGGCTCGCCCGGCTTGAGCAGCGCGCACAGATCAGACGAGCCGCCCATCTCGAGGACGATCGTAGAGATCAGGCCGCGTTCCGGGTCGACCCAGGCGCCGGTCAGAGCCAGCCCCTCCATTGCCAGGCGCGTGCCCTCCACGCGCGCGGCGTGGGCCTCGTAATTCTGCAATCGATAGAACTGTCCCGGCCGGAAACGTCGCGCGGCCAAAGGCGCGCGCACCACGATTTCCACGATGAGCGGGGTTAGTCGCACCACTTCATGCACGATGGCGCGCAACTGATCATTGAGCCGTGCGAGAAACTCCCGGTCACTGTCCTTTGAAGCCGGATGGATCTGGTCCAGCACGCGGCTGACCGAGGGGTATCCCTGCTTGGCGCTTCCGATGGCCTTTACGACGTTGCCGAAATACGACGGATGCACGTCGCCGAAATAACTCATGAAACGCCCGTCGGGACACCGCGCCAGCAGAACTCGGACCTGGCTGGGCTTCGAGATTGCCTTCTCGGCGGTCACCGGTTCACCCTTCTCGTCGCAGGTCTGGAAGTAACGCCCGTCAAGCCTGAAATTCGCCGGATCCTCCCGCGCGAGCACGGTGTTGGGGTGCGTGCCGGCAGCGATCAGAACGGTCCGCGCCGGGAGCTCCTGTTGCCCCCGCTCGACCCATCCGCCGTCGGGCGCAAGTTCTTTTACCGATACACGCAGCGCGCGCGCCCGGCCGCGCTCGTCCACCTCGATCGCCAGCGGCGTCAATCTTTCCGCGAATGCGATGCCCTCCTCGAGCGCCTTGTGCACTTCCTCGTGGTTCAGGGTGTATGACGGACTGTCGATGAGCCGCTTGCGATACGCGATCGTGACGCCGCCCCAGGACCGCAACAGCTCGAGTGTTCGAGCCTCCCGCCCCTCGGTCTCGGCCCGCCGCCGTTCCTCGCGGAGGGCGCGCGCGTGCGCGAGGAACTCGTCAGCGATTTGGCTATCCTCGTCCGTCCAGGCAATGCGGGCGGCCGCTTCGCCATGCTCCCGGGCCAACCGCTCGTAGCGCTGCAAGAACTTCTCCACCTGCAGCGGGTAGTAGGCGAGCGCTTCGGTTGCAGTGTCGATGGCGGTCAGACCGCCCCCTACCACGACGATCGGCAGTCTCACCTGCATGTTGGCCACGGAGTCGGTCTTGGCAGCGCCGGTCAGCTGCAGCGCCATCAGGAAATCCGATGCGGTGCGGACACCGCGCGCGAGGCCATTGGGCAGATCGAGCACCGTCGGGCGTCCGGCACCGATGGCGAGCGCCACGTGGTCGAAACCGAGCGCAAACGCATCCTCCGCCGTAATCGTTCCCCCGAAGCGCACCCCCCCGAACAGCGCGAATGCTTCCCGCCGTTCGAGCAGCAGCCGCAATACCTTGAGGAAGTTCTTGTCCCAGCGCACGGTAATCCCGTATTCGGCTACGCCGCCAAAGCCTGCCATCGCGCGCTCGTCGAGCTCTTCGTAGAGCTCCGCGACATGGCGAATGGGCCGAAACGCAATCCGTGCGCCGATCACATCGACCCCGGAGATTTCGGGCGGCAGCGGCTCGATTTTCAGCCCGTCGATGCCGACCACGGTGTGGCCGTCGTTCATCAGGTGGTGCGCCAGGGTGAAGCCGGCCGGGCCGAGACCTACCACCAGCACCCTGCGGCCGCTCGGCGGCCTGGGAGTGGGCC
>JAQBFV010000142.1:0-5158 GCA_032123035.1 Betaproteobacteria bacterium | reverse complement strand
GGATGAAGGATGAAGGATGAAGGATGAAGGCAGAAGGATGAACAAACGTCCGGCTTGTTCAGAACCGGAAGCAATAACTTTTCCGTCTGCCTTCTGTCTTCCGCCTGCCGCCTTTGGGTTTCCGATTTCCGCCTTCCGCCTTCCGCCTTCCGCCTTGGGAGCCGCGTAGCTTCCTCCCGGACCGCGCATGCCATTCGGCTTTTACATCATCATGGCGGCGCAGTTTTTCTCGTCGCTCGCCGACAATGCGTTGCTCGTCGCCGCGATCGCAACCCTGGTGCAGATGGCCGCACCAGCGTGGATGACGCCGCTCCTCAAGTTCTTTTTCACGATTTCCTACGTTGTGTTTGCGGCCTTCGTGGGGGCGTTCGCAGACTCGATGGCAAAGGGTCGGGTGATGTTCGTCACCAACCTGATCAAGATCGGCGGGTGCGTGTTGATGTTCATCTGCGCCTGGCTCCCGTCGCCGGGCACCGCGTTCTACCTTCCGGTGCTGCTCGCGTACGGCGTGGTGGGCATCGGCGCTGCAGCTTATTCGCCGGCCAAATACGGCATCCTTACGGAGTACCTGCCCCACCAGAAGTTGGTCGTCGCGAACGGCTGGATCGAGGGCCTCACCGTCGCCTCGATCATACTCGGCACCCTGCTCGGTGGCGTGCTCGTGAGCGAGGTCGTTTCCAACCAACTAATGCGAATCGATATTCCACTTATCGATACCGGAATCGACTCCGGGCCGGAGGCGGCGATCCTCCTGATCATCGTGTTCTACATCATCGCGGCGGTCTTCAACCTCTACATTCCGAACACCGGTGTCGACCACCGCGTGCCGAGCAAGAACCCGCTGTTCCTGATGCGTGAGTTTGCGCACTGCGTGAAACTGCTCTGGACCGACAAACTGGGCCAGATCTCCCTTGCGACCACCACGCTCTTCTGGGGCGCCGGCGCGACGCTGCAGTTCATCGTGTTGAAATGGGCGGAAGTCGCGCTCGGCTACACGCTGTCACAAGCGACCGTGCTCCAGGGCATCACCGCGCTCGGCATCGCCGGAGGCGCTGTAATGGCGGCAAAATTCATACCGCTCAACCGTGCTGTCAATGTCGTCCCGGTCGGTATCGCGATGGGCATCGTGGTCATCGCGATGGTATTCGCACGCAGCGTTATCGTCGCGATCCCGCTGATGATCCTGATCGGTGTGCTCGCGGGCTTCTTCGTTGTGCCGATGAATGCCCTGCTTCAGCACCGTGGCCATATCCTGATGGGGGCCGGGCATTCAATCGCGGTGCAAAACTTCAACGAGAACCTGAGCATCCTGGCGATGCTCGGGGTGTACGCGCTACTGCTATGGCTCGACCTCTCGATCTACATCGTGATCGTGATCTTCGGGCTGTTCGTTTCGGGAACCATGGAACTCGTGCGCCGGCACCACGTCCGCAACGTCCGCAGCGGCCCGCTGCCCGCCATCCCCGCTGACGCGCCCCACTAGGGGCGTTCAAGGTTCAAGGTTCAAGGTTCAAGGTTCAAGGTTCAAGGTTCAAGCTTGAACGACTGCTGTATGCGGAGTTCCCCGCATTGAACTTGGAACGTGGAACTTGGAACGTGAAACGCGGAAGTTCGAACAGTGAACGCGGCGTTCCGCGTTCACACAGCTTCGAACTTCAAGCGCTTGACCGTATCCATATTGACGCCCTCGATGCGGATCAACCGCGTCGGGCCGTCGCGCTTCGGCGAGTGCAGATCGCCTTCGTTGTAGAGATGGGCGACGCCGGGCGTAAGCTTGTAGGTCCGAAGCTTGCGAACCTTGCCCGGCGTCTCGGGCGTTGCCCGCTCGACGAGCTCGAAATCACTCATCTGAGTTTCGCCGACGGCCTGGCCGTAAATGGCCCATGACGGGCCGTGATCGTGAGGCGAACTTTCCTTTGGGCCCTTGTAGCTGTGCGCCAGAATGCAAAAGCTGAGCTCGGGATCCTCGTACAGGATCTTGCGCTCCGGCGTCGTATCGTCAAAGTTCTTCGCGACGAAGCCCTCGTCCTTCAGCGCTGCCTGCAGCAGCTCGCACACCTTGCGGCGCCCCGCCGGGCCCGGCTCAGCTTTCAACGCGTCGTGGCACTGTGCCGAGAATTGCTCGAGTGACTGGCTCATGATGTCGTTCTCCGCTTCGTTTATGCCGCCACCGGGCGGCTTGATTTATACGCTTGGTCGAGATCGGTTTCGCTCCGGGCGCATCAGCCGCAGGCGGCCCAGTTCATATACTGGAACGATTCAGCGCACTCGAACGCCAACGCAAGTTAGCACCGAATCCGGCGTCTGTGAAGGCCGCGCCGATTCAGGGCGGAGGAATCCATGCGGAATGTTGAATGTTGAATGATGAAAGGGTCCAACGTGTAGTGGTCGTGACTATAGCTGACAGGCACTTGACCGCTTTCGGCCAATAGCGGACGTTCCCCAATGTCCGCATGCAAACCCTTAGCGGACATTCAGGCGGCACCAAAAACAATCCCCGCGAAGCGGGGTGTGTGTGTGGGTGCTGATACCTGTTACGGGGCTTGTTTCCTGAGGTGGGACTCAGTGGGCGAGCATTCCCTGCTCCTTTCTCGCCTCGGCCTCGCACTGCACGTCCCGATATTGGATGACTTGGATAACGTGCTCGCCCAGAAACTTGAGAAGTTCACCCGCCGCGCCCGTAACAGCCCCCTTCTACGCCCTCTCCACTGGTTATAATTCTCGGGTGACGCGCCGGCCCATGATTCCACGCCAGGAGTATGGATTGAGCCGCAGGCGTACGCGCCTCTTGGCGTGCGCGGTCTCGCAGCCCGAAAAAAGGGGCAGCACATGAAAAGAAGCTCGCGGATCGTCTCACCAAGAAGCGTCGTGGTGGCCATCGCCGTGGCGGGATCCATGCTTCAATCGGCGCCAACGGTACAGGCCGCCGAACCCGCGGTCGCGCCAAAGGCGCCGCGGATCGGCCTCGCCCTTTCAGGTGGGGGCGCGCGCGGCCTCGCGCACGTTGGTGTGCTCAAGGTCCTGGAAGAGCTGCGCGTCCCGGTGCACTGCGTGACCGGGACCAGCATGGGCGCCATCGTCGGTGGAACCTATGCGTCCGGCGCCACCGCCGCCGAGATGGAGAAGTCCGTCATCGCGGCAGACTGGAACGACGTCTTCCGCGACAAGCCGCCGCGGGCGGAGGTGGCAAGCCGGCGCAAGATCGACGACTACAAGACCCTGTTCGCGCCCGAGTTCGGCGTCAAGGACGGCGGCCTCGCGCTGCCCAAGGGCGTCATCGCCGGCGTCTCGATCGAGGCGTTTTTCCGGCAGCTCACGGATCGCGCGGTCGGGGTTGAAGATTTCGGGCAGCTGCCGATACCGTTCCGCGCGGTCGCCGCCGACATCGAGACGGGCGAAGCAGTGGTGCTCAACCACGGCAGCGTCGCGCAGGCCATGCGCGCGAGCATGGCGGTTCCGGGCGCCCTCGCGCCGGTTGAGATCGACGGCCGGCTGCTCGTTGACGGCGGCATCGCCAACAATCTGCCGATTGACGAGGCACGCAAGCTCTGCGCCGATGTCGTGATCGCGGTCAACATCTCGACGCCGCCGCTCAAGCGCGAGGAAATCACCTCTGCCCTTACCGTCGCTGCGCAGCTCATCAATTTCCTCGGGAAAGCGAACGTGGACCAGCAGGTGAGGAACCTGAGTGACCGCGATGTTCTCATCGCCCCTGACCTCGGCGACATTTCCTCGGGAAGCTTCGACCGCGCGGCCGACGCCATCCGCGTTGGCGAGGAGGCGGCCAGGAAAGCGGCCGATTCACTCCGGCGCTACAGCCTGCCGCCTGCCCGGTATGCGGCGCTGCGCAGCCGGCAGACCGTCGAGCGCAAGGAGCTCGGCATTGTGGATGAGATTCGCTTCGAGGGGCTGCAGCGGACCAACCCAGAGGTCTTGCGTTCCCTGGTCGAGAGCAAGGCGGGTGAGCCTCTCACCGAGGAGAAAGTCAGCGCGGACCTGCAGCGAGTCTACGGGCGTGGCGATTTCGAGAGCATTAACTATCGCATCGACCAGGGGCCCGCCGGCCGTGTCATGATCATCCAACCGCGCGAGAAGGATTGGGGCCCCGATTACCTGCGCTTTGGACTCGGTCTCGCCACCGATTTCCAGGGAGAGAACTTCTTCAATCTCTTCGTGCAGTACCGCAAGACCTGGTTGAACCGTCTGGGCGGTGAGTGGCTCACCGAGGCGCAGGTTGGCCAGAATACCTTCCTGCGCACCGAGTTCATCCAGCCGGTGGAAGAGCGCGGCCGCTTCTTCGTGGCGCCGTACGCGAAGATCGGCCAGGGCACGCGCGGTGTGTTCGTTGGGGAAGACCGCGTCGCGGAGTACAAAGCCCGTGAGGCCGGCTTTGGGCTGGATGCGGGCGCCATCCTCGGCACCTGGGGCGAGGCGAGACTGGGTGTGCAATGGCGGCGCGTTGATGCAAAAGTCGATACGGGTTTACCTTCGCTGCCCTCGATCAAGGAAGACAGCGCGGGACCCCGCGCGAAGCTGATCGTGGACCAGTTCGACCAGGCCTGGTTCCCGCGCGAGGGCTTCCGCCTCATCGGTTCAGCCTACGTGGCCGATCGGAGCTTCGGATCGGATCAAAATTACAACCGCCTGGAAGGTCAGGCGGGCGCCGTGAAGAGCTGGGGCGCGCACAGCTTCACATTCACCGTTTCCGGGGGTACGGACCTGCACTCGGATATGCCCGCGTACGAGACCTTTACCCTCGGCGGCCCGCTGCGGCTCTCCGGCTACCGCATCAACGAGTTCTCGGGCCGACGTTTCGGTTTCGGTCGTCTGATCTACTACAACCGGGTGCTACCGCTGCCGGACCTTCTTGGATCGGGCGTCTACGTGGGCGGCTCGCTCGAGGCGGGCGAGATGCACAGCCGCTTCGATGGCCTGCCCTTCGGCGGCACGACCTGGTCCGGTTCGGTGTTCCTCGGCGCGGATACGTTCGCCGGCCCGGCCTATTTCGGTCTCGGCATGGGAGAGGGCGGACGCTATAGCGCCTACCTGCTGCTTGGCGCCCCATAGCCCAGTGCAGTATGGTAAAAGGGGCCAGGCTCGAATTATTCCGAATTATTCTAACCCCTAGGACGCGCAGCCGAAAACCACCACCAGCAGA
>JAQBFV010000141.1:0-3605 GCA_032123035.1 Betaproteobacteria bacterium | reverse complement strand
CTGGCCAACGCGGTGGAGCGCCTCCCCGTGGAGCGCACGTGCGAGTGCGCACGGGCGCTCGAGGCCGCGATCATCACGAGACCCGACGCCATCACCCCGGCCGCGCGCAAGCGACTCGAGCCCCTTGTCAGCAAGTACTTGAGCAAGCCGTAAGCCGTAAGCCGTAAGCCGTAAACGGTAAGCGGTGAGCGATGTAAACCGGGAAAAACAGTCACCACAAGCTCTTTCCGTTCACTGGTCACCGGTCACCGGTCGCCTCGCGCCCACGCCGCAGGCGGCGCCGCGGCAAAGCAGATACAGATCATTCCCGCCGAGCCGGTACTTCTCGACCAGCCGCCCCAGCTTCGGATCGGGCGTATAGGCCATCACGAAACCCGACTCCCACTTCGCCGGAGGGAACGCGAGCGGCGGCTGCCGCAGCCGGGCCAAGTCTATGTGCACCTTGACGCTAAGGCCGCTCGCGGTCACGTTGGTCGTATAGAGCGGCTGCCCCGCCGTTCTGGCAAGGATCTCGCGCGCCGCCAGCATATAATTCTCGCCGCGATAGACCTTCTGGTAGTACGGAAAGAGCGCTGTGACGAAAACGAGTTTCACCACGAGCAGTGCGTAGAACCACCGCAACGTCACCGCAACCGACGCCGGTCGGGCGGACCAGATAATGCAAGCGCAAATCAGGGCGACGAGCGGGTATAGCGGCAGCAGGTAGCGCGTATGGCTCTGCGGCGCGAGCCAATACGGCAGGAAGTTCAGCGCCGCGATCGCGGCCGCCGTCCGCAACACCGGCACCGCATCCGCGGCGACGTTCCTGCGCTTCCACGCGTAATAGCCACCGAGCAGCGCAGCGGGCGTGAGCTTGAGGAAGATTTCCGCCGGATAGGTGAAGAGCTTGGCGAGATATTCCCCCGCGCCGACCAGGGCGAGTTTATCCACGATTTCCTGGAACATCCGCGCGTCCTGCCCTTCCTCCGCGAGAACCACGCCAAACCAGATTCCAACGGCCGTGGCACCCGCCGCGTGAATCGCGAGCGACGAGGGGCTCAACATGAAGCGGCGGGCCTCGCGCCCCCAGGCAAGCACGAAAGCGGCTGCTCCATAGAAAACGAAAGCGGTGAAGGCCTTGGTAAGGAACGCCGTGACGACCGCCGCGACTGCGAGCGCGAGCAGCGGCAAACGCCGCTCCCGGCACGCAACCCACAGGCACGCGATGGACGAGAACACGAAAAAGCTGAAGAGCGGGTCGACGTAGGCGATCCAGCCGCGGTAGAGCACGGCGTCGGCGAGCATCAGGTAGGTGAGGGCGCTAAACGCAGCGAGCTCCCGGTCGCCGGTTAACCGGCCCGCGAGCCATGCCAGAACCAGTCCCGAGGCGACGGTGGCCCCGATCGTCACCGTGCGGGCCACCACCAGCACGTGTTCCCAGCCGACGAGCTGACAAGCGCAGATGATGATCCAGTTGAACAGCGGGTTGTGCTGCAGATTCTGCCCGAACAAAATCTGGCGCAGCCACTCTCCGTGATGCCACATTTCGAGCGAAACCAGCGGGAAGATCGGCTCTTCGCCGACGTAGTAGAGCCCGAACACCGGAAGAAAAGCGGCCGCGCCCACCGCGTACAGCACCCACAGCTTGCGTTGCAGGGAAATCGTCGAGGCCAAAACCGACAGGCTCCTAGGCGCTCGCTTCATCGAGCGTCTTTCCGCAGGACATAACAAGGATCGTGTAGGGCACGCGCAACGTATCATGCAGGATCGCGCTCTCCACGTGAGCAAAGCGCTCCCGCGCTAGCGCCTCATAGCCGTCGCGGGTACGCACTGCCTTGCCGCGGTCGCGGGCGATCAGCCAGCGCGCGAACCAATGCTGGTTTTCCACGTAGACATTGTCGTAGGTGACGAGCTGCCCGCCGTGCCGGAGTGCGCGGTCCGCGATGTCGAAAAGCTGCCGCGCTTCGCCGTCGTTCAGGTGGTGCACGATACCGTTGGCTAGCACGATGTCGTAGACGCCGGTGTCCGCAAGCGTGGCGGCTTCGACTTTCTGGCAATGGAATCTGCCCCGGGCTCCCCATCGTCGTTGCGCCGCTGCGATGTACTCGGCATTCATGTCAAAGCCAACGTATTCGCCGATGGACTCAGGCAGGTAGGTGAGGATCGCTGCGGGGCCGCAGCCGATGTCGAGGATGCGGCAGCCCGGAAACGGCCGCACGAAATCGCGCACGTAACGCTCGCGCGCGCCCCTGCGCAGCAAAAAGTCCTGCACGGCGCCGTAGACCCCCGCCCGGTTCAGGATCCGGTGCAGGCCCGCGTCGCGATGGCTCGGCTGCGCCCGGTCCATGCCCGCTACCTGCCGAAGAACGCTGCGATTGCGGCGACGATCTGTGCCGCTTCGGGCTCCCCGAGCCCGAAGTACAGCGGCAACCTGAGCAGGCGGTCGCTCACGTCGTCGGTCACCGTCATCGATCCCGCCACGCGCCCGAACTTGCGCCCCGCAGGCGAGGAATGAAGCGGCACGT
The DNA here is from genome assembly GCA_032123035.1 of Betaproteobacteria bacterium. GTDB lineage: Bacteria > Pseudomonadota > Gammaproteobacteria > Burkholderiales > SG8-41 > SG8-41. The sequence goes on along the minus strand of JAQBFV010000141.1, from coordinate 1,101 downwards.
AATGGAACACGGCTTGGACGCCACGCGACCTGAGGTGCGCGATGAGCGCGGTGCGCGTGCCAACGTCTTTCACCAGAATGTAAACCAGATGGCCGTTGCCGGTGACGCCGGGCCGATCGCTTGGCGGTAGCGCGAGCATCCCCTGTTCCACGAGGGGAGCAAGCCCCCCGCGGTAGGCTGCGCACAGGCGCAGGCGCTTCGCGTTGATCTCGGCCGCGCGCTCGAGCTGCGCCCAGAGAAAGGCTCCGATGAGCTCGCTGGGGAGATAGGAAGAACCGATATCCACCCAGGTGTACTTGTCCACTTCGCCGCGGAAAAACTGGGCGCGGTTCGTGCCCTTCTCGCGGATGATCTCGGCGCGCTCGACGAAGCGCTCGTCATTTACCAGCAGCGCCCCGCCCTCGCCGCTGATGACGTTCTTCGTCTCGTGAAACGAGATACACCCGAGGTGCCCGATCGCGCCGAGTTTGCGCCCTTCGTACTCGGCCAAAATGCCCTGCGCGGCGTCTTCGACCACGACCAGATTGTGACGCGCCGCGATCCGCATGATCGCATTCATTTCGCAACCAACGCCCGCATAATGAACCGGGACGATGGCCCGCGTTTTTGACGTAACAGCCGCCTCGAGCAGGCTTTCGTCCAGGTTCAGCGTATCGCGCCGGATATCGACGAACACGGGTACCGCGCCACGCAGCACGAACGCATTGGCAGTCGAGACGAACGTGAACGAGGGCATGATCACCTCGTCTCTAGGCTTGAGGTCGCACAGGATCGCCGCCATTTCCAGCGCGCCCGTGCAGGAATGCGTGAGCAGCGCCTTCCTGGCGCCGAGATTGCGCTCGAGCCACTCGTGGCACTGCCGCGTGAAGCGCCCGTCGCCCGCCAGGTGCCCTTCGCGCACGGCAGCCGAGATGTTCTCGAGCTCGCCGGCGATGGTGAAGGGCTTGTTGAATGGAATCTTCATTTCAATTCCGTGAAACGTGAAACGTGAAACGTGAAACGCAACAGAAGTTCACACCAGCTCCGCTATAGGTCAACATACGATTTTCGATTTACGATTCACGAGGATTTTCCGCTCACCGTTTACCGTTTACCGTTTAC
>JAQBFV010000140.1:0-31992 GCA_032123035.1 Betaproteobacteria bacterium | reverse complement strand
CTACTAATACGTCTTCTTTAAATGTTTCAAACAAAAAGAATGATATGAGCATGCAATAATATACTACACTATTGGGCACAAACCTCTTGAATGGTAATTCTTCAAATCCAAAATCTTTTAATCCTCTATGCGGTAATTCATCTGCACCTCTCATATGATGACTCTCTATAATTGTTTCTGCACTCGCCAACCTTATCTCTTCCTTCTTTGTGCTACAGTTAACTAATACTTCTGGATTAACTCCTATATTCGTGAGGATTACATTATCTGGTCGTGCAAAGTCCAACAACATTTGTCTCCCCTCATAACTCAATCGGGTGTATATCGCACGATAAAACTTTCCCCACGATTCACATCTATAACCAAACTCCAGATACGCCCACTCTTGATTCCTATTGCTATAGGTCTTCCATTGACTCTCAGGCTGGGTTCCAACATGCTCCTTCACTCCCCGATACATCTTACCAGTGCATATAAACCCTATCCCCAGTTTGTCGCATTCTCGCAAAATCTTCTCATCAAAAAAACCACTATCCATCCTGACTATTATTGTAACTGTTTCACTGTACTCCTGGCGGATTACTTGCACAAGAGCCCTAATCATATTCACTGCAGAGTTGCCATAGTTACTATGTTTCTTACCGCCTCGGAAGATTGCATCTACTATCTTGCCATTCCAAATTGCTTGTAAAGGCTGGAACCCTTTTACTTTCTTATAGGTTGGCTGAACTCCATAACGCTTCTGTGCTTCATCGTTGTCCATTACCATTGTATCTATTGTCAGGTCTACTACCTGAGGCTTTTTCAGCTTTAGCCTCCAAATAAACATCTTTCGTAATATCTTGCGAAACGATCCTCCACAAACCCAAGAAAACGATTTGTAAAACCGTTTTATCTGATGCGATGACACCATCTCTCCCTGTCCATTCTCTATTGCTGATGCATACCCCTCATCTCTTTTTAACTGATCAAATGAGTTCAGGTGTCGACTCGTTCCATCGTAAAACCAACAAAATACCTGTTTGAATATGTTCCATACTGGTAACCCTTTATTATTCCTTCTAACATCTCCAAAGAAACTATGTAATAATGGGTAAATCTCTACACTGCCTAAATACTTCACGAACAGCGCCATTCCACCTCTGCCGGTCAGTGTGTCATTAGTTACTCCAATTTTGTTAATCTTACACTTGCTTTTATATCTATTTTTCTGCATAATATTTTCCTCACTTAATGGGTGGTAGATTTTGTTTTCATGAAAATGCATTATAACAAATTACTACCGCCTTTTAAGTGAGTTTTAAACTTTTTTGGCATATATAAATCGCTCAACTTAGGTTTCAATATCTTTACGTCTATTAACCATTTTAATCACATTTCTATACTTCTTATTATCGTCTTAAAGCACGATAACTTGATAGTTAATATTTCTTTATTGTGTTGTTGTATATAGGTTATTGGGTAAGTTGTATTGTGGGGGGTGTAGCACAGGTGGGAGTGTTGTTCTATTTAACTAAGAACATCTACGAAACTAGGAAGGAATCTTTCCTGCTATCGACGATTCTGGCTGCAACGCACGCGCGTTTCATTGTGTTACGGGCTCTTGCGTGATCTTCGACTGGGGCTACGCTTGGGACATCGCGCCGCGCCTGGCCGAGGGGCTGGTTGTGACACTACAAGCGACCGTACTCGGCATGGCAGTTGCGCTGACGCTCGGGCTCGTGCTCGCGCTCGCACGCCGCTCGCGCCATCGCCTGCTTGCCTGGCCGACGAGTGCGCTGGTGGAGTTCGTGCGCAGTACACCGTTGTTGGTGCAGATCTACTTCCTGTTCTACATCCTGCCCGACGCCGGCCTGCGGCTCTCGCCCCTTGCGACCGGTGTGCTCGCGCTCGGCCTGCATTATGCTGCGTATTGCTCGGAGGTGTATCGCGCCGGTCTTGAAGCGGTGCCCAAGGGGCAATGGGAGGCGGCCGTGGCCCTCAACTTGAGCCACTGGCGTACGATGAAGGACATCATCATTCCGCAAGCCATCCCGCCAGTCGTACCGGCGCTCGGCAATTATCTCGTTGCGATGTTCAAGGACACGCCGCTGCTTTCCGCGATCACGGTGCTCGAACTGCTGCAGGCCGCGAAGCTGGTCGGGTCCGAGACGTTCCGCTACGTGGAGCCGCTGACACTGGTGGGCGGTTTGTTTCTCATCCTGAGTCTGGTGTCGGCTGCGGCCATCCGGTGGGTCGAAGGCCGCTTGCGCATTGAGGGGTAGGCATGGATGCCATTGTTCGAGTGCGGAATCTGCACAAGGCGTACGGAAATCTGGCGGTGCTGTCGGGCGTCGATCTGGACGTGGCGCCCGGCGAGACCGTGAGCGTGATCGGCCGTAGCGGTTCGGGCAAATCCACGCTGCTGCGGCTGCTCATGACGCTCGACCGGCCCGATGCAGGGACGCTGGAGGTCGAGGGTGAATCACCGTGGACGATGACGCGCGCGGGTCGAAGCGTGCCGGCAGACGAGAGTCACCTGCGGCGCGTGCGCGGCAAGGTCGGCATGGTGTTCCAGCACTTTAATCTTTTTCCGCACATGAGCGCGCTTGCCAACGTGATCGAGGCGCCGGTTCACGTGCTGGGACTGAGCCGCACGGAAGCGCAAGCACGCGCGCTCGAGTATCTTGGGATGGTCGGGCTCGAGGACAAGGCGGAGGCCTATCCTGCCCATCTTTCGGGGGGTCAGAAGCAGCGCGTAGCCATTGCGCGGGCGCTCGCCATGCAGCCGAAGATCATGCTGTTCGACGAGATTACGTCGGCACTCGACCCGGAGCTCGTCGGCGGGATTCTGGAGCTGTTGCGTACGCTTGCCGCCCAGCGCACGATGACGATGGTGGTCGTCACGCATCACATGGCGTTTGCCGAAAGCTGCTCCGACCGCGTGCTGTTCTTCGATAGCGGGATCATCCTGGAGCAGGGGGCCCCGGGTGACATTTTCCGCAGGCCGCAGCACGAGCGCACGCGGCGCTTCGTGGAGTCGGTTCTGGAGACGGTGCGCTAGCGGCGCAGATTCTGGATAAACCGTGCACGAAGTTGGCTTATTATCGGGCCCGGGTAATGATGGATTTTTCGCTTGCAGGAGGTTACGCGTGGACTTTCTGAGACGACTGGTGATCGTTGTTATTACGGCTGCGCTCGCGTCCGCCGCGATGGCCCAGCCGGTCGAGCGAATCATGAACCGCGACGGAATCCTGTACGTTTCGGGAGGCATCGGCGTCAGTTCGCAGGATCGGCTGAAGATGCTGGAGCCCCAGTTCAATCTGAAGCTCGTGTTCACACTGACCCAGGGCAATTACCTTGGCGACGTCAACGTGGCACTGAAGGATGCAGGGGGCAAGCTGCTGCTCGAGCACGTGACCGAGGGCCCGATTTTCATGGCGAGAGTGCCGGCGGGAAGCTACACGGTGTTGGCGACCTATAGCGGCCGCGCGCAGTCGCGCTCGATCAAGGCGGCCGAGAAGCTGCGCACGGAGTATTTCCGCTGGTCAGGCGACGCTGGCATCGGGGCACCCGTTCGCGCGGACGGCAAAATCGGGGGCGCGGCGCAGCCCAAGATACCGGCGCGCGACACAGTCTCAGTTGTCTCCGGGGGCATTGGGGCCGATGAGGTGGCCGAGCTCCAAGCAAAGGAGGGACAGTACAACCTCAAGCTGGTTTTCTCGCTGATCGAAGGTAACTACCTTGCAGATGTCAATGTCGTGCTCAGGAGCGCGGCCGGCACGGTCGTGCTCGAGCATTTTGCGGAAGGCCCCATATTCATGGCGCGGTTGCCGGCCGGTACGTACTCGGCGAGCGTGACTTATCAAGGCAAGGCTCAAACGCGCTCGATCAGGGTCCGCGAGAAACTGCGTACGGAACATTTCCGCTGGCCAAGCAATCCCGAGACGGACCTGCCCGTGTCGCGCTGGCTCGAGCCCGAATCGGAGGGAAAATCCGACGCCCCGCGGGTGCGCTGAGTCGCGGCGGCGCCACTGACGTGACGGGCGCCGGTCACCTCGCTGCGCCCGCGGCCAAGGGTTGTCTCGGCTGGGCGTAGTTCGTAGAATTCGACAACCCGCGATCGGCACTAAGAGTTAGGGGCTCTAAGCGGCCCGCAACGGGCCGCCGAAAAAGAATCGCACACGTTCCGGAGGAAGCACGTTGCGCGCGTTGAGTCTGGCCGTCATCCTGTTCGCGTTCTGGCTGCTGCTCTCCGGCTATTTCGTGCCGTTTCTTCTCACGATGGGCGCGGTCTCGGCCGTCGCGGTTGCAATGCTCGGGCGCCGCATGGACCTGGTCGACCACGAGGGGCACCCGATACACCTCAGCTGGCGCCTGATTTTTTACTGGCCGTGGCTTTTCAAGGAAATCGCAAAGAGTGCGTGGGATGTTTCGCGCATCATCCTGAATCCGCGCCTGCCCATTAGCCCCACGTTGGTACGCGCGAAAACGTCGCAGAAGACCACGGTCGGCGTGGTGACCTACGCCAACTCGATCACGCTGACGCCGGGCACGATTTCGGTGGACGTGAAGCAAGGCGAGATCCTGGTGCACGCCCTGACGCGGGAGGCCGCGGCGGGATTGCTCGAGGGCGAGATGGACCGGCGCGTAACGCGCTTCGAAGGGGTGCGCTGATGTTTGAAGCGGCTGCCGCTGCACTGCTGGTGACGCTCGCCCTGGCGCTCGCCCGCGCTGCGCTGGGCCCTACCGTGTTCGACCGAGTTCAGGGTGCCAACACGGTGGGTACTGTCGCCGTGCTGCTGCTGGCAGTGATCGGTTTCCTCGACGGACGGCCCGAGTTCCTGGACCTCGCGCTCGTCTACGGGTTTCTCAATGTGATTGGCACGATTGCCGTGCTCAAGTTCTTCCGCCACGGCAGCCTTGGCGATCCCGGCGAGGAGGAAGCGGGATGAGCATCCTCCTCGATGTCCTGAGCTGGGTCTGCCTCGTTGCCGGCGGCGCCTTCTGCATCATCGGCGGGATCGGGCTGATTCGCATGCCCGATTTCTACACACGCGTTCATGCAGCGAGCGTTACGGAGACACTCGGCGCCGGGCTCATATTGCTGGGACTGATGTTCCAGGCGGGCTTCACACTGGTGTGCGCGAAGCTGATCCTGATCGCGATCCTGATCCTGTTCATGAGCCCGACGGCGACGCACGCCCTGACGCGCGCGGCGCTCTTGCGCGGGCTGGATCCGGTCCTCACGGACGAGGGAGGTGAACCATCGAAGCGTTAGTGATCGGCGCGCTGCTTACCCTGATGGCAATCGCGACCACGGTGATCATCGTGCAGCGCAACCTCTTCGCGGTGGTCATCCTGTTCGGCATCTATAGCTTCCTGATGGCGACCGTCCTGGTCGCGCTCGATGCGGTAGACGTTGGAATGACGGAAGCCTCGGTCGGCGCCGGCATCTCGACCGTGCTGCTCCTCGGGGTGCTGCACCTCACGAAGAGCGAAGAAATGAAGCCGCTGCATCGGCCTTTCCTGCCGCTCGCCTTCGCGCTGGCCACGGGACTCATGCTGGTCTACGGCACACTCGGCCTGCCTGCTTTCTCTGATCCCGACGCGCCGATTCACCGGCATGTCGCGCCGCGCTACATCAAGGACGGCCTGCGCGAGACCGGCGTGCCCAACCTCGTCACTGCGGTGCTGGCAAGCTACCGTGGTTACGACACGCTCGGGGAGACCACGGTCGTATTCACCGCCGGTGCAGGCGTGATCGTGCTGATGCGCCGGATACGCCGCCGCAGGCGAGAGGAGCCGAAATGAAGGACTACCTCGTGTTGCGTGTCGTCGCAAAGATGATGATCGCGTTCATGCTGCTGTTTTCGCTGTACGTCCAGTTCCACGGCGACTTCGGCCCGGGCGGAGGGTTCCAGGCGGGGGTGATCTCGGCCGCAGCGATGATCTTTTACGGGATTATTTACGGCCTGCCCGCGGCCCGCCGGGTCGTTCCGGACTGGCTGGTCGAGACCATGGTTGCAGCGGGCGTGCTGCTCTTCGCGCTGGTCGGCGTTGCCGGAATGATGCTCGGCGGAAATTACCTCGATTATTTCGTCCTGGACCCGATTGCGGTGCACGGGCAGGAGCGGGGGATCTTCTGGGTCGAAGCCGGCGTGTTCATTACAGTGTCTGGCGTCATGCTCAAGATCTTCTACCTGTTTGCAGGGCGATCTCGCGATGAGGAGGCTGAATCATGATGGTCGCGAGCCACTACAGCTACTGGGTGACGATCTTTCTGGCGGTCGCGGGGCTCTATATCGTGATCGCGCGTGGAAACCTGGTGAAGAAGCTGGTCGGGCTCTCCATTTTCCAGACCTCCGTCTATTTGCTGTACATCGCGCCTGGCAAGCTGATCGGCGGCACCGCTCCGATCGTGTCCCCTCAGTTCCAGATCTACTCCAATCCGCTTCCGCACGTCCTCATCCTCACGGCGATCGTCGTGGGCGTGGCGACGCTCGCGCTGGGCCTCGCGCTCGTGGTGCGCGTAAAAGAGGCCTACGGGAGCATCGAGGAAGACGAGATCCTGGCACAGGACCGGGACGCTTGACGAGCTCCGACGCGCACCCGTGATTACGAACCACCTGCCGATACTGCAGGTCGTGGTGTCGCTCATGGCAGCGCCCGTCATGGTGCTGCTGCGGCACGGGGCCATCGCGTGGATGCTCGCAGTCGGCGTGTCGTGGGCCGCGCTGGCGATCGCAGCCGGCCTCTTTCTGGAGGTGGCGGACGGCAGCGTAGTGTCGTACTGGATCGGCAGCTGGCCGCCGCCCTATGGCATCGAGTACCGCATCGATGTCGTGAACGCCTTTCTCGTGCTGTTGATCTCGCTCATTGCGGCGATCGTGATCGTGTACAGCCGCGAGAGCGTGCGCGCCGAAATCCCGCGCGAGCGGCATTACCTGTTCTATACGATGTATGCCCTTTGCCTCGCCGGCCTCCTGGGCATCGCGGTGACGGGCGACGCGTTCAACCTCTTTGTGTTTCTGGAAATCTCTTCGCTTTCTTCCTACGTGCTGATCGCGCTCGGCCGCGACCGGCGCGCCCTCATGGCCGCCTACCAGTACCTGATCCTCGGGACGATCGGCGCGACCTGCTATGTCATTGGCGTCGGGCTGCTCTACCTCGAGACCGGCACGCTCAATCTCGCCGACATGGCCGTGCGTCTGCCGCAGGTGGCTGACGGCCGTCCGGTGCTCGCTGCGTTTGCCTTCATCTCCGTGGGCATCTCGCTCAAGCTGGCGCTGTTTCCGCTGCACCTCTGGCTCCCCAATGCTTACGCCTATGCGCCGTCGGTGGTGACCGCGTTCCTCGCCGCCACGGCGACCAAGGTATCGATCTACGTGCTGCTGCGTTTCGCTTTCAACGTCTTCGGCGGCGTCGCACTATTCGACGAGCAGCCCGTGGCCCCGATCTGGATCACGCTGTCACTGGCGGCCATGTTCATCGCCTCGACGATCGCGATCTTTCAGGACAACGTCAAGCGCCTGTTTGCGTACTCGAGCGTCGCGCAGATCGGCTACATCACGCTCGGCGTGAGCCTGGGCTCCTTCATGGGGCTTACCAGCGGTATCGTGCATCTGTTCAATCACGCGCTCACCAAGGGCGCCCTGTTCCTGTTGCTGGGCAACATTGCGCTGCGTGTGGGCACCGTCCGGTTCGATGCTATCGGCGGGATCGCCCGGGTCATGCCGTTCACTTCGTTCGGCATCGTGCTCGGGGGCCTGAGCTTGATTGGCGTTCCGGCGACCGTCGGCTTCGTCAGCAAGTGGTACCTCGTGCTCGCGGCGCTGGAGCGCGGCGACTGGTGGCTCGCCTTTGCCGTTGTGGGAAGCTCGCTGCTGGCGGTGGTCTATGTTTGGCGCTTCGTCGAGGTCGCCTATTTCCGCGAGCCGTCCGCCGAGGTCGCGCGGCTGCGCGAAGCGCCGCTCAGCATGCTCGTGCCGGCCTGGGTGCTCGTGCTCGCCTGCATCTACTTCGGGCTCGATACGCAGCTCACGCTCGGGGGCGCGGGCGCCGCTGCGGCCGAGTTACTGCGAGGGCGCCTGTGACGCCCGAGACGGCGATTCTTGCCGCGCTTGCGGTGCCGCTCGGCGGCGCCGTGCTGATCGCGGCAGCGCACCGCAGCCCGAACCTGCGCGAGGGGGTGACGCTCGTCACCGCTGGACTGCTGTTTCTGCTCGTCCTATCGATCACGCCGGCGGTGCTGAGTGGGGGTCGGCCCGCCGTGCGGCTGGCGGAGGTCATGCCCGGCATCGAGCTTCTTTTTTTGGTCGAGCCGCTCGGCATGCTCTTCGCGCTGGTCGCCTCAGGGCTGTGGATCGTCACGTCGGTCTACTCCATCGGCTACATGCGCGGCAACCAGGAGGCGCACCAGACGCGCTACTACGTGTGCTTTGCGGGAGCGCTCGCGGCGGCGATCGGAATCGCATTCGCCGGCAACCTCTTCACGCTGTTCCTGTTCTACGAGGCTTTGACGCTCGTCACCTATCCGCTGGTGACGCACCACGGAACCGACGAGGCCCGGCGTGCGGGGCGGCTCTATCTCGGTTTGCTCATCGGCACTTCCATCTTTTTTCTTCTCGTCGCGATCATCTGGACATGGCTGGTGGCGGGCACGATTGATTTCACTCCTGGGGGCATCCTGCGGGGCAAGGTGTCGGATACCGCGATGGGCGCGCTGCTCGCGCTCTATGTCTTCGGCGTCGGGAAGGCCGCCGTGATGCCCGTGCACCGCTGGCTGCCGGCCGCCATGGTCGCGCCCACGCCCGTGTCAGCATTGCTGCACGCGGTTGCGGTGGTGAAGGCCGGCGTGTTCTCCGTACTGAAGATCATCATCTACGTGTTCGGCGTCGATGCTATTGCGGGCCTGGCAAGCGTGTCGTGGCTGCCCATCGTGTCGGGATTCACGATCATCGCCGCGTCGATCGTTGCGCTGCGCTCGGACAACCTGAAGCGCCGGCTGGCCTATTCGACGGTCAGCCAGCTTTCTTACGTGGTGCTCGCCGCGGCACTGCTCGCTCCGCTTTCGGTGATCGGTGCCGCTTTGCACATCGCGACGCATGCGCTGGGGAAGATCACGCTATTTTTTGCAGCCGGCGCAATTTACACTGCGTCGCATAAGACCGAGGTAAGCCAGCTCGCAGGCATTGGCCGGCAGATGCCATGGACGATGGCGGCCTTTGCGATCGGCTCGCTTTCCCTGATAGGAGTGCCGCCGGCGGCGGGATTCCTCAGCAAATGGCTCATCATTTCGGGCGCGTGGCAGGTGGGAAATCTGATGGCGGTCGCGGTGCTCATTGCGAGCACGCTGCTCAATGCGGCCTACTTCCTTCCGATCGTTCACACGGCATTCTTTCGCAGCGCGACTGACGCGGCCCACGTGAGGCATGGCGAGGCGCCGTGGCCAATGGTCGTGGCGCTCACGACTACGGCTGGCGCGACGCTGGCTTTATTCTTTTTCGCCGACGTTCCGCTCGGGCTGGTGCGGCAGCTCGTTCCGGCTTCGGGGTACTGATGGAGCAAGAACCCATGGCTCAGGAAAAGCGCTATTGGCTTGACCGACCGGAAAACGTGACCCGGCTTTATCGCGGCGTCTGGGCGATCGGGATTGGATTGGTGCTCGGTGAACTGCTCATGCACCGGCACGAAGAGTTCGCTTTCGCGGACTGGTGGGCGTTTTATGCCTTGTTCGGCTTTCTCGCTTGCGTCGCGCTGGTGCTGACGGCAAAGAGGTTGCGCCGCGTGCTGAAGCGGGCCGAGGACTACTATGATCACTGATTTCCCGGTCGCGCTGATCTTCATACTCGGCGCGGTGCTGGTGCCCTTCTTGCGGGGCAGTGCGCGCGCGGCGTACATGCTTCTGCTGCCGGTCGCGGCCTTTGCGTGGCTGCTGGCGTTGCCGCATGGGGAATTTGCGCATTTCGAGCTCTTCGGGCAGACGCTCACCGCAATGCGCGTGGATCGTCTCAGCCTGCTCTTCGGCTATGTCTTCGTGATCGCGATCCTGCTGGGCACGATTTATGCGCTGCAGGTTGAGGACACGGCGCAGCACGTGGCCGCCCTGGTCTACGGGGGCAGCGCGCTCGGCGCCGTATTCGCGGGCGACCTGCTGACGCTATTCGTCTTCTGGGAACTGACGGCGGTGTCATCGGTGGTTCTCGTCTGGGCGCGGCGCACCGAGCGCGCATACCGCGCCGGAATGCGCTATGTGGTGATACAGCTCGCTTCCGGCATGTTGCTGCTCGCTGGCGCGGCGCTGCACTTTGACGCTGGCGGATCGCTGCACTTCGACAAGATCGGCCTCGACGGCGCGGGCGGCGCGCTCATTCTGGCGGCGTTCGGCATCAAATGCGCCTTCCCGCTGCTGCACAACTGGCTGCAGGACGCCTATCCCGAGGCGACCGTCAGCGGCACCGTGGTACTTTCCGCGTTTACCACCAAGCTTGGCATCTACGCGCTCGCGCGCGGCTTTCCCGGTACCGAGATGCTGGTGTGGATCGGGACGCTGATGACGGCATTCCCGATCTTTTATGCGGTCATCGAAAACGATCTGCGGCGCGTACTCGCGTACAGCGTGAACAACCAGCTGGGCTTCATGGTGGTCGGTATCGGCATCGGCAGCGAACTTGCCCTGAACGGGGCAGTGGCGCACGCGTTCGCGGACATTCTTTTCAAGATGCTGTTGTTCATGTCGATGGGCGCAGTGCTTTTTCGGACGGGGACGGTGAACGGAACCCACCTTGGCGGGCTGTACAAGTCCATGCCCGTAACGACGGGCTTTTGTATTGTGGGCGCGGCGTCCATCTCGGCGTTTCCGCTCTTCAGCGGCTTCGTCACCAAGTCGATGGTGATGGCGGCTGCGTCCCAGGACGGCTACACGTTCGTCTGGCTGGTGCTGCTGTTTGCCTCCGCCGGCGTGTTTCACCACGCGGGAATCAAGATTCCCTACTTTGCCTTCTTCGCCCACGATGCGGGGATACGATGCCGCGAGGCCCCGCTCAACATGCTCATCGCAATGGGGATTGCGGCCGCTTTGTGCATAGGCATCGGGTCGTTCCCGGGGGCGCTCTACGCCGTACTCCCGTTCGCGGTGGATTACGTCCCGTATACGGCGACGCATGTGATGGATCAGCTGCAGCTCCTCGTCTTCTCCGCGCTCGCGTTCTCGGTGCTGATCCGCACGGGCATCTACCCGCCGGAGATGAAGTCGGTAAACCTCGACTTCGACTGGACCTACCGCAAATTGGGATATGGCGTCGTGAGCGCGCTGGCGCGTGCGCTCTCGGAGTTCCTCGCGGCCTTTGGTAGCCGGGTGTCCGCCTCGTCGGCCCGGCTGGTGCGGGTGCTCGAGCGCCACCACGGCCCGGACAGCGCGCTTGCGCGGACCTGGCCCACCGGCAGCATGGCGCTATGGGTGATGATCCTGCTTCTTGCCTACCTGGTTGCCTACTATATATAAGAGCCCGTAACACAATGAAACACACGCTGCGCTGTCACGGTTTTGGCGAAGTGGGGCAAGTCGTTCGGTCCGACCCCGCAACCTGTGCGCGCCCCTTAAAGAAGAAGCACCATGCCAAAACCGCGCCAGCCCTCAAGGGGTTACGGCCAGAACCGCCGCTAGCTTTGTCGCTCGGCTCGCCAATACAGGAAGTATTGGCTTCACCTCGCTTCGCGCTAACGACGATTCTGGCTCGTAACGCACGCGCGTTTTATTGTGTTGCGGACTCTAAGGCAATCCCGGGCGCCCAGGTGTCAGGATTCGGTAAGACCCGAGGGGTATGCCCCTATTCTTAAGCGATTACCTCGATGCTTGCTTTCGCGTGACGCGGGGTATAGGATTATTGCAGCGTAGTAGACTATCCCACATAGTAAAAATTCCAGAATAAGAATTCCAGAATAATAATTCCAGAAAGACCGACGCAGCCAGGTGCTCTGCTGGTTCAGTGTCGGTATGATTGTTTCCCCTGATTGATAACCGAAGACGGAGGACGCGATGCTCAATGAAAAATTGAACAACACTGTGCAGACCGAACAGAAGCCCGCCACATCCCGCCGCAAGTTCCTGACAGGCGCGACCGCCGCAGCCGCCGGCACCGCGATTGCCGGATTTCCGATGTTCTCGGTGGCGCAATCGCCGATCGTGCTGAAAATGCAGGGCGCGTGGGGCGCGACCGACATCTTCAACGAGTTCGCGCAGGAATACGTCACACGCGTCAATGCCATGGCGGGCGGGCGCTTGCGAATCGACTATCTGGTGGGCGGCTCCGTGGTGAAGGCCTTCGAAGTGACGGATGCCGTGAGCAAGGGCGTGCTCGACGCGGGCCATACTGTTCCGGTGTACTGGTACGGCAAGAGCAAGGTGGCGTCGCTCTTCGGCTCCGGTCCCATCAACGGGTGCGACGCCAACATGACGCTCGGGTGGATTTACCGCGGCGGTGGCCTGGAGCTTTATCGCGAACTGCTGGCAAAACTTGGCCTGAACTATGTCGGCTTCTTCGCGATGCCGATGCCGACGCAGCCGCTCGGCTGGTTCAAGACGCCCATCAAGGACGCGAGCCAGCTGAAAGGCCTCAAGTACCGCACCGTGGGTCTCGCGGCGGACCTCTTCCAGCAGATGGGCGCGAAGGTGACCCAGCTCTCGGGCGGAGAAATCATGCCGGCGCTCGAGCGCGGCGTGATCGACGCTTTCGAATTCAACAACCCGACCTCGGACAGCCGTTTCGGTGCGCAGGACGTGATCAAGAACTACGAGATGGGCAGCTTCCACCAGGCGATGGAGTTCTTCGAGATCGCCATCAACAAGAAGCGGTGGGACGCGCTGCCGAAGGAACTGCAGGCGATCCTGCAATACAGCGCGGAGGCCGCCTCGTCGGCGAACCTGTGGACCGGGCTGGACAACTACTCCAAGGACCTGCAGTTGCTCATCAACAAGCACAAGGTCAACGTGATCCGCACGCCCAAGGCCGTCTTTCAGGCGCAGCTCGAGGCCTGGGACATCCTGAACAAGAGGCTCTCGGACGCGGACCCGTTCTTCAAAAAGGTGGTCGCCTCCCAGCGGGCCTGGGCGAAGCGCGTCGCTTTCTACTACTACCTGAACGACGCGCCGTTCAACATGGGCTACGAGCACGTGTTCAAGACCAAGATTCCGTCCTAGCAGCATCGGATCAGCGCGGTCACGATTGTGACGTGGGGCGGCGCCCGACGGTGTCGCCCCATTTCTTGTTGGGTTGCCTGAGTTCCAATGAACCATTTCTTGCACGCCATTGACCAGCTGAGCAAGACCGTTGGCCACGCGTTCGCGTGGTGCATCCTGATCCTCACGTTCGGCACCTGCTACGAGGTGTTCATGCGCTACGTGCTGAACGACCCGACGAGCTGGGCGTTTGACATGAGTTACATCCTGTACGGCGCCCTGTTCTACATGGCCGGCGCCTATACGCTCTCGCGCGGCGGCCATATTCGCGCCGACGTGTTTTATCGCCTGTGGCGGCCGCGTACCCAGGCGACGGTGGAGCTCGTGCTCTACATCATTTTCTTCTTCCCCGGCGTGCTCGCGCTCGTGGTCGCGGGTTGGGCGTACGGATACGACGCCTTCCTCATCAAGGAAGTCAGTGTGAACAGTCCGGTGGGCGTGCCGGTCTGGCATCTGAAGCTCCTGATCCCGTTCGGGGCGGGGCTGCTCGCCTTGCAGGGTGTCGCTGAAGTGTTGCGCTCCCTGATGTGCATGCGTGACGGGCGCTGGCCGCAGCGCCTGCACGACGTCGAGGAAATGGATAGCATCGTGCGGGCGCGGCGCGCCGAGGCGAAAGAAGCGAAGGGCGTATGAGCGATCCCGCTCTCGCCCTGTTCATGCTGGGGATCTTCATCCTCATCATCCTGATCGGCTTTCCGATCGCCTTCACCCTGATGGCGCTCGGCGTCGGATTCGGCTACTACGCCTACTTCCAGCCCGACCAGTCTTTCTTCGATAACCGCGTGTTCTACCTGCTCACGCAGAACACGTGGAGCATCCTGAGCAACGATGTGCTCGTTGCGGTCCCGCTGTTTCTCTTCATGGGCTACGTGATCGAGCGCGCGAACATCCTGGACCGCCTCTTTTACAGCTTGCAGGTGGCCCTACGCTTCATCCCGGGAGCCATGGCGGTCGCGGCGCTCCTCACGTGCGCCATGTTTGCGACCGCGACCGGGATTGTCGGGGCGGTGGTGACGCTGATGGGACTGCTCGCCTTCCCCGCGATGCTCAAGGCAGGCTACGACGAAAAACTCTCGGCGGGAGTCATCTGCGCCGGCGGCACGCTCGGCATCCTGATCCCGCCCTCGATCATGCTGATCGTCTACTCCGCCACGTCGTCCGTATCGGTGGTGAAGCTCTATGCCGCCGCGTTGGTGCCTGGCTTTGTGCTGACCGGATTCTACGTGCTGTACGTGATCGTGCTGACGGCATTCAAACCGAAACTCGCGCCCAAGTTGCCGAAGGAAGAGACCGACGTGCCGTGGCTGCGCGTGATCATTTTGCTGCTGCAGGCGTTTTTTCCGCTGGCGGTGCTGATCATGGCGGTCCTGGGCTCGATCCTGTTCGGTCTCGCAACGCCCACGGAAGCGGCCTCGGTCGGCGCGTTTGGCGCCATGGCCCTGGCGGCTGGCTACCGCGCCTTGACGCTGCAGCGGCTGCGGGAGGCGGTCTATCTCTGCGCGCGCACGTCGGCGATGGTGTGCTTTCTATTCATCGGCTCGTGGACGTTCTCTTCCGTTTTTTCGTACCTCGGGGGCGAAGGGCTGATCAAGGAGATGGTCCTCGCGATGGACCTCGGCAAGGTTACCTTCCTGATCCTCTCGCAGGCGATCATCTTCCTGCTCGGCTGGCCGCTCGAATGGAGCGAGATCATCATCATTTTCGTTCCGATCTTTCTGCCGTTGCTTCCGCACTTCCACGTCGATCCGCTGTTCTTCGGCATCCTGGTAGCGTTGAACCTGCAAACCTCATTTCTTACGCCGCCGATGGCAATGTCAGCTTACTATCTGAAGGGAATTGCGCCGCCTCACATCCAGCTCGTGACCATCTTCAAGGGGTGCTTTCCGTTTCTCGCCCTGGTGTTCGTCACGATGGCGCTTATTTACATCTTTCCGGAGCTGGTGTTCTGGCTTCCGGGCGTGTTCTACTCCGTCAGGTAGGCAGGGGCATGGACGTTTCACAGTTGAGCTGGCTGTCCGCGACCGACGCCGCCCGCGCGATCCGGGACGGGGCAATCAGCTCCGAAGAACTGGTCGAGGCGTGCCTCGCGCGGATACGGGAAGTTGACGAAGCCGTGCAGGCGTGGACCTTCCTCGATCCCGAGCATGCCCTGAAGCAGGCGCGCGCGCTCGACCTGCAGCGAAGCGAAGGACGAGCGCTGGGAGCGTTGCACGGGGTGCCCGTCGGGATCAAGGACATCATCGACACGGGCGACATGCCCACCGAGGACGGCACCGTCCTGCACGCAGGCCGCACGCCGGACGGGGATGCTGCTGTGGTCGCCACGCTGCGCGCGGCCGGCGCGGTTATCATGGGGAAGACCGTCACGACCGAGCTCGCGACTTTTGCGCCGGGCAAGACGCGCAATCCGTACAATCCCGGCCATACCCCGGGCGGCTCGTCGAGCGGATCGGCGGCGGCGGTCGCGGTGGGCATGGTGCCTCTCGCGCTCGGCAGCCAGACGAATGGGTCCGTGATTCGCCCCGCTGCCTATTGCGGCGTGTTGGGATTCAAGCCGACGCACGGCCTCATTTCGCGCCACGGCGTGTTGAAGCTCTCGCGCTCGCTCGATCACATTGGCGTGTTTGCGCGCACGGTCGAGGATATCGCTCTGGCATCGGAACAGCTCGTCGGCTACGACGAGCGGGATCCCGACACGCGGCCGCGCGCACGAATTCCCTTCGTCGCCGTCGCGGCCGAAGAGCCGCCACTGCCGCCGACGATCGGATTCGTAAAGACTCCCCTGTGGGAACGCGCGACAGAGGAGACCCGCGAGGCGTTCGCGGAGGTCACGGAACATCTCGGCGACCGCGTCGAGGAGGTCGTGCTGCCGGAGTCGGCTCTTCGCGCACTGGAGTGGCATCGCACTGTCATGGAAGCCGAGATGGCCGCCAATCTCACGGCGGAGTATGAGAAAGGCCGCGACCGGTTGAGTGAATCGCTGCGCGCCCAGTTGGAGCGCGGACGCGGCTACAGCGCTTTGGAATACCAGGCGGCGCTTGCGCGTATTCCGCAAGTCACGGAAGGGTTGCAAGAGCTGTTCGATCGTTACGATGCGTTGTTGACGCCGAGTGCCGCCGGCACTGCGCCGCAAGGGCTCAGTTCGACGGGCGACCCCGCGTTTTGCACGCTCTGGACGTATTGCGGCATGCCGGCGTTGAACCTACCGCTGATGCGGGGGGCGGGCGGGCTTCCGCTAGGGATGCAGCTTGTGGGGCCGCGTAACGGCGATGCGAGATTGCTCCGTACGGCGCGTTGGCTTGTGGATAGCGTCGGATCCAGGCAACCCTGAAAGACCAGGAGGAGACACGATAATGGCAGTCAAGATTCTGTCCGGTATCATCGCGCTGGTCTTGTTGATTGGATACCTCACTGTGGCTGTGATCAAGCTCAAAGACATGGCGCTTGCCAGCGTGACGTTGTTTGGCATTGGCATGATGGCCTGGGATCTTTGGGATTCCCTGAAGACGAAGGAAGACTGAGCGCGATCGCACTGGTCGGCGGCTGGCGCCGCGCTGGGTCACTCCGCCACGCGGCTGGCTGCCGCGGGTAATCTGTGCTGACCTGAAGTTTCCCCTCTCCACTACATAGATGTAGGCCGAGCGGCGCCGTTACGTGAACCAATGCAAGAGGACCAACGGATCTTGAACCGGCATGGCGTGCGTTCTTCGCGCCGTCGCCTGCTCGGGGCTACGGTGGCTGCGGGGGCGCTCGCCGGTTTCCCGATGATCGCCGCAGCCGAGAGTGCCATCAATTGGCGCTGGCAGGGCGCCTGGTCGGCCAAAAACATCTTTCACGAGTACGCGCTCGACTACGCCAGGAAGGTCAGGGAGATGTCCGGTGGCCGCCTTCGCATCGAGGTGCTGCCGGCCGATGCCGTCGTCAAGCCCTTCGACCTGCTCGCCGCGGTAAACAAGGGCGTGCTCGACGGCAGCCACGCCGTGCCCGCCTACTGGCACGGGCAGAACCCGGCGTTCTCGCTGTTCGGCAGCGGGCCCGCGCTCGGCATGGACGCGAACAATTTCCTCGCCTGGATGGCTTATGGCGGCGGCAGAGCGCTCTACGATGAGCTTCTTACGCGTGTGATGAATCTGAACGTGACGGCCTTGCTCTACGGGCCGATGCCGACGCAGCCGCTCGGATGGTTCAGGAACCGGATCGACTCGCCCGCGCAGCTGAAGGGCCTGAAGTACCGCACGGCAGGCCTGGCGGTAGAACTTTTCAAGGAGATGGGTGCAGTCGCGGAGGCACTTCCCGCCCAGGAGATCGCGCCGGCGCTGGCGCAAGGGCGCATCGACGCGGCGGAATTCAACAACCCGACCTCCGATCGCTGGCTTGGCCTTCCAGATGTAGCGAAGATTTGCATGCTGCAGAGCTACCATCAGCCGGCGGAAGTCTTCGAGATCCTGATGAACCGTAAGAAATACGCTGCGCTGCCGGACGACCTCAAGGCGATCGTGAACCACGCGGCCGATGCTGCGAGCGCGGACCTGTCGTGGAAGGCGCTGCATCGCTACTCGGAGGACTACGCCTGGCTGCAAGAGGCAAAGGGCGTGAAGTTTCATCGGACACCGCCCGACGTGCTGCGCGCGCAGATGCGCGCCTGGAGCGCGGTGGTCAAGCGGTTATCGAGAGATAACCCGATTGCCGAGAAGGTGATGAAGTCGCAGCTCGCCTGGGCGCGGCGCACGGTCGAGTGGGAGCAGGACGCCACCGTCGATTCGCGCATCGCCTACGATCACTGGTTCGCGAAAAAGCCGGGTCCCGGAAGAAATTAGCCGCCGATGGACGCCGAGCAAATTCAAAAACAAGCCACAGAGAACACAGAGCGCACAGAGAAGACCAAGTTGCAACAAGGTCTTTTGAACTACGGTTTCTCGACTTTTTCTCTGTGTTCTCTGTGGCTGATGGCTTTTGGAATTGATCTTGTATGAAGCCCAGAATCCTCGTGACGCGCGAAGTTTTCGACGAGACGCTCGAATACCTCGGGGAGCATTGCCGGATCGACTCCAACCAGCAGGATGTGCCGCTCGACCCTGGCGAGCTCGTGCGCCGTCTCGCCGACAAGGACGGCGTGATGTGCTGCCTCCTCGACCGCGTCGATGCGACTCTGCTCGCGGGATCGCCGCAGCTGAAGGTGGTGGCCAACATCGCTGTCGGCTACAACAATATCGATCTTGCCGCGTGCACCGCGCGCGGGGTCATGGCGACTAATACGCCGGGGGTGCTCGACGATTCGACCGCGGATCTCGCGTGGACGCTCATGCTGGGCGCAGCGCGGCGGGTGACGGAACTCGAGCGCCGCGTCCGCAACGGCGAATGGACGGGCTGGCGTTTGAAGCAATGGCTGGGCGTCGACGTGCACCACGCGACGCTCGGCATCTTCGGAATGGGCCGCATCGGCCAGGCGATCGCGAAGCGCGCCGCCGGATTCGACATGAAGGTGATCTATCACAATCGGACGCGTGTCGCGTCCGATTGTGAGAAAAAGCTCAATGCCGTCTACGTTACCAAGGACGAACTGCTGCGGCAGGCGGATTTTGTGGTGCTGCAGGTGCCGTATTCGCCGGAGACGCACCACATGATCGGCGCGGCCGAGCTGAAACAAATGAAGCCGGGCGCCATCCTCATCAATTCCACCCGCGGAGGCGTGGTGGATGATGTCGCGCTCATCGCGGCCTTGAAGGGCGGCGTGATTCGGGCCGCGGGGCTGGACGTTTTCGAGAATGAGCCCAGGCTTAACCCGGAATTTTTCGAGCTCGACAACGTCGTGCTGGTCCCCCACGTCGGCAGCTCGACCGAGGCAACGCGGCGCGCGATGGCGATGACTGCGGCCAGGAACCTGGTGGCGGCGCTTACCGGTGCAACGCCACCCAACCTGCTCAACCCGGAGGCGCGGTGACACTAGACCACAACTCAAAAACAAAAACATCATTAGCCGCAGATGAACGCAGATGAACGCAGATGAACGCGGACAGAAAACCCACCTAAATCAATGCACTTCGTTCTTATCGGGGTCTATCGGCGTTCATCGGCGGCTGACATTCGCTTTTTTGCGATAGCTTCTAGGTGCGGCACGCGCTTCGCGCGGTCGTCAGCATGAGCTATTTCGCGCAGTTGTTCGACCTTCTGGTCGAGGTGATGCTGCCGCTCACCCTGCTGGTGGGTGTGGGCGGGCTATGGCCGCGCTTCTTTCCCGACACGCTCGTCGAGGGCGCCCGCTCGTTGCTCAACCGCATGGTGATGTACCTGTTCCTGCCATGCATTCTGTTTTCCGTCGCTTCCACCACGCAGATCTCCCGAGAGTTGTTGTCCGTACCGCTGCTCGTCGGAATCGGATCCTTGTTCTCGGGCGCGATTCTGTATCTGTTGCTCTACCGGTCACCCATCGGGCGCGGCCTGGCCGATCAGACCCGGGCGATCCTGGTCGTGGGCGGGATGTTCGGAAACACCTTCAACATCGGGGTGCCAGTGCTCGTGTTCTTTTTCGGCCTGGAAGCGACGCGCTACGCGGTTTACAACGACATGCTGATGACCATGCCGCTTGTTTGGAGTATTGGAGTATGGATCTGCACGCGTCTCGGCGCGCATAGCGACGCTGGACGGCCTGCCGTATGGCGGATCCTGTTGTCGATGCCGCCGATCTGGGCGTTCATCCTGGGCATTGGCTGGCACCAAATGGGGCTCACCTATGCGCCGCTCACCGCTGCAACCGGGTTCATCGGCCAGGCCACGATACCGGTGACGCTGTTTGTGCTGGGCATGACGGTCCCATGGCGCAATCTCACGCCGCGTCTCGAGATCGTCTCGGCTGCTGTGGTCAAGCTGCTAGCCTTGCCGCTAATCGTTTGGCTGGCAGCCAAGATGCTCTACATGCCGATGGGCGAGGCACAGTACGCCGCGGTGATCGAAGGCACGACGCCGGGGATGGTTACGGCACTGCTACTTGCCGAGCGCTTCCAGCTGGACTCCCGGGCGGCGGCCCTGCTGATCGGCTGGAGCACGATCCTCTTTTGGCTTAGCTTGCCCCTGATCATGGCGCTAGGGCTGTTGCGCTAGGGCGCAGACAAGAATAAAAGTATATAAAAGACAAATAGTTATAATTTTTTTCTGGACGTGGCACAAGCCCGCCGTCGGCACGCATTCCTCAGCCTGTCCTCGGGGGGCTCTTCATGTAAGAATTCCCGTTTCACTCCGACTCCGGCCAGCCCGGGGCCGCCGAACGACGACAGCCGGGATCATCCTGCGGGGGGCACGATCGATGGTGGAGCACGCGACCGGAGACCCAGTCCACGCCGAGGAGGTACGCCACCTGTACCGGCTCTCGCGGCCGGCGTACGCAGCCACACTCGTCAATGCGAGCCTGCTGGTCTTCGCGCTGTGGGGGCTGGTACCGGCGTTGATGCTCGGCGGCTGGTTATGCGCGATGTTTGCGACGACAGCCGCGCGTTATCTCCTCTATCGCGCCTACTTCAAGATCGCTCCGCCGCCCGCCGAGTCGCACAAGTGGGCGCGACGCTTCGTGATCGGTGCCGGGGCCGCGGGCGTGCTGTGGGGCTTTGCCGGGTCGGGCCTTTTCCCTGCGAGCTCGGTGCCTCACCAGTTCCTGCTCATTTTCATGATCGCCGGCATGGTAACGGCCGCAGTGGTGATCCTGTCTCCCGTGCGTCAGGCATTTCTCGTCTACACCCTGCCGGCACTAGCGCTGGTTACCGCGATGGTCTTCGCGCAGGGCACGAGCCTTCACCTGTTCATGGGCGTGCTGATGGTGGTGTTTCTCGGTGTCGTATTGGGTACGGGACCGGTGATCTCGGACATCATGCGCGAGTCGTTGCGCGTCAAGTTCGAGAACACCGCGCTGGTGGCGAGAATGGCTGATACCAACCGGCACCTCTTCGAGCGCGTTGCCGAGCAGCAGCGTTTCGAAGAGATCATGCGCCAGGCCACGCAGCGGTTCGAGGCGCTCATCGAGGCTTCGCCGCTGGCGATCATCGTATGCGATGCCGACGGCCGGGTCGAGAATTGGAATGCCTCCGCCGAGCGGATGTTCGGCTGGTCCGAAAAGGAACTGCTCGGCAGGGCGGCGCCGCTCTATCCCGTGGGCCAGGAGGAGGGATCGCATCAGCGCGAGGCCATTCTGCGGGGTGACACGTTCACCGATGTGGAGGCCGTGCGCATGCGTAAGGACGGCACCCCGGTCAGCGTGAGCATTTCGGCGGCGCCGGTGCGCGACGCCTCTGGGCAGACGGGGGGCTACCTCACGATCGTCGCCGACGTCACCGAGCGCAAGCACGCTGAACGGCGCCAGGATCTGGAGAACGCGGTGACGCTGCTGCTCTCGGACGCGCGCAGCCTGGAAGAAGTCATGCCGCGCGTGATCCAGACTATCTGTGGGAGTTTGAAGTTCGCCTACGGCGCGCGCTGGGTGGTGGACAAAAAGGAGCAGATCCTGCGCTGTGCCGAAACGTGGTGCGTCCCGGACCGGAAGGTGGAGGAATTTCGCGTCGCGAGCTCCGCACCCCTCGAGAAGGTGGGACTGCCGGGCGGGCTCAACCGGCGGGTGTGGGCAGACAGCACGCCCTACTGGATGGGCAATGTGACCCAGGACGCGACCTTGCGGCGCCGTGATTTCGCGCTCGAGGCGGGGCTGCAGCACGCCTTCGCGTTTCCGATCCTGGTTGGCGGAGAGTTCTACGGCGTGATGGAATTTTTTGGGTACGGGACACGCGCGCGCGACGAGCGTATCGTCGAGATCGCGCATACTGTTGGCAGCCAGATCGGCCAGTTCATCGCCCGCAAGCAGGCGGAGGCCAATCTGCAGTTCTTCGCGAGTCACGATCCGCTGACGGGCTTGTTCAACCGCGGCATGTTCAATCAGCGCCTGCAGCAGGCACTCGCGCAGGCGCAGCGCTTCGAGCGCACCCTCGCGATTCTTTTCATCGACCTCGACGGCTTCAAGCTGGTGAACGACACGCTGGGACACAACGCGGGGGACGCGCTGCTTGCCGAGATCGCAACCCGGCTGCGGGCGACGTTGCGCGAGGGCGACGTGACCGCGCGCATGGGCGGCGACGAGTTCGTGGTGCTGATCGAGGAGTTCGGCGATCCCGCCCAGGTGGGCGAAGTGGCCAAGAAGGTGCTTGACACCGTGTCCCGGCCGTACGCAGTGCAGGGCCAGGAATCCCAGGTGACGGCGAGCATCGGCATCAGCACGTTTCCGGACGATGGCAAGGATGCGCAGGCGTTGCTCGGGAGCGCGGATATGGCGATGTACCGCGCCAAGGAGCAGGGCAAGAATGGGTTCCGCTTCTTCGCGCCGCACATGAACGTGCATATTACCGAGCGGCTGTCGCTCGAGGCGAACCTGCGGCGGGCCGTCGAGCGCGAGGAACTCGTGCTCCTCTACCAGCCCAAAGTCGGTATTCGCGACGCTCAGGTGACCGGCGTGGAGGCGCTCGTGCGCTGGCACCATCCGACGCAGGGTGTGATCAACCCCGGAGAGTTCATGCCCGTCGCCGAGGATACCGGGCTCGTCTTGTCCATCGGGCAGTGGGTGCTGCGCACGGCATGCCGGCAGCTTGCTGTCTGGCGCGAGCAAGGGCTGCCGTTGCTGCGCGTGGCAGTCAACCTGTCGCAGCGACAGTTCGCGCAGGAAAGCTTGATTCAGGTGGTGAGGGAGGCGTTGCACATCGCCAGTGTCGATCCGTCGCGCCTTGAGCTCGAGCTTACCGAGGCGATGGTGATGCGCAACCCCGAGCGCGCGGAGAAGGTGCTCGCCCAGCTGAAGGAGCTTGGCGTGCACCTCGTAGTGGACGATTTCGGCACGGGCCTGTCCTCGCTGAAATTTCTCAGCCGCCTGCCGCTGGATTCCGTCAAGATCGACCGCTCGCTGATACTGGACCTGCCGCGTAATCGGGAGGCGGCGGCGCTCACCCGCGGCGTCATTGCGATGGCGCACAGTCTCAACCTGCGGGTGATCGCCGAGAGCGTGGAGACGAGCGAGCAATGGGAGTTCCTGCGCGAGCTGGGCTGCGAGGAGATGCAGGGCAATTACTTCAGCGCGCCGGTGCCTGCAGACATTGTCGCCAGCATCGTGCGGCAGCCGGTGGCGCCGGGCCGGCGTGCCAACGTCCAGACGCTGTACCCGCGTCGCGCCGAAGGCGACTCTGACTAGCGCACGCCGCACGATTGGGGAATGTCATCTGCCCTTCGTGATACGAAAGAAGTGATGATTAATGGTGATGAAAATTGGTGATGGAAAATAGTGATGAACAGCGCGCAAATGGTGGTACATCACCAGCTCTCATCACCATTACCCATCACCAGTACCCGTCACCATTTCGCGATCGGCGATCGCGAGTCTTGAAGGGCCGGGCGGCCCTTGTCAGTTATGGCGATTGTCACCCACGGTGCCCACTTCGGGCCGGGCAGTGCTTTATCCCCTACCTTAATTTGGCTACACTGGCCTCAAAAGAAATCGCCCGCTAGGGGAACAAGAGGAGGTCGCGATGAAGACTGTAATGCAACTGCTTCAGGACAAGGGCGGGGGGGCGCACTCGATTGCGCCCGACGCCCGTGTTATCGACGCGCTCAAGCTGATGGCCGACAAGGACATAGGGGCCCTCGTCGTCGTCGACAACGGCAAGCTCGCGGGGATCCTCTCGGAGCGGGATTACGCGCGCAAGGTGATCCTGCACGGGAAATCATCCCACGATATTCCGGTGCGCGAGATCATGACCGACAAGGTTCTCACCATCCAGCCGAGCCAGACAGTCGAGGAATGCATGGCGCTCATGACGAGCAGGCGCGTGCGCCATCTGCCGGTGACCGATGGCGAACGGCTGATCGGCGTGCTCTCGATTGGCGACCTCGTGAAGGAGGTGATCGCCGATCAGGAACAGACGATCAAGCAGCTCGAGTCCTACATTCACCGCTGATTGTCGCGCTAGCGCGACAATCAGCGTTCCGGGTTCAATGTTCCGTGTTCAATGTTCGAGCGTGGTGCATCGCGCCCTCGCGCGGATCGATGGCTCTTTGAACTTTGAACTTTGAACGTGGAACTTACGATGCAGTTTGGGGCAATTATCATCGGCGACGAGATCCTGAGCGGCAAGCGGCAGGACAAGCATCTTAATCGGGTCATCGAAAACTTGCGAATGCGCGGGCTGCAGCTTGCCTGGGCGCGCTATCTGGGCGATGACGCGGACCTCATCACCGATACGCTACGCCGGACGTTGGCCGGATCCGATGCGGTGCTCAGCTTCGGCGGCATCGGCGCCACGCCGGACGACCACACGCGCCAGTGCGCGGCCCGGGCCGCTGGCGTCGAACTGCGCCTGCACCCGCAGGCGGAGGCCGAGATTCGGGGACGCTTCGTCAACGATTCACTGGGCGCCACGCCGCAGCGCCTTGCCATGGGCGAGTTTCCCGCCGGCTCCGACATCATCCCGAACCCCTACAATCGAATCCCCGGCTTCAGCCTGAGCCGTCATCACTTTTTTCCGGGCTTTCCCGAGATGGCCTGGCCGATGATGGAATGGGTGCTCGACACGCACTACGCGGAGCTGTTTGCGCCGGGGAGCATCACGGAATCCTCGATCCTCGTGCGCGGCGCTGGCGAGAGCCAGCTGATCAGCCTGATGAACGACTGCCTTGCGCGTTTCCGCCGGGTCAAGGTGTTCAGCCTGCCGCGCATCGATCCGAATGATCGCCATATCGAGCTCGGCGTGCGCGGCGTGCCTGACGAGGTGAATGCCGCGATCGCGGCGCTCAAGGAAGGGGTGTCCGCGCTCGGCTTCCGCTGGTCGGATCCCGCGCAACCTTCCCTCTAGAATGTGTATAAAAAAGACGAAAAACAAACTTAGCCGCGGATAAACGCCGATAGAAGCGGGTGAACAGTGAACAGTAAACGGTAAGACTGAAAAACATGCTGATCTCTCCGTTCACCGTTTACCGGTTTATCGGCGTCTATCGGCGTTCAGTCCCTCACCCCCGCCCCTCACCCCGTACAAATAAAAAGCCCCCGAGCGGTCCGGGGGCTTTCTGCTACTGGACGAGGAGAGCCGGCTCAGGCCTTCTTCTTCGCCTTCTTCACGCCGCTCACCGCCTGCTTGGCAACGGCTTCCACATTGGACTGTGTCACGTCCGTGAACTGCTTGGCCACCTTGGACAGGTTGTCGTAGGCCGAATTGACCGCAGCGATGGAGGACTTCAGCGTCGCGACGCCGAGTTCGGAGCCGGCCGGAGCGGTCTTCACCATCTTGTCGACGGCCGCCACGGTTTGCTTGTTGAATTCCGACATCTGCTCTTCGACGATCCTGTTGAACTCGGCCTGGGTGGCCGCCGCCACGTCATAGACACTGCGCGCGTAGGCTGTGGCCTTCTCGATGGACGGTTGCGCCAGGTTGTTCTTAAGCGCGGCAAACTGCTGCAGATCTTTCACCGAGGCGAGCGTTTTTGCGCCCTCGACGGAGTCGGCAAACGCTGCTTTCGCCGCGTTGAGCTGCAGTCCGATCATGCGCTCTGCGCCTTCCAGCGCGATGCCAGCAAACTTCAATGCCCTTTCGAAGTTGGCCTTGTTCATTTCTACCAGTTGTTCCGGTGCTTGATACATGGGTGCTTGATACATCGTCAGCCTCCTTTTTGGAAACCTGTTTAAAAATCAGTTAGGTGCATTAGGGCAGCGTCTTCGATTGCTGCACTGCACAATTCCAATTATATGACTTAAAACGGGCATGTCAAGGTGCTCTCCAAGAAACTTTTCTGCGCCGCAATATATCTGAAACTCATCAACGCTTCTTTTGACAGGCTACCGGGTAGCGATATAGCATTAAAAAACGTTCCCAATCAGAGGCCTATAATAGGCATGGCAAGGTCGAGAAGCCCCGGAGCGAGTGCTCACCATGGGTGAGCCCGCATCCAGTTCGCGTAACGCGCCTGACCTGCGCCAGACCGTCGCGGCCGGCGGCGAGCGCCGCATCGAACTCATCGGTGCGTGGAACCTAGCGGCCCTCGGGCAACGCCTGCCGCAGCTTCGCTCGCGGCTCGCCGAGTACGCCCTCGATGTCAGTTGCAGCTGGGATTTGACCGCGGTGACAGTGCTCGATCACGCCGGGGCATTGCTGCTGTGGCGGGCCTGGGGGCGGCGGCGGGCGCCGCGGTTGATCCTCAAGCCGGAGCACGAGTCGGTGTTCGACAATCTCGCGAAGCCGCGCGAGTTGCCGCAGCCGCCGCTCGACTTGTGGGCAACGACGACTGCCCTCGGACAAAAGGTGATCGGACTGCTCGATCACCTCTTTGGGGCGACCGCGCTGCTTGGCCAGGTGATGATCGACGCCGCAGGGCTCGTGCGCCGGCCGCGCGAGATCCCCTGGCGCGAGATTTCCGCGAGCATCTTCCGGACGGGCGCGCAGGCGCTCGGCATTACCGCCATCGTCGGCTTCCTGGTGGGGGTGGTGATCTCGTACCTCTCGGCCCAACAGCTCAAGCAATTCGGGGCTGACATCTACATTGTTAATCTGGTCGGCGTGAGCGTGATTCGCGAACTTGGCCCCGTGCTCGCTGCGGTGCTGATCGCGGGCCGTTCCGGGTCCGCGATGACGGCGCAGATCGGAGTGATGCGCGTGACCGAGGAACTGGACGCCATGACGGTGATGGGTATCCCTCACACGGTGCGCCTCGTGCTTCCACGAATGATCGCACTCGCCATCTCAATGCCATTCCTCGTGCTGTGGACGAATGTCATCGCAATCCTCGGCGGCATGCTCGCGGCGCAGACGGAGCTCAACATCGACTATCGCTTCTTCCTGTCGCGGTTGCCGGAGGTCGTGCCGATCGCCAATCTGTGGCTGGGGCTTGGCAAGAGCCTGGTCTTCGGCGCGGTGATCGCGCTCATCGCATGCCACTTCGGGTTGCGGATCAAGCCCAACACCGAGAGCCTGGGCGCGGGCACTACCCAGTCGGTGGTGATCGCGATCACCACGGTGATCATCGTGGACGCGATCTTCGCTGTTATGTTCGCGGACGTGGGGATCATCAAATGACCGAGCACGTTGTCGAGATCGAGGGATTGTGGACGCGGTTCGGCCGCCAGGTCGTTCACCGCGGCATCGACCTCAAGATCGAACGTGGGGAGGTGCTGTCGCTAGTCGGCGGCTCGGGCAGCGGCAAGAC
This sequence comes from Betaproteobacteria bacterium, assembly GCA_032123035.1. Classification (GTDB taxonomy): domain Bacteria; phylum Pseudomonadota; class Gammaproteobacteria; order Burkholderiales; family SG8-41; genus SG8-41. Next base: position 4,562 of record JAQBFV010000140.1, on the reverse strand, counting down.
CGTGCTGCTCAGGCAGATGCTGGGGCTCGAAACGCCACGCCGTGGGCGGGTGCGGGTGTTGGGCGAGGACCTGCATGCCTGCGAGCCCGGCGTGCTGCAAGGGCTACGGAACCGCTGGGGCGTGCTCTTCCAGCAGGGCGCGTTGTTCTCCTCGCTACCGGTCTTCGACAATGTCGCGTTGCCCCTGCGCGAGCTGCGGGTGCTGGACGAAGGGGTCATCCAGGAACTGGTCCTGATGAAGCTCGAAATGGTGGGAATCGAGTTCCGGCACGCTTCCAAGCTGCCTGCGGAGATCTCCGGCGGCATGGTGAAGCGTGTCGCGCTCGCCCGGGCGCTTGCGCTCGAGCCGGAACTCCTGTTCTTGGATGAGCCCACCTCCGGCCTCGACCCCGACCGCAGCGAGAGCTTCGTCACGCTGGTCGAGGAGCTCAGGCGCGAGCTCAACCTTACGGTAGTGATGGTCACCCACGATCTTGATACACTGGTTGCGCTTTCCAGCCGCATCGCGGTGCTGTTCGACGGCCGGCTGGTGGTCGTGGGCACGCTGCGCGAGGTGGTGCACAGCGAACATCCTTTCATCGTCAACTTCTTTCTTGGCGAACGTGGCCGGCGGGCGCTGGAAGCGGTGTGGGATACCCTTGGCCTGGGCAAGAACGCATCGCGGGGGAAACCGTAAAGATGGAAAACAAGGCGTACGCGTTTGCGGCCGGTGTGTTCACGCTGTTGCTTGGCGCCAGCCTGGTTTTCATCGCGATGTGGCTGACCGGAGAAACGGAGGCGCGCGAAGCATTCGTGCTCGAATCGCAGTATCCCGTCACCGGGCTCAGCCCGCAGGCGTCGGTGCGATTCCGCGGCATCGAAGTGGGCAAAGTGGAAGCCATCGATTTCGACCCGAAGGATTCGCGCATGATTCTCATCCGTGTCGCGGTGCGCACTGGCACGCCGGTTACGCGGGGAACCTATGCGCAACTGGCTACCCAGGGAGTCACAGGAATCGCACACGTCATGCTGGACGACGATGGCAGCAATCCGGAGCGGCTCACGGCAGCCGAGGCGAGGGAAGCGCGCATTCCGCTGAGGCAATCATTTATCGACGAGCTCTCGGGAGCGGGAAAGGATCTCGTCTCGGACGTCAACCAGGTGGCGGCAAGATTCAACAAGCTGCTCTCCAACGACAATCAGGCGCAGCTTGTGCGCACACTTGCGAGCCTCGAGAGCGCGAGCGTGCGTGTCACGGTGCTCGCTCGCGAGCTTGAGCCGGGAGCGAAAAGCATGATCGCGTTGACGGAAGAAGCGCGCGGAGTGCTCAAACGCGCAAGCGAGATGATGGCCGGTATCGAGGCGCTCACCAAGGAGCTGAAAACCCTGGGCCCGGCGTTCGAGCGCGCCGCGACGAGCGCGGAAAAAGTGGGCGGCGCTACCGAGTCGCTTGCCAATGCCGCGGTCGCCGATACACTGCCGCGCATCAATGGGCTGCTCGACCAGCTCTCACAAAACTCGAAGCGGCTCGACCGGCTCCTCGCGGAGCTCGAGGCGCAGCCGGCGAGCTTGGTGTTCGGCCGGCCGCCGCCGGCGCCGGGGCCGGGCGAGCCGGGCTTCACAGGGCGCCAGGGGGGCAAACAGTGAGAATGAAACGTGCCGGCCTACTACTTGGCATCGCGAACGCGGTTATGGCCGGTTTGCTGGCGAGTTGCGCGCTGACGTCGCCATCGCAAGAAGCATCGGCGAGCTACGACTTGGGTCCGCTACCCCGCTACGAGCGCGCGAACCCCGTATTGTCGGCGACCGTGATGTTGCCCGAGGTCACCGCACCTTCCTGGCTCGAAGGGCAGGGCATCGTCTATCGCCTTGCCTATGACGAACCCGCGCGACTGCAAACGTACGCGCAAAGCCGGTGGAAGGCGGCGGCGGCGGCCCTGCTCACGCAGCGACTGCGCGGGCGTTTCGCCGCCGCGACACAGCGTGGAATCGTGACCAGCGATGACGGCGCGCGCGCGGATTATATGCTGCGCGTGGAGCTCGAGGATTTCACCCAGATCTTCAGCACCCCGGGCACGAGCCAGGTAGCGGTGCGCGCGCGGGCGAGCGTGGTGAATCTTCAGCAGCGCACGCTTGTTGCGCAGCGCGTCTTCTCGTTCGAGCGGCCGGCGCCGAGTCCCGACGCGCGCGGCGCGGTCGCCGCGCTCGCCGACGCCAGCGACGAGTTGATCGAGGGCCTGCTCGAATGGACAAGCGAGCAACTCCGCGCCGCCTCGATGCAAAAAAAGTGATGAATAATGGTGATGGAAAAGGGTGATGGAAAGCGCGCAGTTGGTTGTACATCACCAGTAATCATCACCCTCTTTCATCACTATCTCTCATCACCAGTTTCCGGTGACGGGTCACGTGTCTCAAAAAAGGAGGAGGAAAGGTGAGCACGATCTTCGACAAGATCATCCGGCGAGAGATTCCAGCGGACATCGTCTACGAGGACGATCTGTGTCTCGCATTCCGGGACGTCAATCCCCAGGCGCCGACGCACGTGCTTCTCATCCCGAAGAAGGAGATCCCGCGGCTGACTGATGCCAAGGCCGCGGACCAGGCGCTGCTCGGCCACCTGCTGCTCGCCGTGAACCGTATAGCGGAGCAGCTTGGCGTCGCCGACGCGTTCCGCCTGGTGGTCAACAATGGCGCGGAGGTCGGGCAGAGCGTATTTCACCTGCACCTGCACATACTGTCAGGGCGCAAGTTCCGGTGGCCACCCGGCTGACCCAAAGGCGAAAGGCGAAAGGCGAAAGGAACAACACCGAACGTTTTTTTCCGACTTTCGACTTTCGACTTCCGCCTTAGGTTTCCAGGGGCAAGCGCACCGCCTGACCGGTGCGCACTGAGCGCTCGATGGCGTGAGTGACCTCGAGGTTCATGCGTGCCTCCTCGGGCGTGGTATGCGCAGTGGGATTGCCCGTGACGAGATGATCGAGCCACGCGCGCGTTTCGTTGCCGAGCGATCCCCAGAAATCGCCCAACGCCCAGTCGCCGGCGCTGTTGCTGCCCAGGAAAGCCAGCTCCATCTTGTGTCCCGGCACATAGGGATGCGGAATGCCTTTCTCGGTGTAGAGCAGGTGATCCATGTGGTCGTCGTCGATCAGCATGGTCCCTTCGGTCCCGAGCAGCTCGACTCGGTCCGACTGACCCTGCGTGGGGTACTTGGCGGGCAGCGCATAGGCGATGCCCAGGTTGATCACTGCGCCGTCGGCGAAGGTGAGGAGCGCCCAGGTCACGTCCTGCGCGCTGTAGCCGGCCTCCTTGAAGATCCCATGCTGACCTCGCGCCACCACCTCGACCGGCCGGTTGCCTTCCAGGAACCAGCACATGAGGTCCACGTAATAGGTGAGCACGTCGAGCACCGGCGTCGCATGCGGATCGCGTTTGAGAATGGCGAATGTCTGCGCGCGTGAGTTGTAGACCCGGGCGAGGCCGCCGACCACCTTGCCCAGGCGCCCGTGGACCATCTGTTCCTTGGCGCGCAGGAAGCATTCCTTGTAGCGGCGGCTGTAGCCGATCCTGAGCTTTCCACCGGTTTTCTTGAGAGTGTCGAGGATGTCGTCCGCGTCCTTGATCGAGAGCGCGATCGGCTTCTCGCAAAGCACCGGTTTTCCGAGCTCGAGCGCTCTGCGAACCGGTGCGGTGTGCTCGCCTTCAGGCGTCGAGACGAAAACGGCATTCACCTCCGGCCGCTCGATGACTTCGAAATTGTTGTCCGAATGGAAATCGGCGTTCGTCTTTTCGGCCAGCGCCTGTGCGTTGTTCTTGTCGATATCCGATATCGCCAGAAATCCGACCGATGGATGCCTGGCGGCGAGCCGTGCCCGCAACGTCCCAATACGGCCGGCGCCGACCACGGCTATTCCCAACTCCTTCTGCTTCATGGGGTTCCTCCTCCTTTGGAGACCGCGATGGTAACGGAATCGACGTGGCCGGGCGACGGCCAGTGCCGGCTCCGACAGCGGCTCACAACCGCTCGTATCGCGGGCAGGGTGCGCAATTGCGCCACACGTCGGTCACCGTGTTCGACCGGGCGCGCGAAGGTCCGGGGCAGCTCCCGCCGCTCGGCGCCAGCTGGCGCAGTCGGGATCCGCTTGCCGGAGATCGGAACTGGCGTCTTCAGGTGACAACAATCTGAATTAAAGATGTTTTTTGTCTCTTCGCGATAGGCGGCGGCTGCCGCCCCGCATCCGATCTCGGCCTCGCGACGTATCAGCCTTAGGCGCCCCGAGGGACCCCCTTGTATGGTATGGGACCCCGGTCGCGCCAAATCACCCGAGCTCGTAGCCAAAAGGAGAACCACAATGCCTTTGCAACTCAACCCACTCGCCAAGTCGTTGGCCTCAACCGGGCTGGTCACGCTCGCCTTGGGTCTGCCAGGCGCCTATGCCGCGAGCCCGTGCAGCCCCTGCGGCGCCCGGACCCGGTCGTCGCGCGCAGGCGCGAATCCCTGTGCGGCGAAGAATCCCTGTGCGGCGAAGAATCCCTGTGCGGCGAAGAATCCCTGTGCGGCGAAGAATCCCTGTGCGGCGAAGAAT
>JAQBFV010000139.1:0-2511 GCA_032123035.1 Betaproteobacteria bacterium | reverse complement strand
ACCCCGCAGTTCACGCGAGGACGGCAGCTTCTCGAGTCGCCTCTGCAGCAGGCGTCCAAGGGCTTGTGACGCGCCATAGTTGGCGATTCGCTCGCGCATGGACTGAAATCTATCCTGGATCTCTCGGTAGCGGCGAGTGACCTCACGCAGCGCTTCAGTAACGTTCTTTTCTTTTTCGATGATGCTGATCAGGTCTTTTTGAAGTGCCGCCGTCTGTTCGGCGATGGCTGCAACAGGAGGGGGAAGCGCCGCCGACGCCTCGATCGCCGCTTCCGCCTCCAAGCGTCCCGCCCGAGCGCTGCGCTCTCGCTGCTCTTGCAGGACTTCTTCGAGCGCGGTGCGTTCATCCTGGATCTGTACAGTTTCAGCGGCAACGAGATCGCGCTCCAGAGTCGTCAATTCCACCAGGAGGTCGTAGCTCGCATTGCGACGCCGCAGTCGGCTGAGCTCGGCCTGCTCGAAGCTTCGGCGTGCGGCAAGATAGAAATTCCGGGCCTCGACGACAGCCGGGGGCGTGTCCGGGGAAGGCGGAGTGCGCGCCTCCTCGGTGATTTTCGCGAGACTGCGTTCGCGGGCCACGTACTCCTCGACAATGGCTTTCCCGGATTGCGTAAGCGAAGCGAGCGTGGCTTCTTTCTCGTCGAGGGTATCTCGCGCAACCGAATACTTGGCGCGTTTCTCGTTGACCGCCGCCTGCAGCTCTTCGGCGCTCATGTCGACAGTTGCCGCCGTCGATTCGACCGGCGGGCGAGGGCGCGAGAGTTGCGCGCGGAGTTCTGCCACGCGACCCGGCCCTTCCTCGATTCGAGTGATTAGAGCGCCGGCCATCGCCGCGACCTCTGCGGATTGATTCACGGCCTCTATAGCCCGGTCGTAGAGCTCGAGCGCCTTGGCCTGGATGTCCTGAGGGAGATCGGAATTCTGTTCAGCCGCCTTTCGCTTGACCTGAATTTCGTCCAGCGTGGGCGCGGCCAGGGCTTCGACATCTGCTGCCGGCGGCTGAGCACCGGCCGGCAACATGAAGCAGAGCAGGGCGATCATCAGCCCCAACCGTGCCATACGGCCGGCGCCGCGAGTGTGAGCAATTGGATTCATCGATGTACGGCTGACGGCTCGAGGGCAGTGCGATACAGGTAGAAAGGACGAGTTCCTTGTTGAGATCGGGAAAACGGATTCGCGGGTAGTGTACACGCTTGGCGTTACCACGGGATCCGCGCTCGCAGGGAATTCGACCGGACGTTGGCTTCTTGGCAACCAGCACCGGGATGCTGCCCGGCGGCGCCGTTGCCTCAGCGGTTTGTGCGCGAGTCGTGAGCCGCCAGCAACTCCGCCAGATCGTCGAACCACACATCCACCGCCTCGTCCAGCGAACGCTGCATGGTCTCCTGCCACTGGCGTTGTTGAAGCTGTAACGCTTCGCTGACACCCGCTTCCAACGAGTCACGCTCCGCGAACGCGATGCCTTCGTTGATGGCGTAGTCGATTCCGAGGCCGGTAGCGCCGCCGAGCACGGCGCCCATGGGCCCGCCGGAGGCGCCAACCGCGGTTGCCGCCACGGTTCCCAATCCCCGCGCCACATACGGACCGGCGAGACGCACGGCGACGCCGCGTGCGGCGGTTGCCGTGGCGCGGGCTGAAATTCCCTGCGCCAGCTTTGCACCGACAGCCGCGCCTACGCGTTTCCCGACCAGGGCTCCGGCGGCGGTCAAAGTGACTGCGCGCGCCAACTCCAACGAACCGCGTTCAACTCCGGAAATGGAGAGCTTTTTCGTTTGATGATCCCAGTCGAGTACGACCGACACGTCATCGAGATTTGGCGTGCCCTCGAGATAGGTGGTCTCATTTGCGACAAAGTGCTGGAAACGGTCGTCGAAACGGGTCAGCGCGAGCTGAAATCCATCGTGTCCTGTTTCGAGCGCGTGCACATATGCCCACTGTAACAACGGATCAGATAACTCCGGACGCATGACAATGTCGAGATAGCGTTTTTCCACGTAGCGTTCCAGATCATATGCGACGGCATCATCGAGGCGCATTACGCTCGGTTTGATCACATTGGCAGCAGCTGAGTACATCGCTTTTCCGGTCAGCCGATAGGAGGTGGGCCAGGCGTAATACCAGTCGGCGAACTCCGGGACGCGGGTGCGCATGTTGGTGAACACCGGACTGGCGCGCGCTTCCAGTGCCGCGCGCACACGGGTGTGTGTGTCACGACGCGCGGATTCCGCTCGCGCGAGTTCGCCGCGCACGAAGTCGGATAACGCATCGGCGTTGGCCATGGCCCGTACAAGGTTACCGTCGGCATCACGAGTGACGATGAGGGCCTGACGTTCGAGCTGTGATCGAACGCCGTGTTTAGCACTGGAGCGGTCCCGGTGCACGCTGCGCGCATAGTCCCAGCGATCCAGGATGCTGCCGAGTATTCCGGGACCGAACAGCACGGCCAGGATCACCGCCAGGGACACCAGGGCCAGTAACAGCTTGGAGGTGCGCCTCGGACGCAGGCGGGAG
>JAQBFV010000138.1:0-3717 GCA_032123035.1 Betaproteobacteria bacterium | reverse complement strand
GGCGAAACGGTAGGCCTCGCGCGGCGGCAGGGTGTTGCCGAACAAGCCCGCATCGACCGACAGCGAGGTGTGCAGATGCGAGTCGCCCCACAGCGGCCGCTCGGGGAAGTTGCGCTCGGCATAGGGCGAGTAGACCTTGCCGGTGTAGGCGGCAGACAGGTTCTCAGGCGTTGGCGTGCCAATATCCTGCGCTGCGGCGGGCAGAGTTATGGCCAGCGCGATAGCGGCGATTAATCGATGGGTTGATTTGATCATTAGTTGGCTCCTCATAAGTTGCGTCCTTTCGTGGCCGTTGTTAAAAATTTATCGTGTTCAGTGTTGGTTCACTTCACGAGTTAAATTGCTCCGCCGATAGCCGCCAGCAACTGCGATTCGTTCAGCGGTTTAAGCAGGTAGTCTACACCGCCCAGCGCCCGCACCCGTGCATCGTTCCTCGGCTGGTCGTGGCCGGTAAGGACGATGACCGGCATCGAGACGTGTTGCACGGCGAGTCGTTCGAGCACCTCAAAACCGCTAGTGCCCCGCATATGCAGATCCAAAAGCAGACAGTCGGGCCGCCGCGACGCAAAGGCCGAGAAGAAATCGCCGCCTTGCGTGAACGTCGCGACGTCGAAACCGTGACTTTTGAGCAGACGGGCAAGCGCCTGGCAAAATTTCGGCTCGTCGTCGAGCACGGCAATGAGTGACTGGATTTTAGACATTAGGACCAGCATGACACACAGGTGGTGCGCGTGGCATTACACCTTGGTTACATATCGACGGAGGGGCCAGTGGCTGTGGACCTGTGATCAGCGAAGACCGCTATGGGCCGCTGGTTACTCGCCACTGATGACTAAGTGCCCGACACCCAGACGTTCCGCGACGCGAACGAGTTCGGCCACGGATTGCACACCCATCTTTTTCATCACTCGACTGCGATGAACCTTGATGGTGTGCTCGCCGGTGCCGAACTCGGCAGCGATCTGTTTGTTCAGCCGACCAGCGACTACATGCTCCATCACCTCGCGCTCGCGGGGCGTGAGGCTCGCATGTCGCTGCCGGAGCGAGGCCATTTCTGTGATGGCCTCCCGCTGTTCAGCGGCTCTTTCCAGGGCGGCATTGACGGCGCGCAGGAGGTCGGCGTCCTGGACCGGTTTGGTGAGAAAATCCACCGCGCCAGCCTTGATCGCCTGCACGCTCATCGGGATATCGCCGCGCCCGGTGAGAAACACGATGGGCAGCAGGATCCCGTCCTGGGCCAGTCGTTGCTGAAGGTCCAGGCCGCTGAGTTCGGGCATCGCGACATCCAGCACCAGACAGCTCGGCTCGTCCGATCGACCCGCATCAAGAAAGGCTTCCACTGAGGTGAATCCGTGTACCGTGAAATCCTCGGCCGTCAGCAGTCGCGTGAGGGCTTTAACCATCTTCGGTTCGTCATCGAGAAGGTAAACAGTACCTTTTGTGTTCATGCATGAGCCTCCTTTACAGCCGGCAGCTCCAGGTGAAAAGTCGCGCCCTTCGCCTCATTTCTCTCCGCGCGCAACCGGCCCTGGTGTACGCCGACGATGGTTCGGCAGATGGACAGCCCCAGACCCAGGCCGTCTTTCTTGGTCGTGTGAAATGGCTCAAATACGCGCTCCACTTCCGGCGGAAGACCGCAGCCGTTATCTGAAACAGATGCGCATACCATCCCATTCCGCTGCTCCGTCGCAAGGGTGAGGCGCCGATCCGCGCGAGGATTTGCGTCCATCGCGTCGCAGGCGTTGAGGATCAAATTGAGCAGCACTTGCTGGAGCTGGATGTGGTCGCCCAGAACTCGCGGCACATCCGGGGTGAATCTGCGGTGGACGACGACGCTGCGACTAATCAGATCGCTGTTCACGAGATGGAGCACCTCCTCGATAACGTTGGTTATCACCAGTGGCTGCAGTTTGGTTTCTCCGGGCTTGAGCATGGCGCGCATTCTCCGGATGACCTCACCCGCCCGCTCATCTTCACTGACGATGTCTGCGAGAATATCACGCACCTCGGCGAGGTCGGGTGGTTGCTGCGCCATCAGGCGCTGCGCCGCCTGGGCGTTGCTGAGAATGATGGCCAGCGGCTGATTCAACTCATGCGCGAGCGAGCCCGACAATTCGCTCAACATTGTGATCCGCGAAAGGTGGGCCAACTCCCGGCGCTGTTGGTCAACCTGCTGTTCCGCCTGCTTGCGCGCCGTGATGTCGATCGCCGCGCCCAGCATCCGGGCTGGTTTACCGTTCGCGTCCACAGACATCCTCGCCTGCGCTCCAATCCAGCGCTCAGTACTGTCCGCTCCAATCAATCGAAATTCCCCAGCATAGTCGGTCCGGTCTGAGACCGCGCGCTTTATCTCCTGCTCCACCTGCTCGCGGTCGTCTTGATGGATTCGTTCGACGATCCGCTCATAGGCGACGGGCACCTGTGAGCCGAATCCAAATAGTCCCAGCCACCGCTCAGAACCCCAGACATGGTTGGTTGCGATATCCCAGATCCAAAGACCAATGCCCCCCGCTTGCGTGGCCAGACTCATCCGCTCTTCGCTCTCGCGGAGGTCGGCGGCCAGTTGCGCCGCGTGCAACACGTCATCGCTCAACTCCATACCCATCGCAACCAGGATGGCCAGGTAGAAGAAACTGGCAAGATAGGGTGTGGCCATGATTCCAGCATCAACGAGGGCCGCCCACACACCGGCAAACAGAAGAAAGAACGTGATGGTGCCGCCAACCCGGACGGCCCGGCGCCGGTCTCCCCGTCGCCAAAGCGTGACCGACGCATCCACCACAAACGCCATGATCACGAAAATGCCCAGATAGAACAGGGCAAGCCATGAATTGCGCACCCCCTCCGCCACGGCATAGGTGGCACCACCAAACGTTTCAACCGTGCGGATTCCGGTGATCTGCAAGAAAGTAATTTTTGGCTCAGGCCCCAAATTGAGAATCATGGGACCCAGGACCAGGCCGGAACCAAGCAGCGCGAGCCATTTCCTTCCGGTGCCAAAGAACACCCACACAAACACCACCAACGACACCAGAATCGCCGCCGACGCGAAGTCGATCCAACGCTGCAGCTCCCAAAACTGCGCCGGGTTTTCGGCCTGGATCATGGCCAGTTCCAGGCTGGAAAAAGCCGTCATGACAAAGGCTGTGAGGGCAAACAACAAATGGGCCACCCCCGGCGTCCGACGGAGCCCGATCCGCAAATGGATCAGTCCCATCGTGAGACAGGCGGCGATGACCATTGGCCATAGAAAAGTAATCCATGTCATCGGCAGAATCTATCAGAAAATGAACGGACGTGACAACAGCCACACCGCTCTTCAAAAGAAATTAACACCAGATCGCCTCCGAAACTGTCCATCGACTTGAAGCGCACGACTCGCAAAACTCCAAAGGCTGGAGATTCTCCTGCCTTTCGTTGCAGTTCCTGGAAAAGTGCTAAAAACAAAATAAATAAAACAGACGAGCTAACGAAGCTGTAGAAAAACCTCGAAAAGCTGCCTTTTTTCAACTTTTCTATACAACTGATTTTTCTCTAGTCTGCGATAATATTTGTTCATGCCTTCTTGTAAGCCTATACGAGAGACGCCTTTGTACCCTTTAACAAAACCATCCAAAAAAATATTATAAGAGCTTATATCCTCTCTAATAAATAATTTTCAAAATCAAAGGTTTTTCTACAGCCACAACGCTCGCCATGTGCGGCGCGGAGCCGCAG
>JAQBFV010000137.1:0-5620 GCA_032123035.1 Betaproteobacteria bacterium | reverse complement strand
GCGCGTTTCATTATGTTAGGGACTCTAAGAAAAGAGTGGTGCACGCGTGTCCTCGACGCACCCATCCGGTCAGAACCGCAGGACCATAATCGCCACCGCTTCTGGGCCGAGATTCCCGAGCTTGAGCACCGCCACTTGAGGGTGGTGACGCTTGAGGATAAAGTGACGATTCATAACGCCTTTCCGGACAGACGGTTCAAGCCATGAAACTGAATTATTACGCCGAGACAGATTCGCTCTACATCGATCTTTCGGAGAAGCCAAGCGCTCAAAGCCGCGAGATTTCGGAGGGGGTCGTGCTGGATTACGATGCCGATGGAAACCTCGTGGGCATCGATATTGATAACGCGAGCAAGAAAGTTCAGCTAAAACAACTCATCCTGAACAAGCTTCCAGGGAAAATCCAGACGATCCCTGCCTAGACGTCTTTTCCCTTCCGTCGAAGACGTTGCTCTGCCTTCATCCTTAAGAGCCCGTGACTAGTGCTAAAGAGGTGACGGCTGACGGCCCAGACCGGTGATGGGTGATGGGTAATGAGTAACTGCTCTTAATTCTTGCTTCTCTCGGCGTCTCGGCGGTTCAATGTTGGAGCTTATCGGCGTTCATCGGCGTTCATCGGCGGCAAATAAGGGTTTGGGTTGTTGTCCTATCTGCGTGTATCTGCGTTTATCTGCGGCGCTACCCTAAGTCAGAAGGCAGAAGACGCCTAGAATCAAGCCGGCTTCGATTCGCGATTCACGGAAGTTTCAGTCCATTCATCACTCATCATTCTTCATTTATCATTCTTCATTTATCATTCATCATTCACGAAGTGTAAGGCCCTCGTCACCGGACACTCGACACTCGCTACCTCAACATGAACGACACCACCACCGACCCCAGAGAGACTAACCTCCGCGTCGCCGGCCGGCGCAGCAGCGCCGACGTCCCGCGCCGGTTCAAGAACATCCTCTGCCTCGACGACTTCGAGGAACCTGCGCGCCGCTTCCTGCCGCGCCCCATCTTCGGCTACGTCTCCGGCGGCGTGGAGACCAACTCGGCCCGCGACGGCAACCGCGCCGCCTTCGCCGAGTGGGAGTTCCTGCCCCGCGTCCTGATCAACACCCGCGGCCGCCAAGAGAAAACGACGGTGCTGGGACGCACGTACGACCTGCCGTTCGGCTTCCCGCCGATGGGCGGCACTTCGCTCGCCGCCTACATGGGCGACTCCGTGCTGGCGCAGGTCGCGGCGGAACTGAACACAATCAATATCCAGAGCGGCGCGTCGCTCACGCCGATGGAGCGCGTGCGCGCCATCGGGCCGACCGCCTGGTTCCAGGCCTACCTTCCCGGCGACCGAGAGATCATCGTGCCGCTCGTCGAGCGCGCGCAGCGCGCGGGCTTCGACACACTCGTGCTGACGGTGGACGTGCAGGTGCCGTCGAACCGCGAGAACAACGTCAGGTCCGGCTACAACTCGCCGCTCAAGCCCACCCCGCGCCTCATGTGGGACTGCCTCCTGCGTCCGCGCTGGCTCTTCGGCAACTTCGGTCGCACCGTGCTCGAGCACGGCATGCCGCACCTGGAGAACATGGGCTTTCCGCGCATCCCGGTGATGGGCCACGCCGAGCGCCCGCGCATGGCGCGCGATGCCCTGGCCTGGGAGCACCTCGAGCTCATGCGCAGGATCTGGAAGGGCAAGCTCGTGCTGAAAGGCGTCCTCTCCCCGCAGGACGTGCGCATCGCGCGCGAGAGCGGCGTGGACGGCATCCTGGTGTCCAACCACGGCGGCCGCCAGCTCGACTACACCGTCGCGCCGCTGCGCGCGCTCCCCGCCGTGGTTGCCGAGGCCGGCGACATGACCATCATGATGGACGGCGGGGTCCGCCGAGGCACTGACGTGTTGAAGGCCCTCGCCCTCGGCGCGAAGTTCGTCTTCATCGGCCGGCCGTTCCTTTACGCCGCAACCATCGCCGGCGCAGCCGGCGTCCACCACGCCGCGTCCGTCCTGAAGGACGAGATCAGCCGCGACATGGCAATGCTCGGCATCTCCTCCCTCGCCGAAATGAAGCGTGAGCTGCTGGTTCCGGCGCGTGGTCCCATCTGACTTCCTTGACGACGGACGGCTGACGACAGCTTCCTAAAGCGTGATGAGTGACGGGTGGTCCGAAGGCGAAAGTCGGAAGGCGGAAGGCGGAACGGCCTTACAACCCGTGATGGGTAATGGGTAATGGGTGATGGGTGGTCCGAAGGCGAAAGTCGGAAGGCGAAAGTCGAAAGGGTGTTGGTTTTTCTTTCGTTCTATCGGCGTTCATCGGCGGCTAATAAACCTTGTTCTACGTTCTGAGTTCGGGGTTCCGGGTTTCTTGTATATATAGATCTGCGTTTATCCGCGTTTATCTGCGGCTAAATTTGGGTTGTTAAACGGGTCCGATTCACGATTTACGATTTACGATTCACGGCCCTGTGATCGGCGTTCATCGGCGGCTAAAAAAGGTTTGGGTTGTTGTCCTATCTGTGTGTATCTGCGTTTATCTGCGGTTAAATGAGGTTCCGATTCACGATTCACGGCCCTGGCGCGTCCCTCTCCCCGCAGATTTGTTAAAGACCTAAAGCCGTTAAATCAAGACGCCCATTGGCAACAGGCGGGCACCAAAAATAACTGCCGGATATTGGCCGTGTGAAACTGAACAGCGCATCGGTTACTCCATCTTCAGCCCCGACCATGCGTTTTAGCTGCGCATCAAAGGCGTCGAAGCTCTTTCCAAATGCAACAAACACCAACCCTTCGTTGGTTGCATCTGCCCAGGGCATCGAACGCCTGAGAACAAATGCTTCCGGCTTAAAGCTTTCCTGCGCCGTTCTCTTTACATGCGCCGAAACCGGTGCGTCATCCAGCTCCTGGTTATCGCTCTTTCTCCGACCTATGGTGTTGTCTTGCTCTTCCTGTGACATCGACTGGAAGCGGTCAAGATCGTGTACCCATTGCTGGACCGCTACAAAACTTGATCCGTCCAGACCGGTTCCCGCGCCTTTGACGATAGCGGCCTCAACCGCGTCATTGCCTTTGGGATTCTCGGTTCCATCTTCGTAACCCGTCAGGTCAAGACTCGGACCATATTGAAATGCGTCGATTACATTATCGAGATGAAAGGTTCTGACCAACGCGCTCCGAATCAATCTCGTCTGATGGACGAGCTCGCCGCGGTCTTCGCCTCTCAACCAACACCACACTGAGAAAGGGGTAGAAGGTATCTCAACGCCGGCACCAGCGTAATTAGGAAAGGGGCGTAAGGCCGCAATGTCGACACCCGCGGCAAGTGCCAGCGACTTCCCGAGCCCTACTACCGCTTTGTCGCCAATCGCGACCTGACGCAGATCCGTCAAGGCCTTCTTAGGGTCTGAATCCAGCCTCAAGGAGAAAAACAGATATCTCGCCAACCGAGGAACAGGCGCGAGAATCCCTGGCTGAGTGTTTTTCATCCGCTTACCTTATTCCTTTGATACGTATAACTGCCTAACTACCGTGAATCCTAAAACGTGAAACGTGAATCGTGTTTTGTTTCTCTCGGCGTCTTGGCGGTTCATTATCTTCCGTGAATCGTGAATCGTGTTTTGTTTCTCTCCGCATCTCCGCGGTTCATTTATTGTTTTTGATCGGCGTGTATCTGCGTTTATCTGCGGTTAAATTTGTTCTTGGTTTGTTCTAGTTACTAGTCGCTAGTCACGCCGTAAACATCGAAGCTACTCCGGGCCGACGAAACCGATGTATGTCCCACACGCGTCGCCGGGAGGCACCAGCATCGCCTGCTCGCCGGTGTTCCGTATGCCGCGCTCGAGCGGCGGCATGCCGTGCTCCTGCATCCAACGCGCGGCCGCGCCCATGCTCTTGGTGCGGAACAAGACCTGGAACGGACCCGGACCGCGGCGCTCCAGCGCATCGGCACCCGGCCCTGGCGCGTAGGGCTGCACGATGCCGAGACCGCTCGGGCCCAACTGGAACACCACCATGTCCGACATGATCACCATGCCCCGCTGAATTGGCGGCTGGGGCACGCCCAGCACCTTCGCGTACATCGCTGCGGCGGCCTCGGCATCCGGAGTGACGATGTAGGCGCGCTCGATGGCGAAGACCGCATTGGGATGATCGCCGGCGCCGGGAGTACTCTTGCGGCGCTCTTCGATCGGCGTCAGGTGCTCGATGAAGAAAATCGGCAGCGGGTTCCTGGGACCGAGCACCGCAGCCTTCCACCGTAGATCCTTACCGGCCGGCGTGCGCCGGCCGCGGTCCATCGCGTCGCTCACGTCCACGCCGCGGCTGCGCATGGCGGCCACTTCCGCCGCCAGGTCATCGCTTTGCAGAATGATGTAGCGAAGGCCGCCGCCTGCCGCGATGAACTGCGCGAGGCCGGTATGCGAGTTGTCGGCCCCTCCCGCCGACACCTGGTGCTCGGCCAGATCGCGGATCGCCAGCAACTCGATGTAGTCGTCCTGAGTGAACGCGATGGCGTTATGGGTGCCCTTGCCGGGATGCACGCCGCCCGCATGGACGTTGAAGCCCATCTTGCTGTACTTCTCCATGCCCTGTTGCAGGTCGGGCACGCAGATCATCACGTGGTCGATACGGGTGAACATGGATAGCTCCGGAGAAGGAATGGGGAAGTTTAACTTTTTCGTCAGGCAAATGGCTTGCCAAACCCCGTGATGGGTAATGGGTTATGCGCTTCAGAACCCGTAATGGGTAATGGGTGACGGGTTATGCGCACATTGGTCATTACGGATTGCCCCTTACGCATCACGCATCACGCATTACGCATTACGCATTACGCATTACACATTACCGGTCTATAAACCCGATCCGCCGCTTTGTGGGATGCTCGGGCGGCGCCATCAACTCCCGGATGGCGTCGAACACAACTTTGAACTGGGCGTCGTACTTCTCCTCCAGTGCTATGAACTTTCGGGCCAGATCAGCGTGAGAGGAAAGCATCTGCCGCAGTCGCACGAAGGCGCGCATGATCTCGACATTTACCCGGACGGCCCGTTCGCTGTGAAGAACACTGGAAAGCATGGCGACCCCTTGCTCGGTGAAGGCGTAAGGGCGGTACTTCCTGTGTCGGCCGCGCCCGGGTTTTAAGGTGCCAATTTGGCACCTTAAACGCTCGGCTTCCGCCTTGGTGAGCTGGAACATGAAATCGTCCGGGAACCGTCTTCGATTGCGCCTCACAGCCCTGTTAAGCGCCCCTGTATCCACGTCGTAGAGCTCCGCCAAATCGGTATCCAGAATTATCTTTTGCGCGCGAATCAAGAGAATAGCGCTCGTGATTCTCTCGATCGGGATTGCGGCACGTCCGACCCCCGGTTTGCGGTTCTTGCCCATGGATTGACCTCCATGGGAGATAACGCGAGAGAGGCGGCGGCGGTTTACCCAAAGGCAGAAGGCCGCAGAACCCGTGATGGGTAATGGGTGGTCCGAAGGCGAAAGGCGGAAGGAGAAAGGCGGAACGGCCTTACAACCCGTGATGGGTGATGGGTGGTCCGAAGGCGAAAGGCGGAAGGAGAAAGGCGGAACGGCCTTACAACCCGTGATGGGTGATGGGTGGTCCGAAGGCGAAAGGCGGAAGGAGAAAGGCGGAAGGGC
>JAQBFV010000136.1:0-3147 GCA_032123035.1 Betaproteobacteria bacterium | reverse complement strand
CCGGCCAGCAGGATCGAGCAATGCCATCCAGGGAGTCGTTTGCTTGGCACCATCAGAGTTTCCTTTCCGGGCTGAATCTTCATACGATTAGGCTAAAGGTACTCCAAATAGCGCGTCCGGGAAACGCCGTCCACGAGCGTGACTGGAGTGCCTTGGCACGGTGCTTATCAGGCAAGACAAAAGTTCTGCCACAGAGGCTGATTATGGATGATAATCTCCGCTCGAATCGGGCTCCCATAAAGAAGAACGGCCGGAGGAGGCTAACTTTTGGATCCCAATCAGAATTTCGCATCTGACCTGCAACGATCCGCTAAGCCGCCGATGCCGGGCCTCGCTGCACGCCTGGTCGCGGCATGCTGGTTGGCGGCCGGTCTGGTGACCGCGGCATTGGCGGAAAACTGGGAGGTCAGCCCGGCGCCGCGCGGCGGCAAGAAGACCTGCCTTCTCGTTTCCGCGAAACAGCCGGTCAATGACGGCTACCAGGATGTGCGGGCACAAATCGTCGTGGATGGGAGCACCATCGTCGTTAAGAGTGATTCGGTGCTTGATCCCGGATTTGCGGATATCGGCCTGGCGGTCGCCAATCACCCGTTCATTTCTGCCGACCAGGTCCGGGGCAGGAAACAGGCGGTATTCGAAAAGCAGCACGCAAAGATTGTCCAGCTGTTCAAGGACGGGCGCGAAGTCCGCGTGCAGCTGAGATTCTGGCCGACTTGGCCCGCAACGGGGACGCACTCGGCGTCATTCAGCCTGATGGGCTTCACCAAAGCGTACGGCGAAGCCGCAAAGTGCGAGTAAGCGCGGGCTAAGCAGAAAAGGAGAATGCCATGGGGTTGCGCCTGAAATTCAATCTGATTCTTTTTCTTGTGTTCCTTGCGGGATTCGGCGTCACCGGCTGGATCTCCAACGAGCTCTTGCAGCGCAACGCCCGGGACGAAATCGTTCGCAATGCGGGTCTGATGATGGAAGCCGCGCTGGCGATCCGCGGCTACACCGTAACCCAGATCCGGCCAAACCTGGAGATGCAGCTGATGCGCGTCTTCCTTCCGCAGTCGGTGCCCGCCTACGCTGCGACGGAGACCATCAATGAGCTGCGCAAGAAGCATCCGGACTACAGCTACAAGGAAGCGACGCTCAACCCGACGAACCCGCGCAACCGGGCGACGGACTGGGAAGCCGATCTGGTCCAGACCTTCCGCAATAATCCGGAGCGAAAGGAGCTGATGGGCGAGCGCGACACGCCGACGGGGCGCTCCCTTTACATAGCCCGCCCGATCCAGGTCAAGAATCCGGCCTGTCTCGCGTGCCATAGCGTTCCGGACGCGGCGCCGGCATCGATGATCAAGCTCTACGGCAAAGCGAACGGCTTCGGGTGGAAGCACAACGAGATCGTGGGCGCACAGGTCGTATCGGTCCCCATGTCCTTGCCGATCGAAAACGCGAACCGCGCGTTCCGTACTTTCATGATGCTGCTCGCGGCCGTGTTCGCGGCGGTCTTCTTCGTCCTGAACCTGATGCTGAGCTGGATGATCGTGCGGCCCATTCGCCGTATGTCGAAGGCGGCCGACGGCGTCAGTACCGGTGATTTCCAGATTGAGGAATTTTCCGAGCGCGGGAGGGACGAGATCGCGGTCCTCGGCGCCTCCTTCAACCGCATGCGCCGCAGCCTGCAGAAGGCCATGCAGATGATCGAGAGCTGACGCAGCGATGGAAGGCTCAGCGTTCGGCGGCGCGCGGCGAACGCTGATCTGTAGCGTGGTCTTCGTCGATATCGTCGACTACTCGAAAAAGACCGTTGCCAAGCAGCTCGCAATCAAGAGCTGGTTCAACGAGCTGCTGGGACAGGCGCTGGCCAGCACCGCAACCGAAGACCGCATCATTCTCGATACGGGCGACGGGGCGGCGATCTGCTTCCCGGGCGACCCCGAGGAGGCGCTCTTCACCGCGAACGGCCTGCGCGTATCGCTGTTCGAGCGCGACTATCCCGAGCTCGCCTTCCGGATCGGCATCAACCTCGGGCCGGTGAAGGTGGTGAAGGACATCAACGGCCGGCCCAACATCCTCGGCGACGGGATCAACGTCGCGCAGCGCGTGATGAGCTTTGCCGACCCCAACCAGATACTCGTCTCGCGCTCCTACTATGAGGTCGTATCGTGCCTGTCGGAAGAGTACCTGCGGCTCTTCCATTACCACGGCGTCCGCCAGGACAAGCACGTGCGCTCGCACGAGGTCTATGAGGTGTTCATTTCCGCGCCGGGCCTGCATGATCACACCGAGCCCGCACGCGGGGCGGAGCTGCCGGCGCGTGCCCCGGAGGCGTCAGATGCGGAGAGTCTGGCGTCGGGGCGCGACTTCGAGGCGACGCTCCTCACGGCGCTGGCCTCCAGCCTGGCGAAATATATCGGGCCGATTGCATCGGTCGTCGTGCAAAGGACGGCAAGAAAAAGCGCCACGCGCGATGAGCTGGTGCGCACGCTCGCGGACGCGATCCCGATTCCCGAGCGCCGAGCTGATTTTCTAAGCGAGGCGGGAGCAGGTGCTGCGCTGGCGAAGCGCGGCGCGGCTGTCGCGAGCGCCGGGTCTGCCGGGTCGCCCGCAGCGCAGCGGGCTGCGACGAGCATCAGCCCGCAAGTCGCAGCCCGCGCCGAGCACCTGCTGGCGGTTCACATCGGGCCGTTGGCGAAGATCCTGGTGAAAAAGGCGGCGAAGAGCGCGCGTGGAACGAAGGATTTCGTCGCGGCGCTGGCCGATGCGATCGACGACGAGGAAAACCGCGCCGAATTCCTGAACGCCGCCGACCGGGAATTCTGAACGGCCAAACCGCCAAGAAGCAAACTGAACCGCCGAGACGCCGAGAGAACCAGAATCGAGACTGAACCGCCAAGACCGCCAAGAAAAATATCGAACCGCGGAGATACGAAGAGAAGCAGAACACGATTTACGTTTCACGTTTAACGTTTCACGGAAGTTAGTGAGCCGCCAAGACGCCGAGACCGCCAAGAAAAATATCGAACCGCGGAGATACGGAGAGAAGCGAAATCAAAACCGAACCGGCAAGCCGCCAAGAAAAAATACGAACATTCAAACGGCAGAAGAACCCAGGTACACGTAGGGCGGTCTAACCACCCATCACCCATCACCCATCAC
>JAQBFV010000135.1:0-14886 GCA_032123035.1 Betaproteobacteria bacterium | reverse complement strand
GGGCGCCCGAACTGCTTGCGGTCCAGCACGTATTGGCGCGCGATGTGCCAGCACGCCTCGGCCGCACCGAGCGCGCCCCAGCAAATCCCGAAGCGAGCGTTATTGAGGCAGCCAAAGGGCGCTTTGAGCCCCGACGCTCCCGGCAGGAGGTTTTCTTCCGGCACGAATACCTGGTCCATGACGACTTCGCCAGTCGGGCTGGCGCGCACCGAAAACTTGCCCTCGATCTTACGTGTCGAGAGTCCCTTCATGCCACGTTCGAGCAGGTAGCCGCGAATGGTGCCCGCTTCGTCCTTGGCCCAAATGATCATCAGGTCGGCGATCGGTGCGTGCGTGATCCAGAGCTTCGTGCCGGTCAGCGAGTAGCCGCCTTCGACCTTGCGTGCGCGCGTCGTCATCGATCCGGGGTCGGAACCGTGGTCGGGCTCCGTGAGGCCGAAGCAGCCCAGCAACTCGCCCTTCGCCATCCCCGGCAAGTATTTGTTGCGATGGGCTTCGCTGCCATAGGCGTAAATCGATGTCATGGCCAGCGACGTCTGCACGCTGCATGCGGAGCGGAAGGCCGAGTCCACCCGCTCAAGCTCGCGCAAGATCAGACCGTAGGCAACATAACCGATGCCTGCACAACCGTAGCCTTCGAGCGGCGCGCCGAGGAATCCAAGCTCGCCCATTTCCCGCATCACGACCGGATCGAAATGCTCGCGCCGGTTCCAGTCGGTGATACGCGGCAGGAGCTTCTCCTGCGCATACTGGCGCGCCGTGTCGCGGATCATCCGCTCCTCGGCCGTGAGCTGCTGTTCGAGCAGGAGAGGATCATCCCACTGGAAGTTTCCGCCGGTCAGCGTAACACTGGAGGTGTCTTTCATGGCGCTCCCAAAAAAACAGGCCGGTACGCGCGCGCACCGGCCTCTCGTTCAGGCGCGATCAAACGCGCTCGAGTATCGCTGCCATGCCCTGTCCCCCGCCGATGCACAGGCTGACGAGAGCGTAGCGGCCGCCACTGCGTTCCAGCTGGCGCGCCGCGGTAAGCGCGAGCCGGGCGCCGGAGGCGCCGAGGGGGTGGCCGACGGCGATCGCGCCCCCGTTCGGGTTGACCCGGTTGTCGTCGAACGCGACGCCGAGACCTTTCAGGCACGCCAGCACCTGCGCTGCGAATGCCTCGTTGATCTCGATGATGTCCATGTCTTTGATCTCGAGTCCTGCCCGCGCCAGAGCCTTCTTGGAAGCCGCGACCGGCCCGATACCCATGATCTGGGGCGGAACACCAGCCGCCGCCGTTGCAATCACGCGCACCAGCGGTTTGGCGCCGGCCTGCTCTCCGGCGCTGAGTGAACCCACAATAAGTGCGACCGCGCCGTCATTGACGCCCGACGCGTTGCCGGCGGTTGTGACGCCGCCTTCGTAGAGCGTCTTCATCTTGGCCAGAGCATCGAGGTCCGTCTGGGGGCGCGGATGCTCGTCGTCCGTCACGGGCGACACCGGCCCCTTGCGCGTGGCAGGCAACTCAACGGGCGAGATCTCGCCCGCAAAGAACCCTTCGCCCTTGGCAATCGCGTAGCGCTGCTGCGAGCGCAACGCGAACTGATCGGCTTGCTCCCGCTTGATCTCGTATTCGCGGGCCAAGGTATCTGCCGTCTGGGGCATCTGGTCGTCGCCGAAACGCTTCACCAGCTTCGGATTTGAGAAGCGCGGGCCGATCGTGCTGTCGTAGAGCCGCACATCGCGGCCGAACGCGGATTCAGAGCGGCTCATCACGAGCGGCGAGCGGCTCATGTTTTCGACGCCACCGACCAGGAAGACATCGCCCTCGCCGGCCGTCACCGCGTGCGAGGCATGCGCCAGTGCGCCCAGGCCGCTGGCGCAATTACGCTGCAGGACCGTGCCGGGCGTCTCGATTGGCAATCCTGCCATCAGCCCTGCGTGGCGCGCGACGCACCGGCTGTCCTCGCCAGCTTGATTTGCGCAGCCGACAACGATGTCCTCGATCTGCTCGGGCTTGAAAGGCGCTTTTTTCATGACTGCTTTCATGATATCGGCCAGCAAGTCATCAGGACGGACCTTTGCGAGCGCGCCGGCATGGCGGCCGAACGGGGTGCGCAATCCATCGTACAGGTAGGCGTCGAGCATAACGGTTCCTCTCTAGGGTCTCGGCAACGTGCGTTTCATCAGGGTTCAGGAGTCAACAGGGATACGCCCAACCGGGCGCGCCGCGTCATCCAGATCGTCGGGCGGTAACGCGGATCACCATAAATACGATACATCGAGGAGAGAACCCTGTATACGCGGTCCGCTCCGATCACATCCCCGAACTTGAACGGCCCGTTCGGATAATTGAGGCCAAGTGTCACGGCCTTGTCGATGTCCGCGGGCTCGGCTGTCCGGCTTTGCGCGATGGAGCAGCCGATATTCACGATCATCGCGACGATGCGTTGCGCGATAAACCCCGGGCTGTCGCGGCAGACCGTGACGGGCACACCATCGGCCGCAAGCAGCCCGTGTGCCGCTTCGCGATACCCCGGGTCGGTCACCGGTGTGCCCATGATCGTGCGCCGTTTCGCCAGTGGAAACAGCGTGTCGACTGCGACCGTGCGCCTCGGATCGAGCCCCTGCTCCACCGCGCATGTTGTTGCGTCTTCGCCCACCGGTGTAACCAGTATGAGGGCCTTGCCGCTCGGTTGTGCGCCCGATTCAACGGTCGCCCCGAGCTTATTCAGCAACGCTAGAAGCGTTGCCTGCCCTTGCGGCTCGGCGCCGCTTACCCAGACCGCCACAGGGCGGGTCGTCGGAGCGGGCGCCTCGGGCGGCACGACGGCCTTCATCTCCGCATCGTATTCATAGAAGCCGCGCTTGCTCTTGCGGCCCAGGACCCCCGCTTCGTAGCGGCTGCGCATGATGAGGTTCGGGCGGTAACGCGGCTCCTGGAAGAACTGGTCATAGATGAGTTCCGAGGCCGGGTGCGTGACATCCAGCCCGGTCAACTCCATCAGCTCGAACGGGCCCATGCGGAAGCCACCGACGTCGCGCATCACTCGGTCGACATCCGCGAAATTCGATACGCCCTCGTAAACGAGGTGTGAAGCCTCGAGCGTGAATCCGCGTCCGACCTGATTCACCAGGAAACCGGGCGCGTCCGTCAGCCGGACCGGCTCGCGCGTCATGCGCTTGCCGATGACCATCAAGGCTTCCGCCACCCAGCTCTCGGTGCGCAAGCCGTCGATCACCTCGACCAGCCGCATCAGCGGGACGGGGTTGAAAAAATGCAGGCCCGCAAAACGCTGCGGCGTCTTCAGCTTGGAGGCGATCGTCGTGACCGAAAGCGACGAGGTGTTGGTCGCGAGGATGCAATCTGGCGCGACGGTCTGCTCGAGCTGAGCGAACAACTGCTGTTTGGCCTCGAGGTTCTCGACGATCGCCTCGATGACAACGTGGCATGGCTTCATGTCGGCCGGCCCGCCCACGGTGCTTACGCGATTGACGGCAGCGACAGCATCGTCCTTCGTCATCGAACCCTTTTCCGCTGCACGCAGGATCATTTTCTCGACGAACTCGCGCGCCTCTTCTGCTGCTCCGGGCCGGGCGTCGGTCATCAGTACCCGCATGCCGCCCGTTGCTGCAACCTGCACGATGCCGCGGCCCATTGCGCCCGTACCAATCACACCCACGGTCAGATCGGGACGATTCGCATCCAATGCCATGAAATCCTCTAGGTGAGATTGCGCGCTCATCGGCACCAGCCGCCGGGCGCGCCGCTTCTTCTGTCTGCGCTAACGGCCTTCGAACTGCGGCTTTCGCTTTTCCATGAACGCAGCCTGGCCTTCCTTGTAGTCCGCACTCTCGTAGCACGCGTCCACCATCTGCTGGCATTGCGCCAGGTCGCGGTCCGCCGGGTCCTTGAGAAACTCGATGAGCGAGCGTTTGACGGCCGCGATGGTAAGCGGCGCGTTGTTTGCAATGGTGTTGGCGTAGTCCAGCGTGTACTTCTCCAGCTCGGCGACGGGAACAAGCCGGTTGACCAGTCCCATCTCCAGTGCCTCCTGCGCGCTGAACTGTCGCCCGGTAAAGAAAATCTCCGCCGCGAACGAAGGTCCTATGATGCTCGTCAAACGGCGGATACCTTCGAATCGATAGCCCAGTCCCAGTTTCGCGGCAGGCACGCCGAAGCGCGAATCGTCGGACACGATCCGGACGTCGCAACCCACCGCGATCGCCGTCCCCCCGCCGATACAGTAGCCGCGGACCATGGCGATCGTCGGCTTCGGACACTCACGCAGGGCGCGGCCGGCGTTATCAGACGCGGTGTTGTATTCCCTCACGGCCTCAGTGCCCGTCCGCTTTTCCTTGAACTGGGAAATATCGGCGCCAGCGCTGAAGGCTTTTTCGCCGGCGCCCTTGAGGACGATCACGCGCACTTCCGGGTCCTCGGCATAGGCACCCAGCACCAGCGGCAGCGACTGCCACATCTCGAAAGAAGTGGCGTTGTGGCGCGCGGGATTGTTGAAGATGATCCAGCCGATGGCGCCTTCCTTGTGCGCAACCAGCTTTTCGGTGAGCGTCGGAATGGGGGTCCCGGGATAGTTCATGTCGAATGCCTGGGGAAGTAGCGGAGGGCGTAGTTTAGCGGATCGCCGGACGCGTTGCAGGGAGGGCCAGGCCGTTCTTTTCGGCACTCGAGGTGCGCGCACGAATGCCTCAACGATGCGCCTCCAGCCAGCGGCCGGCCCGCTCGATATCCACCAGCTCCGCGCCGTGATTGAGGCCCCGCTGTTGAGCAGCTGCGAGCGTCACCTGCAACAATTGCGCGGTCACGAGCGCATCGGCGACCGCATTGTGACGCGCGGGGTTTTCGAGCCCCAAACGCTCGGTCCAGTGGTCGAGCGTGGAAGCCCCGCGCGCATGCTCCGGCAGCAGCTCCGGCGCCAGGATCGCGAGATCCAGCCAAGGATTCTCGGGCTCGATCCCCAGGGCTTCCTTAGCCGCACGTGCAATCATGACCCGATCGAAATTCGCATGGAAACCCACGAGCACATCTTTGCGAGCGTACTCCAGAAATTCAATGAGCGCCTCGACGGGGTCATGTCCCGTAGTCTGCGTTGTCCCGTCGATCCCATGCACGAGGATATTGCCATTGGTGCTGGGCCTCGCCTGACGCAGCACAACTTCGAAGTAGCTCTCCAGGTGCACGAGATTTTCCTCGACCGGCACCGCTCCGATCGCTATGAGGCGGTCGTGATAGGGACGCAGGCCGGTCGATTCGACATCCACCACGACAAAGCGCATTGCCCTGAAAGAATGTTTGAGGTCCGGCTCTGCCAGGCGAAGATAATGCTCGAGACGCGCCCGCTGCGTTGGCTCGAGCTGCGGGCTCTTGCGAAACATGCGCTGCCACCAGCTCATAGCTGATAATCAAGCCTGAGACGGGTCTGCAGCCTGCGAGCTTGCCGGAAGCACTCTTTGAGAATGCGCCGATCGACCTCGTTCAGCATTGTGGGGTCGATGCGGTTAGCCGCCTCGCCGCTTGCACCCTTCAGGCGCAGCAATTGAATGAAGTAAAACGCCTCGACAACGGCCTCGCATTCCGCTGGCGGAACGTTAATACGTGCGCCGCCAAGACGCAGGCGCGCTGCGGTACCGGTGTGCGCCACCGTCGTTGCAAGCCCCAACACGCGGGCCGCATCGACGAAGAGCCGTGCACCACGCTTTTTGAGGTCGATCGTGCTGGCATGCTCGCCTTCGTCCTCCAGCACGAAATCACGCAAGATGCCCAGTGGTGGTTCGATCTCGAGGGCTTGCTGCGCCATCATTCTGAAAAACCGCTCATTGTCCCGTGTCTGATGGAAAAGATGTTTTCGCAAGATGTCGGCAAGCTCATCCGCGCCGAACAGTGCGCGGAAGTCGAAGAAGATCGTGGCATTGAGTAGTGCATGCGGCTCGGGATCACGGATCCAGTGTGAGAATTGCTCCCCCCACTCAGCCAGGCTCAAGCACCAGCGCGGATTGCTGGCCATGATCTCGCCGACGCACAAGGGGTAGCCGCACGCATCCAGGATATGGTTCACTGCCTTCGCGAACGGCAACAGCCGGCTGCGCAACGCGTCTGCCGACGCCCCCTCCGGCACGCGGAAAATAATTCCGTTGTCCTGGTCGGAGGTCAGCGTCTGCTCGAGGCGTCCTTCGCTCCCAAAGGAGAGCCAGCACCATTCGATATCGCTGATCCCGTGGCGCTCGCGCTGCAGCTCGAGGACACGCCGGGTGAGCGTGTCGCTCAAGGTCGAGATGATCTGGGTCAGCTGCTCGGCGGCAATTCCCTGATGGAGCATGTTCGATGTGAGCTTGCGAATGTCCCTCGCCGCCTGAATCAGCGCCTCGCGGTCGCTGGCGTCATCGATCGTGCGATGGATCTGCCGCATCGAAATGCGCTGCAGAGTGAACACATCGTGCTCTGCGACGACTCCGATCACCCGCCCCTCCTCGACCACGGGCAAATGCCGGACACCGTGCTCGGCCATCAGCAGTGCCGCGTCGTAGGCTGAGGCGTCGGCGGATATGACTTGTGGCTGGGACGTCATGACCTCATTTATGGGTTGCCCCGTATCGGTTTTCGCCAGTGCCACGCGGCCGAGTGCATCGTGCCGGGTGAAAATGCCAGCGGGCACTCCATTTTCCGAAACAATTACGATCGATCCGACATTTTCGTCATGCATGGCACGGAGCGCATCGTGTATCGAGGTCTCGGGGCTGCACGTGACCGGGGTCCGCTGCAGCAACGAGCGGAGCGCGCGATTCATTGCCTGTTGTTCGCTTGCGTTGCTGGCGGACTGCATCTTGAGTAGCTTGCGAGAATCGCGAAGCAGGCTGGCAAGATAGCCGGTCGCGAAGTCCTGAAAGCGCGCGCTGCGGTGCATTAACTCGGTAAATGCAGCGGCCGGGAGCTGATAGCAGAAGGTGTCGGCAGCCGCCAGGTAGGCTGACGTGACGGCGCGCTGCTCGAGTAGCGCCCCGACGGAGAAACACTCACCCGGTCCGAGGGTCAAGTGCACTCGGTGGGAGACGCCGTTTGCCTCGAAGGGTGCGACTTGAACCAGCCCGCGCTGAACGATGTAGAGGTAATCGGGCTTGCCATCCTCGGGGGCGAGAATCGCGTCGCCCTTCGGGTAGTAGCCAAGGTGCATGTGCTCCGCGACATATCGGAGCGCATCCGCATCCTCCTCCATCTCGTGAAACGGCGGGTAGCGTCGCAGAAACGCCATCGTCGAGGCGCTGAGCACCGCGATCGGGCGGGTTCGCCGTGCCGCTTCGTCCATTCAGGAATGTGCCACCAAAAAAGCCCATACGCGGCGCCTCGCCGCGCGACGGGAGTCGGGCCGCGCTTGACCTCAACGCACGACGAGCACCGGGATAGTCGAGTGTGTGAGCACCTTGGCGGTCTCACTTCCCAGCAACACGCTGGCGATGCCGCGACGCCCATGTGATGCCATCATAATCAGGTCACACTTGCTGCTCTTGGCCGTGTCGATTATTTGCTGATAAGGCAGATCGTTGGCCGCGGCCACCGCGGCACAAGGAACCCCCTGAGCCTTGGCCTGCTGCACGATCGCATCAAGCATCTTCTGGGCCCTCATACGCGATTCTTCCTCGAAACGCTTCTTCGCGGCGGGCGTGAGCGACACGAAACTCTCGTCGGCGATGACCCTGAACTCCGGTACGGCGTGGATCAGCGTAATGCGCGCGTTGATTTGCTTGGCGAACTCGATGCCCTTCTTGACCGCTTTCTTGGAGAGATCCGAGCCGTCGGTCGGTATGAGTATGTGCTTGAACATCTTGCCTCCGCCCTTCCTGTCGAAATCAGGCCGTTTATCAACAGATTATCATCATGCGGCGCGACCGCGTTGACCCAGATCAAATGATAACGCGATACGCCGGGGGACGTCATCGAAGCGCGCGCATTGACCGCGCCGCTAAGCGCGGCGCCGTGACAACGTGGGGATTCGGGAAGGACGGAGCGTTGCGACGCCCCGGAAAAAACTAGTGGCTCTTGACGAGCCGGTGCGCAGGAACGGGCAGCGCAACCACCTCGATGCCCTCGTCCTTGAGGGATTCGACTTCCTCGCGGGATGCCGTACCCCGGATCCTGCGATCTGGCGCCTCACGATAGTGAATCCTGCGGGCCTCTTCGGGGAACGCCGGGCCTACGTCGTCCGTGTTCTCCACGATATGCTCGACCAGTCGGGTGAGGACTTCAGTCCCGACGTTGGCATAATGCTGCGGCCCAAGGGCCGTCCCTGGGCGCGGGGCACGTTCCCTCCCGGTCTTCACATGCGAGGCGCTCGGCAGACGCGAGATCCCCGCGTTGCCGCACATCGGGCAGCAAATGAGCTTGTGCTTCAGCTGGCGCTCGAAATCGTCGTTCGAGGCGAACCACCCCTCGAAACGATGCAGATTCGGACAGCCCAGATCGAACACAATCACGTTGGTCTCCACCAGTCGGTGCCGTGTACCTCTTAAGGCAATTGGACAGCAAGAAGCACGCCAAAGTCCAGCTTGATGAGGAGGACGCGCAATGATGCCATAAGGTATGCGGAACGCAAAATCTAGGGTTTGATCCGATCAAATGCCCTACATATTGTAGTCATCTCAACCGCGTTGGTGGCAAACTGCACAGCCACGCAACGCTCGAGAGCGCCAACAAGGACCTTCAATGTGTTGCGGTGCCGCGACAGTCAGTAGCGGCACACAGGAGCCAACGAACACTGACTCTGAACATGTAACACCAACGCGCCATCGGGGGGGATTCAAGCGATCAGTGGCTTTTCCGAATTCACAACTGTGAAAAACTCGACACCGGTGTTCAGTTTTCGACGTGACCGCAGCCAGGTTACACGTCAAAAATCGTTTTTAATTCATATCGCAGGCGCATGCGCTTCGCGTAAACTCTCTTTTCGATGCTACCTACTGGAGCGCTTACGGAACCGACCCCTACCCCACCATTGCACGGCTTCGCGTCGCGCTTCCGGCCGTTTTTCTTATCCGCGGCGGGATTCAGCCTGATCGTGAACGTACTGTTGCTGGCGCCCGCGCTTTTCATGCTGCAGGTCTTCGACCGCGTGCTGACCAGCCGCAGCACCGAGACGCTGATCATGCTGCTCGTGTTGGTGGTGGGCGCGCTGCTGTTTATGGCCTACCTGGACATGATCCGGTCGCGCCTGCTGACCGCAGCGGCAGTCACGCTTGAGAAGCGGCTGGGCCCCGAAGTCTTTGGAGAGATGATCCGCCGCAGCGCCTCCCCGGGGAGCGCAGAGGCGCTGCACGGATTACGGGATGTCAACACGCTGCGCGGATTCTTGACCGGCCCGGGAATCCTCTCCATATTCGATGCCCCCTGGGTTCCAATCTACGTGCTCATCATCTTCCTGTTCCATCCGTGGCTGGGAACGCTGGCCCTTGGTGGCGCCCTGCTTCTGTTTGCACTTGCCGTCGCCAACGAGAAGCTCTCGCGGCGGCCGCTGGAGGAGATGCAGCTCGATTCGCGCCGGGCGGGACGCTTTGCCGAGCAGAGCATCGTCAATGCCGAGGTCGCGCGCGCGCTCGGCATGGTCAACGGTCTTGCGCGCGGGTGGGCGGGACTCAGCCGCAAAGGCCTCGAGAATCAGTTGCAGGCAAGTCGAGTGGCGAGCGCGCTGACGAGCACCACCCGTTTCATGCGTCAGTTCCTGCAGGTTGCCATGCTGGCGACAGGCGCTTTTCTGGTGATCGACCAGCAGACGACATCCGGCGTGATGATCGCCGCGACCATATTGCTCTCTCGTGCACTGGCACCCGTTGAAACGGCGATCGCGGGCTGGAAGGGAATGGTGGATGCACGTAGCGCCTACGGACGGCTGCGGAAAATGTTCGAATCCGACGGGCATACCGAGACCGTGACTGAGCTTCCGCCGCCGACCGGAGCAATAAGCGTCGAACGACTCGTTTTCGGTTTTCGAGGACAGGACCGGCCCATCATCAAGCAGATTTCCTTCGAGCTTCCAGCCGGACAGGCTCTGGCAATCGTTGGGCCGAGCGCAGCCGGAAAATCAACACTCGCACGACTCATCGTGGGCTTGTGGAAGCCTGCGGTAGGCGTGGTGCGCCTCGATGGCGCCGACATATCCAGCTGGCCGAGGGAGCGCCTGGGCCCCTACGTCGGATATTTGCCCCAGGACGTCGAGCTCTTTGCGGGCACCGTGAGTCAGAACATTGCGCGCATGGGTGAAGTGGATTCGGGCGCGGTCATCGAAGCCGCCCGCCAGGCAAATGTGCACGAGCTCATTCTGCGCCTGCCGCAAGGCTACGACACGCCGATCGGCGAAGGAGGCGCGTTCCTGTCGGCCGGCCAGCGTCAGCGCGTCGCGCTGGCGCGTGCCCTATATGGCAAGCCGCGGCTGGTGGTTCTCGATGAGCCCAATTCGAACCTCGACGGCGAGGGCGAAGCGGCGCTGATCGAAGCGATCGGCCGCTTGAAAGCCGATTCCGTCACCCTGATCATCATTACGCATCGAGGCAAGCTGCTCACCAGCATGGATCGGATTCTTGTGCTGCGCGACGGTTTGATCGAGAGATTCGGTCCTCCCGCCGAGGTATTCGCTTCAACGCCGCGGCGTGCGCCAGACGGCTCGCCCTCGGTCGTCGCCGGCCAGATCCTCCCGAGGACCTGACCCGTGGCCAACTCGATCTTCAACCTGATTGCTCCGTCGCTCGACGTGGATCACGCGGAACGGCCATGGCCGTTGATCCGCGCAGGGATCATGGGCACGCTACTGCTGGTCGGCGCGGTCAGCGTATGGGTATGGCTTGCCCCGATCTCCGGCGCCGTAATCGGACCCGGCCTGGTTAAGGTCGACATGAACCGCAAGACCGTGCAGCACCAGGAGGGCGGGACCGTGAGCGAAATCCTGGTGCGCGATGGCACCAAGGTCAAGGCGGGCCAGACCCTAATGGTGCTCAAGGACGTGCGGGTGGACGCCGGAAACGAGGCCGTGCGAACCCAACTCGACTCCGAGATCGCCAAAGCGGCACGTCTGTCTGCGGAGCAAACCGGTGACAGCAAGATTACGTTCCCCGCGGAGCTCCTCGATCGTGGCTCGGATCCGCGCGTCGCTGAGTGGCTAAAGCGCGAAAGCTCGGTGTTCAAGGTGCGGAGGAATGCATTGGCGAACCAGATTGCCCTGCTCCGGACTCAGGCTGAGGAAGCCCGCGAAGAAATCAAAGCCCGCCGGGTGCAACTAAAGGCCGACGAAGATGCGATCACGCTGCAGCGCGAGGAGCTTGCGGCCAACCAGTCGCTGGCGGACAAGGGATTCGTGAGCAAGACGCGGCTGCTCTCGATGCGACGCGAGGTAGCCCAGTACGAGTCCCGGCGCGCCGAGGGGGCTGCCGAAATGGCACGCGCCCAGCAGAAGGTGTCCGATCTTGAGCTGCGAGCTGAGACGCTGCGAAGCTCTTTTGCACAGGAAGCGTCCAGTGAATTTCGCCAGACGACGGCGGCGATTTTTGAGTTGCGCGAGCGTTTGCGGCCGGCGCTGGACGCCGAGCAACGGCAGCGTATCAGCGCCCCTATCGCCGGCGAGGTCGTGGGCATGAAGATTACATCCGTGGGCGCGATAATCGCTCCGCGCGAGCCAATTCTGGATATCGTTCCCGAGAATGCGGATTTGCTGGTCGAGGCGCGGGTACGGCCAGAAGACGTTACTTTTTTGCACCTGAATGCGCACGCCGATGTCCGGCTCACCGCATTCCGTCAGCGCATCACGCCGACGGTGAACGGAACGGTCACTTACATATCGGCGGACCGCTTGGTCGACAAGGAAAACAACAATACGCCCTACTACCTGGTGCACGTTCGCGTCTCGCTCGATTCCCTTAGGAAAGCCGGCGATCTCCGGCTTCAGGCAGGGATGCAGGCCGAGGTCTTCATCCAGACGACGCCGCGCAACGCGCTGGAGTACCTCCTCGACCCGATCCTTGGATTCCTGCAGCGCTCGCTGCGGGAGCAATGATCCCGGTCCCTGGCTGGCGTCGCGTCCGCGATCAGCCTTAATACGCGGTTGGTACCCGGAGGCGGATTCGAACCGCCACGGCCTTTCGGCCAAGGGACTTTAAGTCCAGCTTCACTAACAAACCGCAGCAAACCACAATCAACGACAGCAGGCTTTCATAGGGGAACCCGGCAGGTAATTAACTACCGAGTGTGGCCGGTTGCTGTCAGGCCAAGCAAACTCGCACCCCATGACACGCAGGCGCAGGCGTGTGGAAGCTGTGAGACCTTCTACCAGTACCAGATAGGATCTATATAAGAAAGAAAATAAAAAACCCCGCCGCAGCGGGGTCACGGATTTGATGGGCGTTTATCTGCGGCTAACTAAATAACGCGCTTCGTACTTCTGACTTAAGTGCCCGTCAACTCATCCTTAATGCCCTTTCATGATGCCCACCACGATGCATTTGCTCTTGCCGGGCACGACGGTGATGCTGCCATTGATCTTTCCGTCCATGCCGCAGTAGGTCATGCGGTCGACATTCCGGAAGACGAAGCGGTAGCCCCCGCCCTTACGATCGATCAGCAAAACGCCTGAATTTTCCAGGAGCGTCACCTTCGAGGTCTTGCCGTTATTCACCCAACGGCCGCCGTAGCTATTTCGCTCCACATCGATCGAGCAAGTACGAGGCTTCCGCTTGCTGTAGAACGCGAAGTAGTCGACATTCCCATTGACGGTCTGGACGCCAATCCGTGCATGTTGATCCTGGACCCCGGTGAAGCAAGCGAACTTTTCCACCTTTTTCGCCTTTGCGACCACAGTGTCGCTGACGTGGGCCATGCCGATGCCCAAGAGTGCGAAAGTGCAATATACAGAAATTGAGCGTTTCATATGCGATAGTCCCCCATGCTTTTCCCTACCTGAACCACCGCAGGTTTCATGCCTGAACGGCCCGGTGAGAGTCGCGCCATCAACTCCTTGTTTTGTATTGACCCCAACGGATACCTCACCGACGGATTGCCAACTAGTTCGCGCTCGATGGCAAGCGCGACTGACGTTGAGTGCGCCGTAGTATCCAATTTTCGTCAGACGG
This sequence comes from Betaproteobacteria bacterium, assembly GCA_032123035.1. Classification (GTDB taxonomy): domain Bacteria; phylum Pseudomonadota; class Gammaproteobacteria; order Burkholderiales; family SG8-41; genus SG8-41. Next base: position 1,785 of record JAQBFV010000135.1, on the reverse strand, counting down.
TAATGTCTCGCCGTGAAATTTGCACGCCGAGCGACGGCAGCAGGATCTAATTTGGCGATGCGTGTCCTCTCGCGTAATGGTTGTCCGACCCGCGCCTCAAACAAAACCCCGCCGAAGCGGGGTCTGTGCGGTATTTAACGAACCGTATCTCAGAATGCAGGTATAAAGAAATTGGTATCCCGAATCTCCTCCTGTGTTTGGGTGCTCGTATTTGCCGCGCATGGTTTCTCGACCTGCGTGGTTTTTTTTGCCCAGTCGGAAAGCACGACGCACAAAACAAAATTTCGCCGAAGCAGCGACCGTGCGGTATTTAACAAGCCATTTCTCGGAATGCGGGTATAAAGAAATCGGTATCCCAGGTGTCCTCCTCCTGTTGGATACGGGTAACTGCCATGCATGTTTCTCGACCTGCGTGGTTTTTTTTGCCCAGCTTGACCACGGATGCCGGCGATGTGCGCGACCCGGCAGGAGGCCTTTGCAGAAATGATGATCACGACAATTACCAAACGAGGAGTTAGATCATGAAGAGATTCTTGCCGAGTGTGTTGATACTGGGACTGGTTGCAGCGTGCAGCTCGACGCCGACGGAGCAGGACAGCGCCGCCGTGGAAGATCGCCAGCCCGGCGAGTCGGTGGAACGCGCCGCGGTGAAGCCAGCCGAGGCCAATCCGTTGACGGACAAGTCCTTGGCGGGCAGCCCGCTCAATGACCCGAACAACATCCTGTCCAAACGCAGCGTCTATTTCGATTTTGATTCGAACCGGGTCAAGGACGAGTTCAAGCCGATCGTTTCCGCCCATGCCCGTTACCTGCAGCAGAATAGTGACGCGACGATGCGGATCGAGGGCAGTGCCGACGAGCGCGGCAGCCGCGAGTACAATCTTGCGCTTGGCCAGCGCCGGGCGGACGCTGTCCGGCAGATGATGCAGCTGCTCGGGGCGCGCGGCAGCCAGATCGAAACCGTGAGCTTCGGCGAGGAAAAACCGCGTGGAACCGGAAATGACGAGGCGTCGTGGGCCGAGAACCGGCGCGCGGACGGTGTCTACCGGGGCGAGTAACGTCGAAATTTGCGACGGATGACGGTGGCAATCGCGGGATTGCGATCGGGGCATTTCCGGCGGTTGCGCTTTGCACGCTCTTTCGTTCCCGGGCCATGCGCAACTGTTTAGTAGCGATGCCGCGTTGCCGAACTGAGACGACGGGAGCCGGTGTGGAAGAGGTTCCGGACTGCGCATAACGGGCCTTATGTTCACGCTGGCTTTTCTCCTCCGCCGCGCCACGAAACTCAGGACTCCTCGACCCAGCCTCCCGTCCGGCTGCGTGCGGGCTCCAGCTTCTGCAGGATGCCGTCGACACTGAAGCTGCCTGGCGACTGTCGCGGCGGGTAGTCCAGGAAGGTCGGCAAGAAGTCCGTCGCAATAAGCATCAGGCGAGCAGTCGTATCTTTCGCCTGTTTATCTGATTTACTTGGTACCCGGAGGCGGATTCGAACCGCCACAGCCTTTCGGCTAAGGGATTTTAAGACCTAAATCCCGAATATTCCGCAGCAAACCACAATCAACGACAGTAAGCTTTCATAGGGGAAACCGGTAGGTGATTAACTGCCGAGTGCTGCCGGTTGCTGTCAGAAGTGTGCCAGGAGTGTGCCAAAAGTGTGCCAAGCAAACTCGCACCCCATGACGCGCACGCGCAGGCTAGTGGAAGCGGGGTTTGTGTGGGTGCTGTAGCTGATTAGACGGAAGCTCTAGGAGGAATCGCCATACTCTTATGCGTATGACATCACGT
>JAQBFV010000134.1:0-11886 GCA_032123035.1 Betaproteobacteria bacterium | reverse complement strand
TGCCTGGCGCGAACCTCTTGCCCCTTATCGAGCACCAGGGAATAGATAACGGCTCGAGCGCCGTAAGGTTCTCGCGCGGCCTCTTTAATGGCTGGGGACAACTCTGATAGCAGTGAGTGGGCGTAATCGACTCCTTCCTGATTCGGGTTACCGATTTGATCTATCGCAGTCATGACATCGACAACCGCCGCGCCCGCGGCAACGGCCACGACCTTTTTGGCAACCGCCTGACGCGTCATGGTCTCCGATCCACCGGCCTGCTCCTCATCCTGAACTGCGTCGGGCGGGTCGGAGAAATCAAACTTGCCGTCCCAATGAGGATCAATGCGCAAGATACGCTTTGCCAGCGGCGGGTGCGTGGCGGCCAAGCTCTGCATAAAACCCGATATTCCCTGGGCGAAAAAAGCATGGCTGACTTCGGGCGCGCCGGGATTTTCCACTTTCGAGCCAGACTCCAGCCCTCCGATTCGCTTCAACGCGCCCGCAATCCCGTTCGGGTTACGCGTAAACTGGACCGCCGATGCGTCTGCCAGATATTCCCGTTGCCGGCTCACCATGGCTTTTATCAGGCCGCCGAAAAACGTGCCGGCAAAACCAATGACCATCAGGCCAATAGCAAGCGCTATTATTCCGCCCGCGCTTTTACCATTGCTGCGTCGGCGACTCGAAAATGACGTCGAATACAGCAAATAATAGCCAACCATACCGAGAATCAGGATGCCATTCAGCGCACCCATCAAGCGAATGTTGAGCCGCATATCGCCATTGAAGATATGGCTGAACTCATGGGCAATTACGCCTTGCAGCTGTTCGCGGCTCAAATGATCAATCGTCCCCTGGGTAACCCCAATGACCGCATCACGCGGCGACAATCCCGCTGCAAAGGCGTTAATGCCCTGTTCATTCGCAAGTACATAAACCGGCGGCGCAGGCGTGCCGGAAGCGATGGCCATTTCTTCCACCACGTTTAGCAGTTTGCGTTGATTCGGGTCTTGCGTATTTTGTTGAATCAATTGCCCGCCCAGCGACTCCGCAACAACATGGCCACCCGCGGATAAGGCCATGATCTTGTAGAGACTGCCGGCGAATACGACGACACTGACACCGGCGCCTACCGCGACAAATGTTTGCCAATCCATTTGCCGGATTAATGTTTCGCCGTCACGCAACTGCTCACTATTGATAAAACCAAACACGATCATGACCAATAAATTGGTCATGATGATCAACGCGACCACAGCAAGAACAAACAGGACGACAAGCAGAGCCGTGTTTTTACGCACACGATCTTGCGATTCAAAGAAATTCATCGTTTAAGCACCAGTGCGAACAACCGCGATCAAAACGAGACTTTCGGCGCGGCCTGTATGGCCGCACTGTCTTCAAATTCCAGTAACACTGCATCCTGTGCGTGGCCAAACATTGGGGCAAAGAAAACCGGCGGAAACGTCTGTTTATAGATGTTATAGGCCATCACCTGGTCATTAAAGGCCTGCCGGGCGAAGGACACCTTGTTTTCAGTGGTCGTCAGTTGCTCGCTTAACTGCAGCATATTCTGACTGGCCTTGAGATCTGGATAGGCTTCCATCACCATTTTCATATTCAGCAAGGCGCCGGACAGCTTACCTTCTGCGCCGATCAAGCCCTTCATCGCCGTGGCGTCGCCCGGAGCCGCCGCCGCGTTGGACAACATCTTGGATGCCTCATTACGCGCCGCGACCACCGATTCCAGAGTTTGCCGTTCGTGCTTGATGTAACCCTTTGCAGTCTCGACAAGATTCGGGATCAGATCGTAACGTCGCTTTAACTGTACTTCGATCTGTGCGAAGGCATTCTTATATCGATTCTTCAGCGTGACCAACCTGTTGAAAATCGCGATCACATAAAAAACCACCAGCGCAATGACGACTAATACACTTATGACGATCAGTGTGGCATCCATATTGTTTTGGCCCTTATCGTAGTTAAACTGTTATCAACTAGGAGTTTGTCGGACTAAGCCCCGACATACTCCTGATGCAAAACCGGCGCCAGGAAAAACGCAACGGAGTATAACGGAGATGCGAATTCACCCTTGCTTTTCATCACATGCCACCGTTGCGGGCGGGTTTCCTGCCGAAGGGTCAGCCGGTTTTGCTTTTAGCAGCCTGACGCACCGTTAAGTCCGACAGGCTGCTAGGGAGTTACTCGACCTTGTCGGCCGCAACATTGGAACGTTTGACAAGCCAGTAGGCGCGAAATTCCTCGCCGAACTGTTCTAGCTCCCGAAGGGCTCGCAGCGATGCAGGCCCTTTGTCTTTGTCCGCACGTAGCAAACCCGCAATCCATCCCCTTTTGTCACATATCTCGTCGTTTAGGCAGGATAACCGATCGATGTGGTGGAATCGGTGCTCGGACGATAGACGGCGGCGGTGGTCTACCGTTTGCGCCGTGAATCGACCTTTCGCTGTGTCTTACGAATCTCGGGCGACCAGGACGACTTGATGTACGCGAGCACCGCCCAGATGTCTTGGTCCGAGAGCGTCTTCTCGAATCCGGGCATGTCGCTCTGGTGATTGGGCGGCGCATATTTGCCGGGAACGAGGCCGTGCTTCGTGATGCCGAATAGTATAGCGTCGGGGTGATGCCAGGTATGGCCCGAGGCGTCGTGCGGCGGCGCCGGCATGCGGCCGTTCGACAGCTTTACGCGCCAGTTCGCCTGACCTTCTAGCCGCGCGCCATGGCACGCCGCGCAGGTTTTATCGTAGAGCGGTTTTCCTCGCGCCACCTGCTCAGCATTATCCGGGTCGGCAGGCGATTTCTCTTCCATCCACAGCGCGGCAATGATTGCGCCCACGAGAAACACAAACGTTCCTGCGAATATTGCGGCTCCGATCCGACTTTTGACTCCCGAACCGGCATTTCCGCCAGGCGCGGACGCCCGCTTAGAATTCTTTTTCGTGCTCATATCGCTCGTCCATTTGCGCCCCACATTTGTCCGTGCTTTGCTCCCGAATTGCGGCCCGCCATCAGTGCTTATGGTTTTTCGGAACCGTTGACTTCCTGAGGGCGTGGGGATGACGCATACTCAGGCTCTCATCGACGTTCAGACTCACCGCTATCGTGCTCCCGGTGGCGGTATGGCAACCGTTACAGCTTGCGACGGTGTCCCTCAAAGCAACCCGAAACGACTTGGCGCTCCCATGCTCGATCGCCTCGCTTAGCTTGCGAAGATTTCCGTCCATGAAGCCCTGCATCAAAGCGCCGAGCTTGGGATCGATGTGCATAGAGATGCGCGTCAGGCGCTGCATTTCACTGACCTCGTGCGCCGCGACGGCCCAGTCGCCGACGTCGCCGGCGCGGTGCATGACGTGGAACCGCTCGGAGAAGTTCGGCATGAAGTTCGTAAACGTCGGTTTCAGGGCTTCCAGGGCGGCCACCCGTTCCCGCAATGCCCTGATCTCCTTCTTGAGATCATCCTGGGTCTTGAACTCGGGCTCATTCGCCGCCGCTGCTTGCTCGCCCATCATGCGGCCGTGCTCGCTGTGCTGGTTGCCCAGTGCGGGGCCGGAGAGCGACAGCGAGAGGGGCAGAAAGATCAGAAACGCGAAGGAAGGCGAACGTTTCATCGTTATCTCCTTTTGCTCACCATGTGCGATACCACACCGGACAAATGCCGAGGCACGCCGCTCCAGCGCGGGACGAACGCGGGAGTCTTCGCAGCGTACCGCGCGTACTCCTCGCCGAATCGGGCTTCCATCTCGGCTTCCTCCCGCCGCGCGAGTCGCGTATACATCACGACCAGCACCGGAAACATCGCGAGCGTGAGCAGCGTCGGCCACTGAATGAGGAACGCGACCATGATCGTAATGAAAGCGACGTATTGCGGGTGGCGGATGAGCCGGTACGGGCCCCCGGTCGCCAGCCGATCATGCCGCCGCGCGCGATAGAGCACCCACCAGGAGACCGCGAGCAGGATGAGGGAAACGAGGATCAGGACGAGGCTCGCGGTGTGCAGCCACGCGAAGTGAGGATCGCCGGCGGTCCCGAACACCGTCTGCCAGAGGTGCCCGGCCTGGTGGGAGAAGAGGTCGAGCTGAGGGTAGCGGCTCTGCAGCCAGCCCGAGAAGAAGTAGAGCGTGAGCGGAAAGCCGTACATCTCGGTGAACAGGGCGACGATGAACGCCGAGAACGCCCCGAAGGAGCGCCAGTCGCGGGCCTTTCTCGGCCGCGCGAAGCCGAAAGCGAAGGCGATGAACACGAGCGAGTACACGGCGACCAGTGTCCACAGGCCGTAGTCGTAGCTTCCCTGGGTCGCGATCCAGATCTGGAAGTGGTCAAATCCCTGCGTCTGTTCCATTTCGGGCGCCCTTGCAAGGAATTTACATGCGCGGTTCCGCCGAAATCACGGGCTGTGGCTCGGCGCGATGAGCTCGCGCAGCCGTGGAAGGAACGCCGGCGTCCGCCTTGAGTAGCGCAGGTATTCGTCTCCGAATTCAGCGGCAACCTCGCGCTCCTCCCGTCGCGCCAGCCGCACGTACATGTAGACGAGAATGGGGAACATGATCAGCGTCAGCAGCGTTGGCCATTGCAGCAGGAAGCCGATCATGATGAGGACGAAACCCGCGTACTGAGGATGCCGCACATGCGCGTAGGGGCCGGTGGTGGCGAGCTTGCGCTCCTGCTGCGCCGCGTAGAGCACCTTCCAGGCATTCGCGAGCACGATGAATCCGCCAACGATGAACAGGTTGCTGAGAATGTGGAACGGGCCGAAATGCGGGTTTGACCGCCATCCGAACATCACCTCGAGCAGATGCCCGGAATCGTGGGCGAGAAAGTCGATCCCCGGAAACTTGGTTCCCAGCCATCCGGACAGCAGGTAGATCGTCAGGGGAAAGCCGTACATCTCCGTGAACAGCGCGACGAGAAATGCGGAGAAGGCGCCGAACGAGCGCCAGTCGCGCTCCGTTTGCGGCTTGGCGAAGCTGAACGCGAAGATGATAAAGACCACGGAGTTGATGATCACCAGTGACCACAACCCATATGCCGATTCGGGTTCACTCACCGCTATTTCCCTTTTCACGATGTTGATGATTGCCATGTCCGCCGTGTCCGTGCCCGCCGTGCATGAACAGATGCATCAAGGGACAAGCGAGCAGCAACAGCCATATCCAATAGGACGACAGCCATCCGGAGAGGTGTGCCCTGTGCTCGGTAACAAGGAGAAATGCGGCGATGACGATGAATCCGATGAGGATCCATTTGGCCTTGGAGTTCGTTTTGTTCCCGCTGGCTGGATTGCGCTGCTGTTCGTGGTTCATAAGGCACTCCTTTAGGTCTGATGCGTCACCGACTCATGTTTCAGTCCTCACGCAGGCCCGGCGGTGGCAGAGTTAACGCGGATCGCCTCGCCCACGGCCAGTGCCCGCAGCTCTGTCATGGGCTTGCCGCGCACGGCTTGCGCATCCGGGGAAATTTTCCAGCCCGTGGGGCCGCGATATACGGTGGCGGCATAGTGTGCCGTATGGTCCGCGAGCGCGGTTAAATCGAACCGGAGCAGTTCGCGTTCGGTCACGCGATCGCTCACGTGGCAGGATGCGCCAGGGACGTTCCCGAAGGCGCGGCCGGTGGGGCTGGTCACGACAAAGGCCAGGGTGGACACCGTTTCCGGAAGCGCCTCCAGGAACACGAAAATTCTCTCGTCGTCCCATTCGCTCGCTCCCGTTGGCGAGTCGCCGGTGTGCACGACGCTGCCATTGGCGTTACGTGGGTGTCCGGGATGAATAACCTCCAGTACGCGGCCGTCCGCGTCGAACAGGACACACAACGCATCCAGGTTTGCCGATTCCTTGCCGGTGGTCGCGTGACGCTCCTGCGGATGCCAATGCAGGCCCATGACGATCTCCTTCAGATCGACTTCGGCGTCGGCGCCAACGGCGTCCTTCAGGATTGCATGGCCGTTAATTCCCACGGTTTCTCCTCCTTTCTGGCTTTCACAGCGCCATCTTCCGCAGCCGGAGTGCGTTCGTCACGACCGAGACGGAGCTGAAGCTCATCGCCGCCGCCGCAATGATGGGCGAAAGCAGCAATCCGAAGAACGGGTACAACACGCCGGCGGCGACTGGGACCCCGAGCGCGTTGTAGATAAAAGCGAAGAACAGGTTCTGGCGAATGTTGCGCATGGTGGCGCGGCTCAGGCGCCGGGCGCGCACGATTCCGCGCAGATCGCCCTTGAGCAGCGTCACGCCGGCGCTTTCCATCGCCACGTCGGTGCCGGTACCCATGGCGATCCCGACCTGAGCCTGGGCCAGCGCCGGGGCGTCGTTGATGCCGTCCCCCGCCATTGCCACCGTGCGGCCCTCGCCCTGCAGCCGCTTCACGATTTCCACCTTCTGCTCGGGCAGCACCTCCGCGGTCACGCGGTCGATTCCGAGCTTCTTGGCCACCGCCTCGGCCGTCACGCGGTTGTCGCCCGTCAGCATCACGATTTGCAGGCCTTCCTCGTGCAGCGCGCGGATTGCCTCGGGCGTGGACTCCTTGATCGGGTCGGACACGCCGATCATGCCGGCCGCCTTGCCGTCGATCACGACGAACATCACGGTTTGGCCTTCTGCCCGCAGCGCCGTCGCACGTTCATCGAGCGCGCCCGGATCGACATTGAGCGTCTCGAGCAGCTTCCGGTTGCCGATCGCCACGGCCTTGCCGCTCACTTCGCCGCGGACTCCCTTACCGGTCACTGACTGAAACTGCGCAACCGGCAGCAACGTGATTTTCCGCGCTTCGGTGCCGCCGACGATCGCCGCCGCGAGCGGATGCTCGCTGGCGCGCTCCAGGCTGGCGCCGAGCTGAAGAATGTCTTCCTCGCGGAAGCCGTTCGCGGCGATGACAGCAGTCAGCGTTGGCTTGCCGAGAGTAAGGGTCCCGGTCTTGTCCACGACCAGCGTATCGACCTTCTCCATGATCTCGAGCGCCTCGGCATTCTTGATCAGCACGCCGGCAGTCGCCCCGCGGCCGGTTCCTACCATGATCGACATCGGCGTGGCGAGCCCGAGCGCGCACGGGCAAGCGATGATGAGCACGGCCACCGCGTTGATGATCGCGTGAGCGAGCCGCGGCTCCGGTCCCCATTGTCCCCAGACCAGGAATGTCACCACGGCGATCAGAATGACCGCGGGTACGAAATAGCCGGCGACGACGTCAGCGAGCCGCTGGATGGGGGCGCGGCTGCGCTGTGCTTCGCTGACCATGCGCACGATCTGCGCAAGCAGCGTCTCCGTTCCGACTTTTTCGGCCCGCATCAACAGACCGCCGGTGCCGTTCACCGTCGCGCCGATCACGCGGTCGCCCGGATGCTTTTCCACCGGGATCGGCTCACCGGTGACCATCGACTCGTCGATGGAGCTCGATCCTTCATCGACGACGCCATCGACCGGAACCTTCTCGCCGGGGCGCACGCGCAGCTTGTCGCCCGGGTGCACCTGGTCGAGTCCGATGTCTTCCTCGCGCCCGTCGGGCCGTACGATGCGGGCGGTCTTCGGCGCGAGCCCCAGCAGCATCTTGATCGCCGCGCTGGTTCGCGTGCGGGCGCGCAGCTCCAGCACTTGCCCGAGCAGCACGAGCGCGGTAATTACCGCGGCGGCCTCGAAGTAGACCGCAATGGTTCCGTTTGGCATCTGCAGCGACGAAGGAAAGATCCCCGGCGCCAGCGTCGCTACCGTGCTGTAGATCCAGGCGATGCCAACGCCAAGGGCGACCAGCGTGAACATGTTGAGGTGCCGGTTCACGAGCGACCGCCAGCCACGCACGAAAAACGGCCAGCCGCCCCACAGCACAACCGGGGTCGCAAGCGCAAACTCGACCCACTGCAGCACGCGGCCGGATATGAAGCGCGCGGCAAAGTCGGGGGCCAAGTCGGCGCCCATCGCAAGCAGGAACACCGGTACCGCCAGCGCGGTGCTCACCCAGAACCGCCGCGTCATGTCGTCGAGCTCGGGGTTAGCCTCTTCGACGGCGGTGGTCCGCGGTTCCAGCGCCATGCCGCAGAGGGGGCAGTCTCCCGGTTCGTCGCGCACGATCTCGGGATGCATCGGGCAAACGTACTCGGTGCGAATGGCCGGCGCGGCAACGTCTTCCGGCTCGAGCGCCATGCCGCACTTGGGACAGGCGCCGGGACCTTCCTGCCGCACTTCCGGATCCATGGGGCAGGTATAGATTCCCGACGCCTTCGCTGCAGCGGGTGCCGCGGTCGGGGTGAGTCCCGTTTTCGGGAGGTACTTGGCCGGATCGGCCTTGAACTTTGTCAGGCAGCCCTGGCAGCAAAAGTAATACATTATCCCGCCGTGAGCCGTCGAGGCGCGAGCCGACTGCGGATCGACCTTCATGCCGCAAACGGGATCGGTCGCCTGAGCACTCCCGCTCGAGGCGACAGCCGCGGCCTTTGCCAGATAGTGAGCCGGCTTGGCCTGGAATTTCCCGAGGCAGCCTTTGCAGCAGAAGTAATAGGTGACACCTTCGTGCTCGCACGAAGCGGCCGCCTTGGCAGGATCGACCGTCATGCCGCAGACGGGATCCTTCGCCTTTGCTGCTGTTGCCTCATGCTGATGTCCACCGCAGCAGTGCCCTTGGTTGTGGTGTCCGTGCTTCATCTCGCTCTCCCTTCTATTGATATCGTCCTGGCGGCAGTGTAAAGTCCGTACTTCAGTACGGAGTCAAGGGGGTTCGCATGCAAGACGCCAACTACACCATTGCCAGCCTCGCCCAGGCCGCCGGGGTCGGGGTCGAGACCGTGCGCTATTACGAGAGGCGGGGGCTGGTCGCCCAACCCGCGCGGGCGGCGGGAGCCTATCGCCACTACGGAGCCAATCACGTCCATCGCATCCGTTTCATCCGCCGCGCGCAGGAGCTGGGATTCAACCTCGAGGAGATCGAGACACTGCTCGCGCTCGAGGATGGCACCGACCGGCGCACGATCCGGAGCATCGCCGGCGCTCGCCTCGCAGAGATCCGCCGGCGGTTGGCGGACCTGAAACAGATGGAGCGCGCACTCTCGCACCTGCTTCACGAGTGCGAGGCCCATAAAAAGGCGCCGCACTGCCCGATTATCGCCGCCATTACCAAGGATCTTAGCTAGAACAAAAATTGAACCGCCTAGGCTGCCAGGCCGCGAAAGCTGAGACACAAAGGGCACAAAGGGCACGAAGGTTTTCACTCAGAATTTGTTCCCATTCGTGTTTTCCTTGGTGTCCTTCGTGCCCTTCGTGTCTGCGCTTTACCTGCATTCGTTCGCGTTCATCTGCGGTTCAGATCAGCGTTTCGCTGGGCCTGTGGCGCAAAAACCCTGCGCCGGAACTCCAAGGGCCGCGTTGAACTTGCTCGACATGTTTTGGAACGCGATGAGCGCCGTCAGCTCCACGATCTCCTGGTCCGGGAAGTGCCGCTGCAGCTGCGCGAAGAGCGCGTCATCGACGCGGCGCGCCGAATCGGTGACGGCTTCCGCGTAGGCCAGTGCAGCCCGCTCGCGGTCGGAGAACAGCGGCGAGATTTCGTAGTCCGCGAGGGCGGCCAGCTTTTCGCGGGAGCCGTGACGCTCGAGTGCCGTTGCGGAGTTGAGATCAATGCAGAACGCGCACCCATTGATCTGCGAAATCCGCACTTGCACGAGCGAGCGCAAGACAGGATCCAGAGGCGAGTCGGCGCGGTCGAGCGATCGGTAGAGTAGCGTGAGCATCAGAAATGCCCGCGGAATTCGGCCCCAGAGACGTGCCGGTTCGAAGGCTTGCCCGTACTTGCGCTGCTGCATCCTGAGGATCAGCCGCACGTACCAGGGATAACGACTAGGCGGCAACCCGCCGATGCGCGGCTTCACGGCTGCGTTCATGCCTTCGCGCTCCCAAGGTCTTCGCCGATTTCCACCTTCGTTTCGCTCAGGTAATGATAGGGCGGAATGACGAGGTTCGTCGGCGCCGGCACGTCGCGGTACACCCGTCCGGCGAAATCGAACTTGGAACCGTGGCACGGGCAGAAATAGCCGCCATCCCAATCCGGTCCTATATCTTTGGCCCCAACGTCGGGACGGAACGTTGGCACACAGCCCAAGTGGGTGCAAATTGGCACGACTACCAGATAGGATGGTTTGATCGAGCGAAATGCGTTGCGGGCGTAATCCGGTTGCTGGCGCTCAACTTCAGAACGCGGATCCGCGAGTTGCGCCTGATGCGCAAGCTGTTCCAGGATTTTGAGCATCGCCTCGGTACGGCGCAGGATCCATACGGGTTTCCCACGCCACTCCACCGTGAGCTGTTCGCCGGGTTCGAGCCGGCCGAACTCGGCTTCAACCGGCGCGCCCGCGGCGCGCGCCCGTCCGCTCGGCGTCATCGAGGCAATGAAAGGTACCGAAGTCGCAGCGAGTCCTGCGGCGCCGACTACGCTGGTTGCCGCTACCAGAAGCTTTCGTCGCGCCGGACTGGGCGTGGCGTCCCGGTCATCCTTGACATCTTTTCCGTCTGTTCCGCTCATCGTTTTGTCTCACCGAAGATTTGGCGCGAACCCGCCCGCGCCCTGGACCCAATAGCACTTTCCTTTCGTCAGTTCGGCAGGCTTTCAGCGCCCGCGGCGCCGCTTTGAGATCTACCATCAAGCGCTTCTACCACGAGGACGAGACGTTTGACCGCCACCACTTCCACGCGCTCGCCTTCATGGAGAGTGGCAAGTGATCGGGCATTCCAGAGCTCGCCTCCTATCCGTACCACAAGGCGCGTGTCGTGGCTTTCCGCGATCTTGCCTATTGTCCCGATCATCGCTTCCGCGCCGGTCTCGATGGGGCGCCGCATCGCCAGGACGGCATACCAGTAAATCGCGGCCGAAACGATCGCTACCACGGCGTAGATTGGGACGGACACCGCAAGCGGCCACATCCACAACACGGGTAGCGCCAGAAGCGGGAGCAGTAAGGCGATATGACACATGTCGTGCAGGCAGTTTTCCATTAGGATTTTGTCGGACCCAGGTCCGACAAAATCCTAGCCGGAGAGATCGCGCTTCTTCTCTTCGAATTCCTCTTTGCCGATTTCCCCGCGGGCGTAGCGTTCCTTGAGGACTTCAAGCGCGCGGCTCGGCTCCGCGCTCCCCGCACGGGACGACCCGCCGAACAGCCATTTCACGAGCACCACGATCCCGAGAATGATGAGCACCCACCACAGCAGCATGTGCAGGACGCCGAACAATCCCCAGCCCAAACCCCAATTTCCCATGTCACCCCACATAGTCGGTACCTCCTCGATGGCGACGTGTCCAGAACACCGAGTCAGCGCGCCATAGCTGTTCCGGCATCATTTGAGTTGCCAGCGGAACGAACGCGGCTTCGCCTCGCCAGGCCGCGCAATTCGCAACTCGATCGCCTGCGGCCGCGGGTCGATCGCATCGAACTTGAGCACGTTCTTGCGATGATGGCCGCCGGGCGGATCGCCCTGCCACGCGGCGGGGGCCAAAGTCTTGCCGTCGGCAATCAGCGTCGCCGATTTCATCAGGTCATCCTTCAGTTCCTGCGAGTGGGTATCGAACACGATGTCGAATTCCCAGGATCCACCCGCCAGCGCGCGTGGCGTGGCCTTGACGGTAACGCCAGATCCACTCGTTGATTGCGGGGCAAGGCCTTGGGCTGCGCTCGCACCGCCAGCGGCAAGGAGAGCGGCGTTGAAACACAGCGATAGGAGTACGATCAGGTAGTACTTTTACTGCCGATAAGCAGAAGGATGGAAATAACCAACATTGAATAATCAATTACTTTATATTTCTTAGATAAATATTTTATAGAAAAAGCACTAATAAATGCTCCTATCAATGCAATTTCACCCAATAGGTTCTTTTGCGGTGCTAATCCTCTCCATGCTTGCTCACCCTCGTAACTTG
>JAQBFV010000133.1:0-17894 GCA_032123035.1 Betaproteobacteria bacterium | reverse complement strand
GATCGAGCCGTCGCGCTTGAGCCAGAGGTAGGGCAGGTAACAGCCGACGATTTCAGCTATCGCGGTGACAACAAAAAGCGCGAACACTCTTGCCGCTTCCATCGGGCCTCCTTGGATGTGTTGCGAACGGTGGTGAGGACTTTACTGGCGATCCTTCTTGCTCGTGTCGAGCAGCCGCCACGTGGCCAGCGCCGACAACAGGAAAATGGGCAGCATCAGCATGAACGCAATCCCGAGGTTCTGGGAAAGGTAACTTCCGGCTGCAGTGCCTGACAGCAAAAGCAACAGGATTGGAAGGTGGCAGGGGCACGTCATAAACGTGAGCGCACCCATGATGTAGGTCAACGTGCCGCGGACCGGCGAGGTTGCTTTTGGCGTGTGTGTCGCCTCCATGATTGATGCATCTTTATTGGTTTTTCGCGCAGCTTCCGACAGAAACCTAATGCGGGGAGGCCAGGGCCCGGCGCCCGCTGAAGAAGTCCCACACGCTGCTCGCGATCAACACGGCGAGGCCGGTGTAGACCAGCGCCGGCAGAAACCACAAGGCCACGAAGGCTGCGACGGCGCCTGCGAGGCCCGTCCACAAGGGAGCGAGGTTGCCGTGAGATCGCGCCGATCGATAAAGCAACCACGTGCTCAGGCCGAGAAAACCCAGATAGAGCGGAATGAGAAAGGCATCATTGATCAGGAAGCCCGCGCCGATGGCGGTCAGCACCGACAGCGCCGCCGTCACGCCTAAACAACACGCGCCTGCAAAACCCGCCCCGGCGACCGATGTGCACTGTTTCAAGAGTTCCTTCATGGTCTTACTCCTAACCCGCGCAGCAGGAGAGCTGCGTCACGTCCTTCGTAAAGGTTTGCGCGCACAGCTTGAGGCCCTCGACCATCGTGAGATAGGGGAAAAGCTGCCCGGCGAGGTCATCGACCGTCATGCGGTTGCGAATCGCGAGCGCGGCCGATTGAATCAACTCCCCAGCCTGGGCTGCGACCGCTTGTACTCCAAGCAGACGTCCGCTTCCAGCCTCCGCGACCAGTTTGATGAATCCTCGTGTATCGAAGTTGGCCAGGGCCCGCGGCACGTTGTCGAGCGTGAGGGTACGCGAATCGGTTTCGATGCCTTTCAAGCGTGCTTCCGCCTCCGTGAGCCCCACGGTCGCCACCTGCGGATCGGTGAAGATTACCGCCGGCATGGTCGTGAGGTCGAGGGCCGCATCGCCGCCGGTCATGTTGATCGCGGCGCGGGTCCCGGCCGCAGCCGCCACGTACACGAACTGCGGCTGGTTGGTGCAATCACCCACTGCGTACACGTCCGGCAAACCGGTCCAAAGTTGGTCATCCACCTTGATCGCGCCGCGCTCGTCCAGCTTGACACCGATCGCTTCGAGATTGATGCCGGCGGTATTCGGGCGGCGGCCCGTTGCGACCAGCAACCGGTCACCCTTCACCGTGCCGGAACTGGTTTCGAGATGGAACAGCCCATCGCGGTGAGCGACGGAGCGCGTCTGGGTCTGGGTCAGGATCTTCATGCCTTCGCCGGTGAGCGCCGCCTCGAGAGCATCGCCGATGGCCGGATCCTCCCGGGACAACACTTTGCTGCGCGCGATCATCGTTACCTTCGACCCGAGTCGGAGGAACGCCTGCCCCAGCTCGACGGCGACGATGGACGATCCGATGATGACGAGATGCTTCGGTAATTCTTTGGCGACCAACGCGTCCGTGGAAGTCCAGTAGGGCGACTCCTTGAGCCCGGGCACCGGCGGTATCGCGGGGGAGGCTCCCGTCGCAATCAGGACCCGGTCGGCCTTTATCTGCGTTTCCCGGCCGTCCGGCCGCTTCACAACCAGGGTGTGGGCGTCTTTGAAGCGCGCGACGCCTGGCACCAGGTTGATGCCGGGATTGCCGTCGAGGATGTTGAGATACTTGGCGTTCCGCAGTTCTTCGACTCGCTGTTGCTGCTGTGCGACCATCGCCGTGCGATTCAGCTGCGCCGGGCGGCCTTCGATCCCGGAAAACGGGCTGGTGGCGTGCAGGTGCGCGACATGAGCCGCCTGGATCATGATTTTGGAAGGGACGCAGCCGACGTTAACGCAAGTGCCGCCCACCGTTCCTGCTTCGATCAGGGTGACCTGCGCCCCTTCTTCGACGGCCCGGATGGCCGCGGCAAAGGCGCCGCTGCCGCTGCCGATGACCGCGACTTGCAGACTGCTTTCGGCCGTTTGTTTCGACGGCGCCGTCTCGCCCATGGAGGGGGCGCGCACCGCGCTGCTGCCACGCGCAGGCGCGTCGAGCAATTCGGCGCCGTAGCCTTTGCCTTCGACCGCCTGGATCAACGCGGACCCGACGGTGCCATCTCGGCTCTCGACCCGAGCCTTGCCCTCCGCGTAGGACACCTGTGCCGCAGTTACGCCCGGCACCGTGCCCAATACTTTCTCAACAGTTTGCGCACAGTGATCACAGGTCATCCCGGTCACGCGCATGGTGTACGAATTCATTTCCGCTCTTTCTTGAGTGTTGACGGGTAGCCGGCGTCCTTGGTTGCCTTGACTAGCGCCTCGACGTTGGTCTTCGCATCGTCGTAGGTGACCATCGCTTCGCGTTTTTGGAGGCTGACCTCCGCCTTCGTTACGCCGTCGAGCTTGGTCAAGGATCTCTTCACGGAGATCACGCACCCGCCTCACGTCATCCCGGACACCGAGAGCGTAACGGTCTTCATTTCCGCGAACGCGGCGGTCGCGAAGAATGCAGTTGCGATGAGGAACAAGGTGGTCTTTCTCATTTCAGCCTCCGAGAAACAGCTCCACGCCGTACGGGGATGCGGCGGCAACGGCCACAAATGCGGTCACGATCCAGAACGCAAGCTTGTAGGCCCGGCGAGTCTTGGTAACGCCGCACACCTGGCCAGGCTCGAACTGTGCGTCTGGCCGGTAGATTCTTTTCCAGGCAAAGGCGAGCGCCACCACGGCAATGCCGATGAAAACCCAGCGGTAGGGCGTGAGTGCGGTCAAATAGCTCACCCACGCTCCGCCCAGTCCCACGCTGACGAGCATCAACGGACCAACGCAGCACGCCGATGCGAATACACCGGCGACGCTGCTGGTGATCAACGAGCCGGTTTCAGCCTTGCCTTCGATCATGCGCGGGTTTCCTTATGCTGCTGCGAAGGTGTAACCTTACTTCCGTAGTTAGCTACGGAGTCAAGGGATATGTTAAAACACGTCGCCTCGGAAAAAGGCATCAGAATCAGCCAGCTGGCCAAGGAAGCGGGGGTCCACGTCGAGACCATCCGTTATTACCAGGGCATCGGCCTGCTGCCACGGCCCCGCCGGGAACACGGCCGCATTCGGCGATACGACTCGGATGATCTCAAGCGGCTGCGTTTCATCAGGCGCGCGCAGGCGTTGGGCTTTTCGCTGGAGGAAATTGCGTTGCTGCTGGGTCTTTCCAATGGCGAACACTGTGAAGAGACTAAAGGGCTCGCGGAAAAGAAGCTCGCCATGGTCGAGGACAAAATCACCGACTTGGCGGCTATTGAGAAGGCGCTGAAGGGGCTGATCGCGGAATGCTCGAAAGGCAGCCGAAGATTCGGCTGCCCGATCATCGATGCCTTGGCGGCTGAACGTTAATTCAGCGGGCCCGCGACAAAAAGATCTAGTGCCGGGTCGGGGCTCACCGATATCTGAATCCAGTAGCGCACGCCCGCGCGCAGTTCGAAGACTCCCACTTTCATGCGTCGCCCGCAGAAATCCACCCACTCGTAGTGCTTGGCCCTGGCAAAACGGTTTTGGTCCTGGTCCACCACGTCAACCCACGCCCGGCTCACTGTGCCCAGCACGTACGTACCCGTGGCCGGTGCGGTCAGCGCGAGTAGCCCGCCTGAATCCTGCGGTATTCCCTGCTTCTTCTCCGGGCCGATAATGAATTTCACCGTCACCATCGGATGAAGGCTCGCCGCGACCACTCTGTTGAGCGGGAGTTCGCCGCGCGTCGCGCCCGGTACGGAAATGGCCGAAACGCGTTCCGCAGGCTGCTTCACGGCAGCGCAGCTCTCTCCGAGCGCGCCTAGGACCCGTCCTTGCAGCGCTTCCCACGCCGCCTGTCCCTCGCTTTTGGGCAGCAAACCCATCGCCGACGCGAACGGAGGGAAGACGAGCGCGATGCAGAACGCGATGTTCAGCAGCTTTCTCAATTTTTCCGGTTCCTGGCTCAAGCGAGCACGCGCTGCGGCGAGCCGGGCACGCGGCGCCCGACGCTCATGATTGCGTCGAAGAACAGCGCCGGCCGGCCCCACAGCGAATTAAAGAAGATCAGCGTGACGCTGGTTGCCATCGCGGCCATGGCCCAGACGGGGTTGACCAACCCGGTCGCCGCAAGCGGCACGCCAAGTCCATTAAAAAGGAAGGCGAGAGAGACGTTCTGCAGCATCTTGCGGTAGCTGCGGCGGCTGATCTCGCGTGCCTCGACGAGCGCGGTGAGCCGCGTTCCCAGCAATATGATGTCTGCGGCATCGATTGCGATATCGGTTCCGCCACCCATCGCGATGCCGACGTCGGCCTGCATCAACGCCGGCGCATCGTTGATGCCGTCCCCGACCATGGCGACCCGACCGTGGGCCTGGAGCTCGCGCACGATTCCCGCCTTGCCGCCCGGCAGCACACCGGCGTGGACGGTTTTAATGCCAAGCTTTCTGGCGATGACCCGTGCCGCGCGCTCGTTGTCGCCCGTGACCAGTATCGGCCGCACGCCCGCCTCGCGCAGGGCGTCAATGGCTTGCCGTGCATCCGCGCGCAAGTTGTCGCCCAGCGCGAGCAGGCCGAGACAGGTATCGCCGCGTGCCACGGCAATGACAGTATGAGCGTCGCCTTCGAGCGCCTGGATTTGCGGGGCGTACGCATCAAGAGACACCGCGCGTTCGGCGAGGAAGCGGGCACTGCCGGCGAGTATTTCGCTTTGCCCGATGCGTGCCACGACACCTTTGCCCGCAATCGCCTCGAAGTCATCGACTCCCGGCGGCGTGATGCCACGCTCAAACGCCGCTTCCACGACGGCGCGTGCCAGCGGATGCTCGGAAGCGGATTCCACCGCAGCCGCCACCGCGAGGAGCTCGCTCTCGCTCCCGTTCGCGGACACGATCTCGCGCAGCGATGGACGACCTTCCGTGAGCGTTCCGGTCTTGTCCAGCACGATCTGCGTAACTAGACGGAAGCCCTGGAAGGCCTCGCCGGTGCGCATCAGGATCCCGCGCTCGGCCGCCTCGCCCGCGCCGCGCACGATCGAGAGCGGCGCGGAAATACCGATGGCGCACGGATAGCCCATGACGAGGACGCTGAGCGCAGCGAACACGGCGCGCTCGAGGTCGACGTGGCCGGTGACGAGGAAAGAAGCGAGCGACCAGCCCAGCAAGGCGAGCAGTGCCACTGACAGCACCAGCGGCGCGTAAACGCGCAGAACGCGGTCGACGAGATGGAGGATGCCGGGCTTGAGCGCGCGGGCATCCTCGACCTCGCGCACGACGCGTTGCAGGAACGACTCTTCACCGATTGCCGTCACGCGCACGAGGAGGGTGCCGGTTCCGTTGATGGAACCGCCGACAACGGCCTCCCCCGAGCCGCGGTCGACCGGCATGGGCTCGCCCGTCACGAGGGAAAGATCAACCGACGAGCGCCCTTCGGCCACTGTGCCGTCCACCGGGAGCCGCTCTCCGGGCCGAATGCGCACCAGCTCGCCAACCTTGACCTGCTCGACGGGCACGTCCACTTCGCGACCCTCGCGCACGACGTGCGCTGTATCGGGGCGCAGGTCGAGCAAGCGCCTCACCGCCTGCGAGCTGCGCGTTTTCACGATGAGCGATAGCCATTCGGAGAACAGGTGGTAGGTGGCGACCAGTACCGCTACGGCGAAGAACGGCGCGGTGGGGTAGTCCTCGCGGCCGAGCGCGAGCCCTAGCAACCCGCCGGCAAGACCCGCGAGCGCGGCGGCTTCCAGCAGAACGTGCTGGTTAAGGATGGCGCGGCGCAGCGCCTGGAACGCCATGATGAGAATGTGCCGTGCGAATCCGAACACGGTCGCGAACGCCAGTGCACCGACGATCCAGGGCACGGCGGACGGAGCGATAATGCCTTGCGCGCGCAGCACGAGAAGCGCCGCCGCGGCTCCGCCCAGAACCAGCGCGGCGCTCAGCGCAGGCGCCGCGCCCCGTGGCCAGAGCACAAGCGCGACGAATGCGGCAAGGCTCGTTGAAGCAATGGCGTCGACCGCCACCGTCCACGGCACCGCCGGATTGGCGATGAAGGCGATCGCGATGAGGCTCGCCGCCGTTGCGGCGAGGAAGCGGCGGCCTTCGCGCACGAGATCGCGCTCCTCCTCCTCGAACGCCCGCAACTTGCGCGGATCCGAGACCGTGTAGCCGATATCGCGCAGCGTCCGGAGCACCCGTTCGGGCTGAATGAGCGCCGGGTCATACTCGATCAGGGCTTGCTCATGGGTGAGGCTCACCGCGACCTTGTCCACGCCCGGCAACTGGCCGAGCGCCTTCTCGATCGTTCCAGTGCACAGCGAACAATGCAGGCCGCCGATGCGCGCACGAATTCTCGCGCGGTCGGCGCGCGCGGCCGGCTCCTCAGTCCAAAGCTTTGGAGACGGTTCAGCGAGGCTGGTCGTCACCATGTTATTCGGTCCCCCAGGTTTTCGATGCGCTAGAGCCTAAACCCTGCAGCGCGCTCCAGAGTCAAGCTCTAGGAATTTGTCAGGGCGGAGCCCCACAAATTCCTAAGCGCGCGGTGTGACGAACAGCCCGAACCACATCGACCACACCCCAAGCCCGATGAGGACGATTCCCGTCCAGCGCGGCATCCGGCGGCTCAGGCCCGCGAGCCAGTCGAGCGCGCGCCGCGCTGCTGGCACCAGCACCGCGACCGCGAGCGGGAGCGACAGCGCGAGACCGAAGAGGGCGAGCGACGAGAACCCGCTCGCAAGGGTCGCGCCCGATACGCCGCTGGCGGCGGCGGTGCCGAGCAATGTGAACAACAGGGGCGCCGAGCACGCGGGAATGTTGAGACCGAAGAGCACGCCGAGCGCTGCCGAGCCGCGCTCGTCACCGATGCGCGCGAGGCTCGGTCCAAGCGAACGCATGAAAAAGCCCGTACGGCCGGCGAGGTACAGAAGCCCCAGCACGAAATAGATCGCTCCCAACCCGGTCCACATTGCTTTCTGAAAGCCGATGAAAGCCGTGCCGACGAAGACTGCGACCGAGCCCAGCGCGCCGATGAAGAGCGCACGAGTGACGGTGAAGATGCCGACCTGCCAGAGCTTTGTTGCAGGCGGCTTGCCCTCCATGACCTTGATGAACACCAACGTCGAGCCGATGGTGCAGGGCTCGATGAATCCGAAGAGGCCGAGCCCAATCGGCAGCAGCACGCCGGTGGTCAGAGCATCGGTCATTTCGTGGACGCGACCTTGTAGCCGCCCTTTTCGATTGCGGCGACCAGCTTTGCCTCATCAACCGCGGTGGGTTCGTAGAGCACGCGCGCGCGGCGTTCCGGGTATGAGACGTTGGCCACCTTGACGCCGGTTTCGAGCGTTAGCAGTGCCTTGACTGTCTCGGCGCAGCCGTCGCAGTGCATGCCTTCGATCGTGACCGTCAGCGTTTTCATGACGCAAGCCCACGGGTTTCCATGGCATCGAGTATGGGGCATTCGCTCGTCGGGCCGCGGCCGGAGCACGCAGTGACGAGCTTCGTGAGCGCGCGCTTCATCCGGGCTAGCTGCGCGATGCGCTGCTCGACGTCGGCGATCTTCGCTTCCGCGCGCGATTTCACGTCCGCGCACGACTTGCCCGGGGCCACCTTTAGCGTGAGCAACTCCCGGATCTCGGTCAGCGTGAACCCGAGCTCCTTGGCCTGGCGGATGAAACGCAGCCGCGCAATAACGTCCGCGCGGTAATGCCGGTAGCCCGACGCGGTGCGCGCCGGCTTCTCGATTAACCCCTCGCGCTCGTAATAGCGCACGGTATCAATCGCCAGCCCGGCGCTGCGCGCAACCTTTCCGATCGTGAGCTCCGCTACCCGCGTATCCATGTAACCTCCATGCGGTTTCCAGCTTAGACCCTGGAGCTTACTCCAGAGTCAAGGCGCTGCTTGCCCCCGTTACCCGGTCTGCCGTCAAGTTCGCGTATCTGTCTCCAATGATTTCGGTATTAGTCGCATTGTTCGACGACCAAGTCCCCTATTTCCTGGGGAGCGGCAAATACCATCGCAACGCGGTCGTCGCGCATGCCGGGTCGCCTTGACGAGTTTCTCCGCCCCGGCCTGCTTGAGCTCGGGCATGCGCGGGCCGGCGCGTTGCGCGCCGGGCATCGAGTCCGCCTGCTAGGTCACGTCGGAATGGCGCGGCCGCTATACGTGAAGCTCAGGGGCTTCAAACCCTTGATGTATTCTGTTTCAAGTTCGGCAAGCCGAAAACCCGACCGCACGATCAAGTGGTCAATCTCGCGGTTGAGGTTGCAGCCGCCGCCGATACGATTCCAGAGCGGGTTGAGGCGATGCTGCCAGGCCTGGACGCTAAGCTCCGGGGCGAGCCCGTGCTCGACGAACAGCAGCGCGCCGGAGGGCTTCAGCACCCGTTTCATCTCTTGCAGAGCGCGGACCGCGTCGGGGATCGTGCACAAGGTCCAGGTCGTGACCACCGTATCCACGCTGGCTCGTTCGAGAGGGATTTCCTCGGCGGAGCGATCCAGGAACTCCACGGTAAACCGTGCGACCTTCGTTTTACGGCCCGCCATCTTGCGAAGCTCCGGCGAAGGCTCCAGGGCGAAAAGATGGCGCACGCCGGCCCCGTAGAACGGGAGATTCAGCCCCGATCCGACGCCGACCTCCAGTACCCGGCCCACCGCCTGGGGAACGACCCGCTCGCGGTAGCGCTGTGCCTCCTTGTTCCGCATGCAAAGGTCAATCAGCCAGGGCAAGACTCGGCGCTCGTAGAATCTCATTCTGGATTTCATTACGGTACGCCAACGGATCAGCGTCCGAGCCGGGCCTTCAACGCCGCCCCCACGTCGGACGGTGTATCGAGCACGGTGACCCCGGCCGCTTCGAGCGCGGAGCGCTTCGAACCATAGCTTCCCTTGTCACCCATGACGATGGCGCCGGCATGGCCCATCTTCTTGCCCTCGGGCGCGGCGCCGCCGGCGATGAAGGCGACCACGGGCTTGGCCATGGTCCTGGCGTACTCGGCCGCTTCCTCTTCCATTGAGCCGCCGATCTCACCGACCACCACGATGGCCTCGGTGCCGGGAAAATTATCGAGGGCGACAAGCGCGTCGCGCGTGGTGGTGCCGATGATCGGATCACCGCCGATGCCAAGGAAGGCGGATTCTCCGTAGCCGGCCTGGACCACATTGAGACACAGAAGCGTGCCCAGGCTGCCGCTGCGGGAAACAACGCCGATCGAGCCTTTCCTGAAGATGCGCTCGTTGAAGGCGGGCATGAACCCGGCAAAACATTCGCCGGGCGTGACGGCGCCCGCGGTGTTCGGGCCGAGGATGGGAACGCCGCGTTCCTTCGCTGCGGCAATGAAGTACATCACGTCGTGCACCGGGATGTGCTCGGTCAGCACAACGAGGCTCTTGGCACCGGCCTCGATCGCGTCCAGGGTGGCTTCCTTGACCATCAGGGGCGGGATGAAGAGGACCGCGACGTCGAAGCCGGCCCCCTTCATCGCGTCCCCGGCGGTGGCGAAAACGGGCACGTTGCAATGGGTGGTGCCTGCCTTGCTCGGATTGGTGCCTCCCACGATCTTGGTGCCGTAGGCCTGCATGCGTTCGGTCCAGAACGTGCCCTGCTTACCGGTGATGCCCATCACGATCACGCGATCGGTGCCGCGGACGATCATCGCGCCGCCTCCGACTTGAGCCGCAGATAAACGCAGATTGATTCCGTGAATCGTGAAACGTGAATCGCGAATCGCGCCGTGTCTTGCTTTCGCCTATCGGCGTTCATCGGCGTCCATCGGCGGCGAATAAAGTCTGTTCGGGGTTCGGCGCTCGGGTTTTGCGTTTTTTGTATGGAGCTATCTGCGTTCATTGGCGTTTATCTGCGGCTAAATTCTGCGGTTCAACGGGCTGCGTCCACCGCAGCCTTGCTGGCGTCGTCCATCGTTGGAAGCGGCGTGACGTTCAGCCGTTCCTTCAACAATTTAATCGCTTCCTCCTCGCCCGTGCCGTGCACCGAAAAGAAAATTGGCAGCTTGGGTTTCAACGCCTCGATTGCGTCGATGACGCCCTCGGTCATCACGTCGGTGCGCGCAAAGGCGCCGCAGAAGTTGATGACCAGGCTTTTGATGCCGGGCTTCGACAGCAGCAGCTCGAGCGCCGGCTTAGCCTGCGTGTAGGACTCACCGCCGATCTCGAGAAAGTTCGCGGGACGGCCGCCGTGGTAGCGGACGACGTCCATTGTCGTCATGGTCAGCCCGGCGCCGTTGGCAAGCACACCGACGTCGCCGTCGAGGTCGATAAACTTGAGCCCGGCGGCCTTGGCCCTGGCTTCGAGGTCGGTCAGCTTGTCGGGCGTGCCCGCGCGCGCAATGTCGGCTTGGCGCACAATGGCCGAATCGTCCATCACGAACTTGCAATCGAGCGCGATCACGCGGCCGTCCCGGGTGACGATCAGCGGATTGATCTCCAGCAGCTCGGCGTCGAAGGCGGCATAGGCCGCGTAGAGTTTCGCGAGTACGTCGGCGACCATGCCTTCGGCCGCGCCGAGACCCAGGCCTTGAATCAGTGCATCGGCATCCGCACGAAGAAAGCCGCGGCGGATATCAACGGGCTGGAGACGGAGATTATCGGGCGCCGTCGCCGCCGTGTCCTCAATATCCATCCCACCCTCGGTCGAAAACATGACAAGCGGGCCCTTGCTCGAGGGATCGTTGAGCACCGCGGCATAAAGCTCGCGTTCAATCGGCACTTGCTCTTCGATGAGCACCTTCTCGACCTTGTGGCCGGCGATCTCCATGCCAATGATGGATTTGGCATGGCGCCTGGCTTCGTCCGGCGTCGCGGCGAGCCGGATGCCGCCTGCTTTGCCGCGCTTGCCGGTCGGGACCTGCGCCTTGACGACGACAGCGCCGATCCGCACCGCGACCTTGGCCGCTTCGTCAGGCGTTCTCGCCAGCTCACCCCTGGGGACGGCGATCCCCCGCCCGGCCAGGAGCGGCTTGGCCGCGTGTTCCTCGAAGTTCATGAGTTTGCCTGTTTAGAGATTGAAAAACATTCTTAGCCGCAGATAAACGCAGATGACCGCAGATGAACGCTAATCAGAGCCGTGAATCGTGAATCGTAAATCGTGAATGGATCAAACCACGCATTTTCGGTTGTCGCTCCTTGCTCATTACTCTCCATCACTTTTTACCGGCTTTTATCGGCGTCTATCGGCGGCTAATAAAACCGGTTCTGAGTTTCCTGTATACGTAGATCTGCGTTCATTTGCGTTTATCCGCGGTTAATTGAGGTTCCGATTCACGTTTTACTTTCCGTACTTCTTCCAGAACGGACCGAACAGGTCCTCTTCCGAGGGCTTGTGCTCGGGGATTGTGCGGACGAGGCGCGTCACGTTCATAAAGTGCCGGTAGTTGAGATTATCCGAGATGCTGTTGCGCCCCCAGGAGCCGCAGCCCATTGAAAGCGAGAAGGGCAGGCCGTTGTCGAAGCTGCCGCCGTTCGCGATCGCATGCGCCTGATTGACGATGACGCGGCATACCGTCATCTCGTGCCCGAGCCGCCGGATCTGGTCCTCGTTGCATGTGTGGATTCCGCATGAATGGCCGTTGCCCTGGTAACCGTAGATGGCGCGCATGATCTTGAACGCATGATCGAAATCGCTCGCGCGATAGACGGTCAGTACCGGCGAAAGCTTTTCTCCCGAAAACGGGTGGTTCTTGCCCGTTCCGGTCTCTTCGACCATCAGGCATTTCGCATCGACGAGCGCCGGTCGCGTGAGTCCCGCTATCGCGCAGATTGTTTTCACCGGCTGCGCCGTGATCGCGGGCGAGAGCTTGCCGCCAGGAAACATTGCCTTCTGCAATGTTTCCTTTTCGGAAGCCGTAAGAACGACCCCTCCTTCCTTTGCCAGGGCGGCGATCATCTGGTCATAAACGCGGTCGTGGATCACGACCGCGTTCTCGGACGAGCAGCTGGTCGCGTTGTCGAAGATTTTCGAAAACATGATCTTCGCCGCGGCATCGGCGAGGTCCGCCGATTCGTCCACGATAACAACGACGTTGCCAAGCCCAACGCCTACACAGGGGGTTCCGCTCGAATAGCCGGCGCGGACGTTGTTCTGCGAGCCTGTCACGACGACGAGATCGCACTGTTTCATGAGCTCGCTCGTCAGCTCGCGCGTGACCGGATCGGGAAGCTGCTGCACGAGGTCGACCGGCGCTCCAATGCGCTCGAGTGACTGGTGCACGAAGGTCAGCAGCAGTGCCGCCGTGCTGTGACCTTTGGGGGAAGGCGCAAGGATCACGGCATTGCCGCATTTCAGCGCATTAATGATGTTGTTCGCTGGAGTAGCTCCCGGGTTGGTCGAGGGCACAACAGCGGCGATCACGCCCATGGGTCGGGCGATCTCAGTGATTCCACTGTCCGCGTGTTCGGCAATGACACCGGATGATCGGGCGCCCGCGAGGTCGCGCAGCAAGCCCAGTGTCTTGCGGTGGTTCTTCAGTATCTTGTCGGCGACAACGCCAAGGCCGGTGTCCCGCACGCCAATCTCGGCGAGCGCCTGGTTATGCGCCGGATTCATGATGGCCCAGCCGACCGCGGTGACCGCTTCGTCGAGCTGTGCCTGCGTCGAGCGCTCGAAAATCTTTTGCGCGGCGCGGGCGCGGGCGACCAGGCCAGCCACCCTCTCTTTCGCCAGTGCTGCCGCAACCGGGGTCTCAGTTTGTGCCATGTCTATTCCTTGATTCCAAATCGGGCGGGCTGTAAGTGATGAATGCGTCAGCACACGACTTGCTGCTCACGTGCACCTGTCGTGCAAGACAACAGGATAAACCACGGCAAGGATTCCGAGAACCCGCGGCACACTGCCGGATGGGATTTGTGCAAGGCGTCGTTTGCCGAGGACGGAAGCCGGATCGGTTTGTCATGAGGTTCTGAGGTCCCGGCACAAGGTGTAGCGATTTCGGGGCGGGCGGCGAGTTGATCTTGATTTTTTGCGTGAAACTACTACACGATTTGCGCAATGAGGTGTTAAGATTCGCGACAGAAAATGGCGGGCCATGCGCGAAAGCGCGAAAAGATCGCCCAAACGAGAAATGGACGAGAAAAAACACGTCAAGTTTGGTGGACGGCTGGTTTTTGTAGGATTCGGCTCCATAGGTCAGGGCACCCTTCCGCTCATCCTGCGGCATGTGGACATGCCGCGCGACCGCATATCCATCCTCACCGCCGACGATCGCGGCCGGAAGGAAGCGGAGGAGTACGGGGTAAAGTTCGTCATCAACCCTCTCAAGCGCGACAATTACCAGAAAATTCTTGAGCCGCTGCTCGGCCGGGGCGATTTCCTGCTCAATCTTTCGGTGGATGTCTCGAGCGCGGCGCTGATCGAGTTTTGCCTGCAGCGCGGGGTGTTCTACCTCGACACGTGCATCGAGCCGTGGCATGGAATGTACACGGACGCGTCGCTCCCGCCGAGCCAGCGCTCCAACTACGGCCTGCGTGAAGAAGTGCTGCAGCTGAAGAGGAAATTCCCGAAAGGGGCGACCGTCGTCCCGACCCATGGTGCGAACCCGGGCCTCATCTCGCACTGGGTCAAGCAGGGCATGGTGAACGTCGCGCGAGATGTATGGGGAGACGTAAAGATTCCGAGGAGCCGTGAGGAGTGGGGCAGCCTTGCCATGAAGCTGGGGATCAAGGCCATCCACTGCGCCGAGCGTGACACCCAGGTCGCCGAGCCCCGCAAGCGGCAGAACGAGTTCGCCAACACCTGGTCAGTGGACGGCTTCGTGAGCGAGGGCCGACAACCCTCCGAGCTCGGCTGGGGCACACACGAGAAACATTTCCCGCCCGACGGACACCGCCACGATCACGGCTGCGACGCGGCGATCTACCTCGACCGGCCCGGCATGTCGGTGAGAGTCCGTTCCTGGACGCCGGACGAGGGTCCGTTTCACGGATTCCTGATCACCCATGGTGAGGCGATTTCGATCGCCGACTACTTCACCTTGCGGGAGAATGGAAGCGCGATCTATCGCCCGACCTGCCATTATGCTTATCACCCGTGCGACGACGCGGTCCTGTCGAATCACGAGATGGGGGGCAAGAGCTGGATCGCGCAGCCGAACTATCGCATTTTCATGGACGAGATCTTCGAAGGCGTGGACGAGCTGGGGGCGCTCCTCATGGGGCATCCTAAGAACGCTTACTGGTTCGGCTCACGACTCTCGATCCAGCAGGCGCGCAAGCTCGCGCCGTTCAACAATGCCACGAGCTTGCAGGTCGTGGCCGGCGTGCTGGGCGGGTTGGTCTGGATACTGGAAAACCCCGAGGCGGGTCTCGTGGACCCGGACGACCTCGACTACCGGCGCGTGCTAGACGTCGCGGACCCGTACCTGGGGGACATTGTGGGCGCGTATTCCGACTGGACGCCGCTGAATGACCGCGGGTGGCTGTTCGAGGAGGACATCGACAAGTCCGATCCGTGGCAGTTCAAGAATATCCGCGTCATCTAAGAACCGTAAATCGTAAATCGTGATTCGTAAATGCCGGCTGCGCGAATGCGCCTATGACGTTCTCGATTCACCATTCACCCTTCACCATTCACGGCT
Source organism: Betaproteobacteria bacterium (assembly GCA_032123035.1). Taxonomy (GTDB): domain Bacteria; phylum Pseudomonadota; class Gammaproteobacteria; order Burkholderiales; family SG8-41; genus SG8-41. The sequence continues at coordinate 3,078 of JAQBFV010000133.1, read as the reverse complement.
TTTCTGATGATCGCCGTCATTTTTGAAGTCATACCCGCCGCCGGGCGGAAGCAGGAATACCTCGATCTCGCCGCGAGTCTCCGGCCCGAGCTGGAGAAAATCGACGGCTTCGTGTCGATCGAGCGCTTCGCGAGCCTCAACAACGAGGGCAAGATTCTGTCGCTTTCGTTCTGGCGCGACGAGGACGCCGTCAAACGCTGGCGCCAGTTCGAGGGACACCGTGCGGTGCAGGCGAAGGGCCGAGGGGGCATCTTTGCCGACTACCGGCTGCGCGTCGCGGATGTCATCCGCGATTACGGCATGTCCGATCGCGCCCAGGCGCCGGAAGACAGCCGCGCCATTCACGATGCCACGAAGTGACCAGTAACGCGTGACCAGTAAGTTTAGAGCGCCTGACAAATTTAACTCCCCTCCTGCCCGAGGAGGGGTGCCCGCGCAAGCGGGCGGGGTGGTGGGAGTAACAAGTGCCCACGCAACCACCCCGTCTGCTTCGCATCCACCCCTCCTTGAAAAGGAGGGGTGTAATGTAGGGGCGGTCATTTTTTAGGCGCTCTTAGTAATTTGTAGTCGCCGATGAACACCGATAGCATCAAACGCAATCAACGACAGATACGACGGAAAGAGCGCAGGAGAACGCGCACGCGGGTGTGCCCGTTTTTCAACCGGTCACGGGTCACGGGTCACAGGTCACTGTAATGGGCGGCGATCCCCACGACCTCGCGACGCCATCGGCGTGGGTGATGCGCTGGGCCGACCGGATCCCGGCTGGCGGGCGCGTGCTGGATATCGCCTGTGGCCGAGGGCGGCATGCCCAACTGTTTGCCGCCCGGGGCCACCCGGTAGACGCGGTCGACCGGGATCCTGCGGTGTTATCGTGGCTGAGCGGCGCAGCGAACGTCACCGCCCGGTGCGCCGATCTGGAGAAAGGGCCGTGGCCCTTCGAGGGGCAGCGCTTCGCCGGGGTGGTGGCGGTCCACTACCTTTGGCGGCCGTTGTTTCCCCGCCTGCTGGCCGCTGTAGCGCCCGGGGGAGCGTTGATCTATGAGACTTTCGCGGCGGGCAATGAACGCTACGGCCGCCCTTCCAATCCCGATTTCCTGTTGCGGCCCGGAGAGTTACTGGAGGTCGCGCGTGGCCGCCTGCGAGTTCTTGCCTACGAGGATCTGTTTGTGTCCGATCCCAAGCCCGCAATGGTCCAGCGTATCTGCGCGGTCGATCTGCTTTAAGGCAGGGGCGATAGGGGACGGTTTTTGGACTGATTGCCGGGGACCGCGGGGAACGATTCGTTCGTCTCGCCTGTCACCTTGTTTATGGAATTCATCGCAATGAGGTAAAATTACACCGTTATACTTTGAACTCAGGCCCTGTTTCAGAAGGAAATTTTCCAGATGGCACCGCTGCAGGGCAGCAATGTCGCGATCGTGACGCCGATGCAGATCGACGGCGTCCTTGATCTCGACGCATTCCGCAAGCTGATCGACTGGCACATCAAGGAAGGTACCGACGGCATCGTCGCGGTGGGTACCACCGGCGAGTCGCCGACAGTCGATTTCGATGAACACCGGCTTGTCATCAAGACGGCGGTCGATCACGCGGCGAAGCGCGTTCCTGTCGTCGCCGGTACGGGCGCCAATTCCACGAGCGAGGCGATCGAACTCGCCGCGTACGCCAAACAAGCGGGGGCGGACCTCAGCTTGTCGGTCGTGCCGTATTACAACAAGCCGACGCAGGAAGGACTCTACCGCCACTTCAGGGCGATCGCGGAAGCCGTGGATATTCCGCACATTCTCTACAACGTCCCCGGGCGCACCGTGGCTGATCTGCAGAACGAAACGGTGCTTCGGCTCGCGCAAATTCCGAACATCATCGGCATCAAGGATGCGACCGCCAATCTGGAGCGCGGGTCGGACCTGATCCGGCGTAAGCCAAAGGACTTTGCGGTCTACAGTGGTGACGACGCGACGGGGCTGGCTTTGATGCTGCTCGGCGGCAATGGCGTGATTTCCGTTACCGCAAACGTCGCGCCCAGGCTGATGCACGAGATGTGCTCCGCGGCGCTCGCTGGCGACACCGCGGCGGCGCGCGAGCTCAACAATCGCCTGTTGCCCTTACATCGCCAGCTGTTCGTCGAGGCCAATCCGATTCCCGTTAAGTGGGCGGTTGAGCAAATGGGGCTCATCAAGGGCGGCATCCGGTTGCCCCTCACCCCGCTCTCGGCCGCGTATCACGAGCAGGTGCGCGGGGCCATGCAGCACGCGGGCATCGGGCTTGAAGTGCCGGGCGGGAGATATGTTGCCGCGTAGCCTGCAGCATCACGCAGTATGCGCGCTCATCGGTGTACTGCTGGGGGCGTGCAGCAGTCTCGGTCTCGAGAGCAAGAAAGTCGACTACAAATCGACTGGCAAGCTGCCCCCCCTGGAGATTCCACCCGATCTGACGCGCCCGGGCGCCGACGATCGCTATGTCGTGCCGGACATCAATCCGAAGGGAACGGCAACGTATTCGGATTACAGCCGCGATCGCTCAGGTGCGCGGGGCTCGGCGAAGGTGGCCTCGCTCGGGCTGCCCACGACGCAAAACGTGCGCGTCGAGCGCGATGGCAACCAGCGCTGGCTGGTGGTGACCGGCACGCCGGAACAGGTATGGCCAGTGGTGAAAGCGTTCTGGCAGGAAACCGGTTTCACCGTCAATCTCGAGCTTCCCGAAGTCGGCATCATGGAGACCGACTGGGCCGAGAACCGGGCGAAGCTCGACTTGGGGATGATCCGGAACTTTTTGGGCAAGTTATCCCCCTATGAGACCGGCGAGCGCGACAAGTTCCGCACGCGCATCGAACATGGCGTGAAGCCCGGGACAACGGAGATCTACATCAGCCATCGTGGAATGCAAGAGGTTTACACAACTGCCCAGACCGCGGACAGCAACCAGGAAACCGCGTGGCAGCCGCGACCGCCCGACCCCACTCTCGAAGCCGAGATGCTGGCCCGGCTGATGACGCGATTCGGTGTCGAGGAGAAGCGTGCGCGCCACCGCGCCACGACCGAGGATGAACTGCTGCGCGAGAGCGAGCGCACGTTC